>CAZKPR010000072.1:8618-16811 GCA_964554685.1 uncultured Leptospirales bacterium | reverse complement strand
CGGGGTCACCACCATTGGCCTCCCCTCCAGGCTCCGCAGTATTTCCCCGCTCTTCTTCTCGTCTATCAGGAGCATCTCGCCCTTCCTGAGGCCGAGGCGCCCCAGGTCTTCCTCGCTCACCGTAATCGTGAGATCGAGAAGGGCCGAACCGATGCCCAGCACGTCGTAGTCCGCCCGTGTGTTAAGGATTTTCATTCGATTATTCCTTATCGTGGCCTGCGCCCTCCCGGGCGGGGGCCCCGCTCGCCGCGGGACCGTTCTGATCATTCATCATACGGAGAGGCGCCCCCGGAGTCAAGCAATCCGGGGTGGGTGATAGAAAAATGATTTGCATTATTCCGGGGGTCGGCGCAGAACGGACGGAATCAACGGGACCGATTGCCAACCGGGGAGACGTTATCATCAGGGCGCTGCTGTTCGACATCGACGGGACATTGATTAAATGCTTCGGGGCGGGAAAGCGTTCCCTCATCCGGGCCTGCGAGGAAATCTTCGGCACCGTGGGAACGATGGAGGCCGTCGACTTCCAGGGAAAAACCGATCCCCTGATACTCCTGGAATCACTCCGCGGAATGGGATACGGGGAGGAGGAGATAAACCGGAACCTGGATCCCCTGAAACAACGCTATTTTCATCACCTCGAGATAAACATCCAGGACGGCGCCTCGGTCATGCTCCCGGGCGTTACGCCCCTCCTGGAACGCCTCTCGCGTGAAACGGGAATACTGCGAGGGCTTCTCACCGGAAATTTCAGGGAAAGCGCGCGGATAAAGCTCGAACGCTTTGACCTGTTCCGCTATTTCCCCTTCGGCGTCTTCGGTGACGACGCCTCCCTCAGAAACGACATGCCCCCCATCGCGCGCCGGAAAATCCGGGATCTCTTCAACGTCGATCTCGATTACGGGGATATCGTCATAATCGGCGACACGATTTATGACATCGAATGCGCCCGCGCGGTCGGCGCGGTCTCCGTTTCCGTCGGTACCGGGTGGGTTGAACGGGAGACCCTCATTTCCCTCGAACCGGATCACTACTTCGACGATCTAAGCGATACCGACGGAATCCTCGACGCGATCCTCGCCTGATCAGAATCGGGATCCGGGGTGGAAATCTGGCATTTTTTTGAAAAAATCCTATGCACGGCTACCGGGGTATGGTACATGAAGGGAATACGGCCATGAAATCACGAATCACCATGTTGCTCATAGCCTTCGCGCTCCTGACGGCAGGCCAGCTCCAGGCCCGCTACTACGAACAGGGACGGCGGCACTACTCGCGGAAGGAGTACGACCAGGCGCGGGAGATGTTCCTCAAGGCGGCGGAGTCGGAGGGTTCGGGGAACGCCCGCTATTTCCTCGGGGAAATCGAGAAGATGCGGGGCAACTATCGCGAGGCGGAAGAGCATTTCACAAGGGCGATCACCCTGCCGAACATATCGCGGCAGTACCTCATCAACTCGTACTGGAGCGCCCTCGTCATGGCCGAGCAGCGTCACGATCACGAGAGCGTGGTGACCATCTGCCGGGCCATGTGGGAGAGAACGGGAGACGCCTCGGCGCGTCAGCGCATCGATACACTCATCAACAAGCTTCTCTGGAGCAACAACGAGGAAGCCATCGCGAAATACCGGAAGGGGATCGAACTGAAAAACAGGGGGTCCCGCGAGGCGGCAGAGAGCGCGTTCCAGAACGCCCTGTCCCTTGACGGATCATTCCTTGCACCCAAATTCGAACTGGGCATGACGGCTTACAACGCCGGGGCACTTGACCGGGCCGCGGGGTATCTTGAGGCCATCGCGTCGCGAATCCCCTTCTACGCAGAAGTGCAGCTGGTCCTTGCCGATATCAATTTCCGGAAATACAACTACCGCGGGGCCATCAGCCGCTACGACCGGGCCCTGGAATTCGGTTTCATCGATCCCTCCGCGGACTACGGGATCCGCCTTCGCAGGGGAACGTCCTTCTACAACCTCGATGACTACCAGGGCGCCGAAAAGGAGATCGACCGGGCCCTCGCCCACAGGCCCGGGTCAGTCGACGCCCTTCTTCTCCTGTCCCTTGTGAAGATAAAGATGGGGAAATACGATGACGCCATGAAGGCCCTCAAGCGCGCGAACGCCGTGGATCCGGAGAACCCGGAAGTGCATTACCAGATAGGAAGCGTTTATTACCGTGAACACGACGTCAGGCATATCGATCACTTCGAGAAACTCTTCACCCTGACGGAGAAAGCAAAGGACCGTCCGACGAAATACAACAGGGTCTTCCAGATACTCGCGGCCCATTACCATGAAAGCAAGAACCATCGAAAAGCCATCACGGTGCTGAAGTCCCTCGGCGACGGGTCCACCGACTATGAAACGCGGCTTCTCCTGGCGAAATCCCATTACGGCGCGAAGGAATACGATACCGCGATCGAGCTCTTCGAGGGCCTCTCCCTGGGGAGCGAGGACAGGTACCTTCTCTGCAAGGCATACGCCGCAGGGGGAAGAATGGAAAAGGCCCGCGCCCTCCTCCTCGAGCTTTCCGCCGCGGGGGACTTCCTCGCCCGGGCGAAGCTCGATCCCGCACTGGCCCCCCTGGCGCGGGAAATCGACAAGGGCAGGCACCGGCCGGAGCCCGGGCCCGAAAAGGAGACCGCGCCGGTTAAGGATACCGACGAAAGCGCCCCTCCCGCACCGGAGAAGGAATCCCGCGGGGACGGCGGAGAGGGCGTGAATAAAAACTGAACAGGGGCGGTGAGGACCAGGGTCCCGCTTCCTCCCCGGGATGACCGCGAGCCATGATCGTGCTGGACAACATCGGCCTTGCAATCAGCGGCAGGGCCGTTCTTGAAAAAATCAACCTTACCTGCAACGATGGAGAAATTCTGGGCATGGCCGGGGCCTCGGGCGCGGGGAAGTCGGTGCTGCTCAGGGCCATGGCGGGACTCCTCCGCCCTTCCTCGGGATCGATACTCCATAACGGAGCCCCCCTTCCCCGCCGTTCCCGTGATTCCGCCACGGTCGTCACCCACCTTGACGCGATTCCACCCTGCTGCGGCGACGAGAAGCTGGGGAGCTATCTCCTCCTGGGGCGGAACATCCACCGCGGACCCTTCCGTCCCTACTCTGATTACGACCGCCAGGTGATGGAGGAGAACATGAAGAACCTGGGACTCGAGGCCATGAAGGATATCGGGGTGGGCTCCCTGCCAGGGAGCGCCCGGAAGCGCGCGATCATCGCCCGCGCCCTCATCCGGGAGCCCCGCGCCCTTCTTCTCGACAACCCGGAGTGCGACCTCGACATAGCGTCCGAGCGTCTCCTGGTGAAGGCCCTGGCGAAATACGTCATGGAGGGTACGCGTCTGGCCGTGATCGCCTCTGGCGATCTCAACTTCCTTTCGCGGACGGCGGACCGCATCGTCATCATGGAGGACGGGGGTATCGCGGAAATCGGCGATGTCGAAATCCTCACGGCGGCGACCATAAAACGGTATTTCGGCGTTGACGCGATCGTGTCGCGGAACGTCTACAGCGGCAAGCCCGAGATCCAGCTCTTCCCGGACACATGATACCCCGACTTCGCGTCAGGTGAAAAACTTTATCTTCAGCTTCGCCTCGTCGATACTCTGCGCGAATATCAGGTAATTATACACACCCACGGTTTCGGCCATCTTCTGAAGCTCCCGGTCAGGCCAGAGGATGATGACACGCCGGTCATGGTCCTTGGCGAAAAACGACACCTCGACCAGGGCGTTCAGGCCCGCGGAGGTGGCGAGGGTCACGTTTTCGAAATTGATTATCAGGCTTTCCCTCTCGGTCACCTGCTTGGCTATCGACACGAAATTTTCAATGGAATCCGCGGCAAGTATCCCGCTTACCGCCAGGACCTTTACGCCCTCGATCTCGTTGATGGAATAATTCAGCATGCAGTTTTCCCCCCGTCACGGGATACCGCGCAGGCCCGGAAGGGAAGCTCAGGACAGCACATCGGCCATTACCTCCTTGAGCAGGCCGAGGGGCAGCTCCCGGTTATACACCGGGTTTCCTATACCCTCGAGCATGACGAAATTGATCGCGCCGCCGGCGTTCTTCTTGTCGTACTCCATGTGGCGGCACACGTCATCGATATCGATCCCCAGGGGGCCCGGGGCGAGACCGTAGGTTTCCATAGTGGCGCCCACGCGGCGGGCCTCCGAGTCGGTCAGCAGTCCCATCCTACGCCCCGCCTCGACCTTCACGAGAATCCCCGCCGCGACCGCCGCGCCGTGGGATATTCCCCGGTAGCCCTGGTATGATTCAATGGCGTGCCCCACGGTATGCCCGTAATTCAGTATCGCCCGCATCCCCTTCTCCCTCTCGTCGCGGGACACGATATCCGCCTTGAAGGCGGCGGAGAGCTCCACGAGGCGCTCGATGGTTTCGGGGCGAAGGATCGTGTTCATGTCGTTCTTCTCGAGAAGGTCGAGGGTCTCCCCATCCCCGATAAGCCCGTGTTTCAGCGCTTCGGTGAGCCCGTTGCGCATCTCGGATTCGGGAAGGGTGTCCAGGAAAAGGGTATCGGCCGCCACCATGACCGGCTGACGGAACACGCCGACGATGTTCTTCCCCGCGGTGAGGTTCACCGCCGATTTCCCCCCGATGCTCGAGTCCACCATGGCCAGCAGCGTCGTGGGCACATGGAGCACGGGAATTCCCCGCATGTAGACGCCCGCGCAGAATCCCGCGAAATCTCCCGTTACCCCGCCGCCGATCCCGACCACCAGGGAGTTCCTGTTGAGTCGCTTTTCGAGAAACCCTTCAAGGAACCGCCCACCGTGCTCGTAGCTCTTCATTTCCTCCCTGTCGTCCATCAGCATCAGGTGGCTCCGCCCCCCGAAAAGGGCGATCGATTCATCGATGTAGTCACGGTGGAGGGAATACACGCGGGAACTCACGATAACGGCGACGTTTTCGAAGGATTCAAGCCTTCGATCGCCAAAGGCGCCCGGCAGGATCGAGGTGCCGATGAGGATGTCATACCCGGCCCCGGCCGCCGTGGCGGTGATTCGCTTCTTCACGCTTCCCATAGGCTCCCGAGGTAGGGCGGGTAGTCACCCCGTTCAAGAATCGCCAGGAGGGTGTCCTGGATGGGCGGGTAGATCGTCATTCCCGGAATCTCCCTGGCGCCGAAAAAACCGTAACCGCAGACGCGGTGGTCACCGCCGGTGGAATAGTCCCCATCCCGGTGGCGGCACATGAATGAAACGTTCATGATATGACGCCTGCCGAAGGGATCGATTGAATCGCAGGCGAAGAGGAACCTCCCCGTCTCCACCTCCACGCCAAGCTCCTCCCTGAATTCGCGGCGGAGGGCATCAACCAGGGACTCGCCGTACCTGACTCCCCCCCCGGGGAGGAGCCAGTAGGTCTTCCCGCGCTTACGATGTGCGACGAAGCATATCGTGTCGTCACGAATCAGCACGCCGGAAACCCGGATGCTTATGCCGCGTCTGAATGGTCTAAAGATCACCTTCCTCTTCCTCGATGATCCTGAGGGAGGCCCGGGCCGCGTTCATTTCCGCCTTGCGCTTGCTGGGCCCGTCGGCGGTAACGATCTCCCTGCCCCGGATCATTAACTTCACCGTGAATTCCTTGTCATGGTCCGGTCCGCGCTCTTCCACCACTTCGTACACCGGACGCTCGCGGTACTTCCTCTGAACGTATTCCTGCAGCGCGGTTTTAGGGTCCCTGCTCTGACCGAGTTCCTCTGATTTCTCGATCTCGTCCCTGAGGAGCCTCATGATGAACTGGCGGCTCGCTTTCAGCCCCGCATCCAGATAAAGGGCCCCGATCACCGCCTCGAGTCCGTCGGCGAGGATCGAGGGACGCTCCCTCCCCCCGCTGTTCTCCTCCCCCCTCCCCATGAGGAGATGGTCGCCCAGGCATATCTTCTTCGCGATCCTCGCCAGGGTGGTCTCGGACACCACGGATGATTTTATCTTGGCGAGCTTACCCTCGCGGTAATCCTCATAATGACGGTAGAGATATTCGTTCACCACCAGGGCGAGCACCGAGTCGCCCAGATACTCGAGGCGCTCGTTGTCCCCGATGCCGTTTCCATGTTCGTTCACGTAGGAGCGGTGAGTGAGGGCGCGCCGCAGAAGCGAGGGATTCCTGAACTTTGTCCGGATGGCCGCCTGGAAACGATCGAGGCTCTTCTGCCGTGCCCTGTTCAGCTTCCGTCGATCTGCGGCTGACCCGCCCGGTTCACGTCCCATGTCGCGTCGCGGCCCCGTCCCGAGAATCGCGCGCCGTCAACCGAGGCGCGCCTTGAGATACTTCACCACGTCATCAACCTTGATGAATCCCTCCGCGTCCTGCTCCGTGATATCGATATTGAACTCTGCCTCGAAGGCCATGACGAGTTCCACGGAATCTATGGAATCAGCTCCCAGATCATCGGTGAAGGACGCGTCACCGGTAACCTGACTCTCGTCGACGTTAAGCTGTTTCATGATGATCTTCTGCACCCGATCAAACAGTGCGGGCATGGCGTTCCTCCATGATCGGCGAAGAGGCGTCGCGAAAAAGGGATCGCGCGGCGCTCATTCTGTTGTGTTGATTGAAAATTGTCAAGAGATAATACGAAACAGGGGTGCCATGGGCACCCCTGTTCATGTAGCGATATCGGGTGGAGGTTATTCTTTTATCTTCACCTTCTTCTCGACTATCACTTCGCCCTTGTACGACCCGCATTCGGCGCACACCCTGTGCGGAAGCCCATAGGCCCCGCAACGAGGGCACGGGCGAAGATTGGGAACCCCGAGGGCATGATGAGAACGCCTCATCCTTGATTTTGATTTTGATTTCCTTCTCTTTGGTAACGCCACGATCGCAACTCCGTCAATGATCTATTTACTCCGCCGGCCGGGGCCCCGCGGTTGGTATCCGAATCCGGATCCAGCATGTCATCCGGGGATTGTCTCGATCCGGGCAGGATTCTGTCAAGATAAATTTGCCGGAATTCAGCCCTTCCGGCGGGTTCCCATGCCCTTACCGCGCCCCCAGCATGAAGAGCCGTTTCCTCGCACGCTGCGCGAAGGTCGACTCGGGGTAGGTTTTGATGACCTTGTTGTAGTGTGCTTTCGCGTTCGCGAGGTCTCCCGTGAGTGCGCACGCCCTGGCGAAATGATAGTAAATCTGGTCGGCCACGACGCTGTCGGAATATTCATCCTCCAGCCTCCGGTACACCTCCAGGGCGCCCTTGAGGTCATCCGCCTCCTCCAGGCATATGGCGGCCTTGACCAGGGCGAGAGGGGCAAGGACGGTGGCGCCGTTGCCGTCCGCGTAGAGGATGAAGTAACGCGCCGCGTCCTTGAATTCCTTCCTCGTGTAGAGTATGTCCCCCAGGGTGTAATATCCCAGGCTTCGGCCCGGCCCGATCCGTGAAGATTCGATGAATCCATTCAGATCCTCGATAACAGCCGTGACCTTCACGCTGTCCCCCGAGGGGGCGATCCTGTTGTACTCGTCCACTATCTTCTCGAAGCGGGCCTCGTTCCGGGACCTGATCCCGTCCACGACGATCAATCCAATCACGACGATCACGATAACCGCGAGAAAGCAGAGTGCCCCGATCAGGACGGCCTTTCGGTTCTTTTTAACGAAATCCTTCACCTGCATGAGAAAGCGCTCGATGATGTTCCTCTGGATCTGGATATCGCCGGCTCGCTGCTCGTTCCTGTACCTGGGTTTACGCGCCATGTCCTATTTATTCTCCAGGTTAATATTCACCATGTCTCCCAGGGTCACGGTGCGGGGGCGGGTCCCCTTCATCACCCTGTCCAGCTCCTCTTTTTCAGTCACCGCGTCGTACGATTTTATGCTGAGTGAAAGGCGCTGTTTCGCGACATCGACATCGAGCACCACGACCCCCACGGGATCCCCGATCTTGAAATGCTCCTCGATGTTCTCGACTCTCTTCCGCGCCACCTCGGATATGTGCACAAGGCCTTCGACGTTATCCTCGAGCTTCACGAACACCCCGAAGGAGGTAATCCCGGAGACGACGCCCTCGACGCGTGAACGCGGTGGGTACTTCTCCTTGATCATCTCCCAGGGGGATCTGCCCAGCTGCTTGATGCCGCAGCCGATCTTCATTTCCTGACGGTTGACGTCGAGAATCTTGATCTCCACCTCGCCGCCCACGGCATAGCCGTCCGGCACGCTTT
>CAZKPR010000072.1:3739-8608 GCA_964554685.1 uncultured Leptospirales bacterium | reverse complement strand
CCCTCCCAGGTGATGTCGGAAAGGTGCACGAGTCCGTCGATCTCGTCATCGAGCTCAACGAACATGCCGAACTTGACGATCTTCTTGATTTTTTTCCTGTGCACCGAACCGATGGGAAAACGCTCCTCGACGGTGTCCCAGGGGTTCGGCTTGAGTTGCTTGTATCCCAGGGAAAGCCTCCGGCCTTCCTGGTTGATGTCGAGAACCATGAATTCCGCCGTCTCTCCCTTGTGAAGCACATCCTTGACGTTGACGCCGCTCTTGCTCCAGGAAAGATCCTGGTTTCCCACGAAGCCCTCGATGCCGTCATCGATTTCCACGAAAGCCCCGTGGCCGGTCAGGGTAACGACTTTCCCGGCAACGCGATCACCCGGATGGTAGCGCTCGCTGATGGTAAGCCAGGGATCATCGACCAACTGCTTGAGACCCAGGGATATCTTCCTCTCTTCGCGATTGATATCAAGGATGAGGAACTCCTGCTCCACGCCGAGCTTCAGCACCCTCCTCTGCTTGAACACCTTTTTCCAAGACATGTCGTTGCGGTGGAGGAGCGCGTCGAGGCCCTCGACGCGCACGAATATTCCGAATTCAACGTACTTCACGCCCACGCCGTTGACGCGGTCCCCGGGCTTGTAACGGGAGGTAAAGGCGTCCCACCGGGCCTCGAGTTCACCGTCAAGATAATCCTTGCGGGAAAGCACCACGTTCTTCTTCTTCTTGTCAATGCTGTGTATAACGAACTGGTAATCCTCGTTCGAGGTGGAACGGCCCTTGAGGTCCGCGCTCAGGGAAAAGGGAAGAAAGGCCTGGACACCGCCGCAGTCAACGATCTTCCCCTTTTCGACGGAGCTCGTGATCCTCCCTTCAATGATCTTTTCCCCCTCCTGGTGTTTTTCAAGGAAACGCTTCCAGTTCGTCTCAAGGGCTGCCGATTTCACGGAATACTGGTGCATTCCGTCAACGGTCCCGTTTTTCATGAGCATCACGGGCACCACGCTTCCCAGGGAGGGGGGCTCGTCGAATTCATGGATGGGTATGCGGCCGTCGGTCTTGGTCCCCACGTTCACGTAGGCATACTCCTGGTCCATGGTCACGATTTCACCCTGAACGATCATGCCCGGGCGAATGTCCTCGCCGGCGGAATCCGCGACATGTTCCATGTCGATCTGTTCATTCATTTCCTGGGTGTGGGGCTCCATGGCGCTCCATCCTGATAATGATCTCTTGGCTGATTCTCTCAATCACCTGGTCCATCGTCATGCGGGACGTGTCGATGGCGAGCGCGTCAGGGGCGCGGACCAGGGCGCCGAAGGGACGTCGGGCATCCTGTTCGTCCCGCAGTATAATCTGTTTTTTGATTAGTTTTTCGTCAACATTTTTTCCCAGTTCTCGATATTCATTTATGCGCCGCAGGGCCCTCACCTCGGGCGACGCGTCCAGGTATATCTTGAGATCAGCGAAAGGAAACACCACGGTGCCGATATCGCGGCCGTCCATGATGACCGACGACTCCCTCGCCCAGCCGCGCAGGAGCCCGTTCACGTGCTCCCTCACGGGACGGCAATCGGAGATGATGCCGATGCTGCCGGTTATTCTCTCGTCGCGTATGCGCGTCGACACGTCGCTTCCGTTGAGATAGGTGCGGCATGTACGGTCGGGAAGAAATTCCTGCATGATGGCGGCTTCGGCGATGTCAGGGGTGAACGTGAAATCTCGCTCAACTGAACCGTCACGGGAGAGGACGAACAGGGTGATGGCGCGGTAGATTGCCCCGGAATCGATGTACCGGAACCCCATCTTCGCTGCGACATGGCGCGAGACGCTGCTCTTGCCGGATCCCGCCGGTCCGTCCACGGCAACGATCATGCGGGTCACAGGAGCCCGTCCCTTGCGGCCTTGGCCGCCTCGAGATACCCTCCCACCGCATCCGGGCGGGAGGGATCCTCTTCCATCAGCTTTTTTAGAAGCGCCAGCTCGTCGATCATCCTGTCAACGGCGGACATGATGTTCTCCCGGTTCAGCGCCGAAATATCCCGCCACATCTCCGGCGATCCCGAGGCGACGCGGGTGGTGTCCCGGAACCCCCCGCCGATGAACAGGTCAACGCGCTCCGGCATGCCGCCTTTCCGGAGGCTGTCATCGATGACCCTCACCAGGGCGGCGGCAACCATGTGGGGAAGATGGCTCGTGCATGAAACGATCCGGTCATGCATCTCGGGGGGCACGATGGCCGTTACGGCCCCCAGGGATTCCCAGAATTCCCGCACCGCCACGACATCATCCTCCCGGTTCCCCCGGTGGGGCGTGATGATGACGGAGGCGCCTTCGAAAAGCTCTCCGCTGCTGTTCCGGTATCCCATTTTTTCCGATCCCGCCATGGGGTGGCAGCCGATGAACTGCGATGACCGTTCGTGGGACATCGTCGACCGCACCACCGCGTCCTTTACGCTTCCCACGTCAATGACCAGGGCATTGGGGCCGAGTTCGGGGTCCGAAAGTATCCGGGAGATGATCCCCATGGATGCCTCCACGGGGGTCGACACGATAGCGAGATCCACGCCCCTGAGTGAGGCCGCTTCGATTTCCCCCGCCGCGTCTATGGCGCCCTCGCGCAGTGCCGCTTCAAGTCGCGCCCCGCTCCGCCCGTAGGCCGAGAGGCGCACACCGGGGTATCTCCGCCTTACCCCCCTGCATACCGATCCGCCAAGGAGGCCCAGACCGAATACCGCTATATGATCAAACATGATTCTCACCCCGCACCGCAGCCCCGGTTTCTTCGCATCCGTGTCTGCCCCCCGCGGGGTAGGAGCCGAGTATCTTCAGAAAGACCGTCTCGCGTCGCATTCTGCCAAGGGCGTCCCTGACCAGGGAATCATCGCGATGGCCCCCGAAATCAATGAAGAAAATATACTCCCACATCTTCTTCTTGTCGGGCCGCGATTCGATCTTCATCATGTTGATGCCGGCGTCGCTGAAAGGTGCAAGGAGCGCGAGGAGCGCGCCGGGACGGTCCTGCACCGCGCACACGATGGAAGTCTTGTCGCTCCCCGTGGGGGCCGGGGAGCCTTTCCCCATAAGGAAAAAACGGGTATAGTTCTGCCGCGAATCCTCGATCATCGTGGCCAGGGTAGTGAGGCCATAGAGCGACCCCGCGTTCGATGACGCTATGGCGGCGGAACCATCCTCCCGGGACGCCATTTCAGCCGCCGTTGATGTGGATTCAACCGCTTCTACCGTCGCATTCGGCAGGTTGGCGCGGAGCCACCCCTTGCACTGGCCCAGGGACTGGGGGTGACTGTACACCTTCCGGACCGACGCGCTCTCCTGCTCGCGCGAGAGAAGGCTGTAGGTGATCCTGACGTAACGTTCGGAAAGTATCTGCAGGCTCGTTTCGACAAGCTCGTCGAGGGTGTAGGTCACGGACCCCTCGGTGCTGTTCTCAACGGGTACCACGCCAAAACGCGCGGCCCCTGACTCCACCTGCCTGAACACGTCCTGGATGGTGCGCTGGGGCAATGCCACTATCGATTCACCGAGAAACTCGTGAACGGCGATGCCGGTGAAGGTCCCCACGGGGCCGAGGAAGGCAACGGTGACCGGCGACACGGCGGCGAGGCAGCCGGAAAAAATCTCGAGGTACAGCCTCTTAATTATTTCAGGGGTAAGAGGCGACACGTCCGTTTCGTCGATGAGCGCGAAGGTTCGTCCGCGGTGGCCGGCGTCGAAGGCCTCCTCCGGAGGCAGGTTTTTCAGCGCCTCGACATAGAGCCCGGCCCTGCGCGAAACGAGCCTGAGGATTTCCCTGTCGAGCTTTTCAAGTTCTTCCTTTTTACTCATCCCAGTTGACCGAGAATTCCTTGATCTCCGAGATCTTCGGAAGGTCCGAAAGGCGGTTAAGGCCGAAGCACCGGAGGAATTCATTGGTTGTCCCGTAGGAAAGGGGGCGGCCAGGAATTTCCTTGCGCCCCACGGGCTTCACGAGATTGCGCTCCATGAGCTTCACCACCATCGGGCGGGAGGACACGCCCCGAAGCTCGTCGATCTCGGCGAGGACAATGGGCTGCTTGTAGGCGATTATCGCGAGCGTTTCGAGCATGCTCTTCGAGAGCCCCTCGCGCTTTCGGATCCCCATGACGCCGCGGATCTGCTCGCCGTAACGGGGATTGGTGACGAACTGGTATCCCCTGGCAATCTCCTGGAGCTTGATCCCGCCGTCGCGCTCCTCGAACTCGTCGATGATCGAATCGAGAATGATCTTCGCATGGGTCGCGTCGATTGAAAACTGTTTCACGAAGAAGGAAAGAGGGACGGGCTCGTTGCTTAAAAAAAGCACCGCCTCGAGAAGCCCCTTTATCGAGACATCATCACCCTCGTGGGCCTCCTCCGCGATAGTTTCCTGGCCTTCAACATCCACGACATCATCCTGTAGCGCTGCCATGTCACCTCTGGGTTTGATTCGCCCTCCCCGGTGGGTGGCGGGTGTATCATTACCGGTGGCGGCTGTTCTTTCCCCCTGCGTCCCCCTTTCAGGAGGCTGCGGCGTTGTGCCGAACGATTCGTATCACCCCGAAGGTCCGGTGCTGGAGCAGCCTGATGATCCTTGTCCTGGCCATCTCGAGAATCGCCATGAAGGTCACCACAATCTCCATCCTTGACGGCCTGGCGGTGAAGATATCGGGGAAATGAACCACCTCTTTATTGGAAATCAATGCCTTGATATAATCAATCCTGTCACTGACGAGAATCTCGTCAAATATTATTTCTCGTTCCTCTTCCGCCCTCTGGGCCTCCATCACGCCCGCGAAGGCCCGGAGGAGATCAAAAAGGGAAACCTCGCCAAAATCATCGATCTCGATGATATCCTCAACG
>CAZKPR010000072.1:0-3729 GCA_964554685.1 uncultured Leptospirales bacterium | reverse complement strand
AAAAAATTATTACTATTTAATCACCAACGGGTTTTTGGGGAAATTGTTTAACCCCCCTTCCACGTTTTTCCGGAGAAGCCCCCGGGCCGCGATCTGGAATTTCTTGAATTCCAGGAGCTTCTGCACGAGTTCGGGGGGAAGCGGAGGAACGAAATATTCGTCCTCGATCGAGGCCGAAGGGAGAAGCGCGCAGCTCTTGTAAAAGAGCAGTTCCGAGGCCATCCTGATGAAATCCGTCGCGATCCTCACGTTCAGCTTTTCCATCAGTTTCAGGTACCCCAGGTACTGTTCCGTGATATTCGAGATGGTGATCTCCGTGACGTCAATTTTCGACTTCTTAATGAGGTCCCAGAGGAGGTCGAGGGGACCGTCGAAATTCTCGATGTGGAGGATCGGGCTGGCTTCTCCCTCGACCGGGGAAGTGTGTTCGTTTGTTATTTCGCCTTCGCTCATGGATCCCTTCCCACGGTCCCCCATCATGTGGAGACCCGCCATGCCGTCACCGTCGCGTTCCCGGGATTAAAAAAAACCCCTCGAGACGCAGGGGTTCTTTCTACGACCGGCGGGGCAACTGATAGCCGGGTGCTCAGGCCAGGGCCTTCTCCGCCGCTTTCTGCAGGCGTTCCGGCGGGAACGGTTTCACGACGAAATCCTTCACGCCGAGCTTGATCGCCTTGGTCAGGAGGTTCTCCTGTCCCAGGGCCGTGACCATTATTATTCGCGCGTTGGTATCGGTCTTCAGTATCTCTTCCGCGTCCTCGATACCGTCCTTCTCCCTCATCGTGATGTCCATCGTGACGAGGTCGGGCTTCAGTTTTTTGTAGAGCAGGATTGCCTCGTTCCCGTTTTCAGCCTCGCCGATTATCTCGTGACCAGCGGGAACCAGCGCGTCCTTGACGAGCGTCCTCATGAATTTCGCATCATCAACAATAAGAATGGTCGCCATGAACCTACTCCATTTACCGATTCATCGTTACGGCCTGAACGCGCAAGGCTTACAATGATACTGTCTCCTCAATTATCACCGCGCTCCGTCGCGGCGGGATTACCAGCGCAGTATCATGTGCCGCTTAATAAACACGGACCAATTGTGGTCATATTAAAGCATTGTGTTAAATATATTCAACAATTTTTTTTGGAATTTCCGATAAAGGCACGATATCATCTACTTTCCCCTTTTCCACGGCCACCCTGTTCATGCCGTACACCACCGATGTTTCCTCGTTCTGCGCGATGGTCCGCCCCCCCGATTCCTTGACGCGCGCGATTCCCGCGGCGCCGTCCTTGCCCATGCCCGTCATTATCACCGCCACGGAATCCCTGCCCGCGTGCTTCGCCATTGATTCGAAAAGCACGTCGATCGAAGGCCTGTGCCCCGATACCTTCTCCCCGCTGAACACGCGCAGCCTGCGCCCGCCCTCCCCTGACTCAAGGGAGATATGTCGGTCCCCAGGGGCGACATAGCCGCAACCGGGCTGGAGTGAATCACCGTCCTCCGCCTCCTTCACGGAGAGGTTGGAAATCATGTTCAGGCGCTCCGCGAAGGCCCTCGTAAAGCCCTCCGGCATGTGCTGGACCACCAGGACCGACGCCGGGAAATGCATGGGGAGCCTGCTGAATATCTGTATGAGCGCCGCGGGCCCCCCCGTGGAAGTGCCGATACCCACGAGGCGGGAGCTCCGGCTCCCGGGTTCGAAATGACGCTCCTTTGCCCGATCGGCGGTGACGGGGCGCGTTCCCGCCCCCTTCGCCGCCACTCCCTCGCGGGGACGGAAAACCGAGCGGACCTTGGTCCTCAGCTGCTCGCCGATTTCTTTCACAGACATGGAAAGCATCGACGATGGCTTCGGTATGAAATCGACGGCGCCGTATTCCAGAGCCCTGAAGGTCTCCTCGGCCCCATGCTGGGTGAAGACGCTCATCATGATGACGGGCTTGGGGTGGGCGGCGATAATCCTTCGCAGTGCGGAGAGGCCGTCGAGGACCGGCATCTCAATGTCCATCGTGATCACGTCAGGGTCGAGCTCCTCGTTCATCCGAACGGCCATCTCGCCGTTATCGGCCGCTCCCACGACCCTGATCCCGGGATCCTTCTCCAGTTCATCGGTTATGATTTTTCTGACAAGGGACGAATCATCGACCACCAGCACTCTGATTTCGTCAGACATTCGACCTCATGCGCTCGACGATGATTTTCAGAGAGTCGGCCTCCGGGAGGAAGAGGAGGTTCCCGATGATTTTATCGTTCTCGAAATAGAAGGCCGTATCCATGACGATGGCGTAATCGTTCATCATGTTGTGCAGCACCAGGATCGAATCGATGACCGACTGGAGGAAGTCATGGACGATGGTGGGAAGACCCGCCCGTATCACCAGGCCCGTTTTTTCCGAAAACACGTTAATCACCGAGGAACCCACGATATTCGTCAGCTCCTGCAGGGCGGATTCACCGTCCTCCGTGAGCTGTCGCGTGGTGCTGGTATCGGTGCCGTAGAGGAGATCGATCACGTCAAAACCGATATCCTCCTTGAATATGAAGAGAACCGTCCCGCGGGAATCCCCCAGGACCGGCATCATGACCCCCATGTAGACGCTGTCAATATCGCCGATATGCTTCGGGATCTGCTCGATCGGCATGAGCGTGACCTCGGGGATCGATAGATCAATCCGCTTGTTCATTATCTTCGACAGGGATTCCGCCGCGTTGGCGGCCCCGACATTGGCGATGAGCTGGAACTCGTTCAGGTCCTCCCGGGTAAGCTCCAGGGAGCTGATGATATGGTCCGAGGGGAGTCCGCTTTCCGCCGTTGACTTGATGCTGTCCCTCAGCTCATGTCTGAAGTCCTCCAGGGCGTCGTGAACCCTCTTCTCGATCTGTTCCTCATTTCCCGTTCCCCGCTCCTTCTCAATGCGCCTCGTTTCGGCACCGGCAATTGGCGTTACCGTTGCATCGACCCGGTCTTCCTCTTTTTTCTTCGGTGCCGCGTCTACACCCCGCATCTTCTCCGGCGCGGGTGGCGGAGCCGCGGTGGCGCGTGGCAGGGGAGCCGGTTCCTCCTCCTGGGGTATTTCCTCGACATCGGCTTCCGACGACTCGACGACGCGACGCTTCTCCGTCCGCGAGACGCGGTCCTGTTCCGCGATCACCTTGTTAATCATCGACGATATATCCAGGATCAGGCATATGCTCCCGTCCCCGAGTATGGAGGCCCCCGCGAGTCCCTCCACGGTCTTGTAGTTCTGCTCAAGGGACTTGATGACGATCTCCTGCTTGCCTTCAAGCTGGTCGACGATCAACCCAATCTTCCTGTTGCCGAACCCCACCACCACCACGGGCATCTTGTCATCAGGGCCCAGGCCGCTCTCAAGCTTGATGAAGCGCGACAGCCGGAGAAGGGACAGTATTTCACCGCGAAGATTGATCACCTCGTGGCCCTCGATGGTGGTGATGTCGGACTGGGATATCTTGATCGTTTCGATAACGTCCGAAAGGAGGATTGCGTACATCTCCTTCCTGACCTTGACCATGATCGCGGGTATGATCGCCAGCGTGATGGGGAAGGAAAGGACGAAGCGGGTCCCCATCCCCCATTCGGTCTCGATGGCGACCGACCCGTTCAGCTCGTTCACGATCTCCTTGACCACGTTCATGCCAACGCCGCGTCCGGATATGTCGGTCACCCTTTCGGCGGTGGAGAAGCCGGGCGTGAAAATGAAATCGTAGATCGC
>CAZKPR010000071.1:14794-16888 GCA_964554685.1 uncultured Leptospirales bacterium | reverse complement strand
ATACACGTAGACGAGGGGATTGACATACCCCTGGGGAAGTATTTCAGGATAAAAGCCGAGCTAGACCGCGTGTTCTGGGACCTGAGAAGACCCGGAGAATGGATCATCAATTTCGGAGCGCGGGTCACGTTTTTCGATCAGCTCGGATTGGAGCTGGGTCTTCTCTACGAGCCCGGCGAACAACTTAACAGGGTGCTCAGAATCGAGTATAATGGCATGTTTTAGATTGGTTCTTCACTGCGTTCTGCTTTTTTCCCTGGCCTGCGCTCCCGCCGGCGGTGCATCATGCGATCTTCTCATCATCAGCGAAAGCGGAGCGCGCGCGTCGCTGCGAGTTGAGGTCGCGGACACGGCCGCCCTCCGGGAGCGGGGCCTGATGTTCAGGAAGACCCTCGGGGATGATCGCGGGATGCTCTTCGTGTTTCCCCATGAACGCATCCTCAACTTCTGGATGAAGAATACCCCCATCCCCCTCAGCATCGCCTACATTTCCTCGGGCGGCGTTATCAATGAAATACTCGATATGGATCCCCTCGATACATCGGTGACCTATCCCTCGTCCCGGCCCGCACGCTACGCCCTCGAAGTAAACCGGGGATGGTTTGGCCATAAGGGAATAACCCCCGGTTCGCGTGTCATCCTCGATGGATGCCTCGGTAAATAGAATTCCTTCGTCAAAGGACGAAAGGGCATTGATATGCGGGATCCGCCTCGGCGGATCAGATCCCGCGGAGTCGGCTATCTCCCTCGGGGAGCTTGAGCTTCTGGTGAAAACCGCGGGCGCCCTGGTCGTGGAAAAAAAGATACTGAAGCGCGACCGCATCGACGCCTCCCTTATCATTGGCAGGGGGCACCTCGATGAACTGGAAAGGACCATCCGGGAGCGTGATATCAGGCTCGTGGTGTTCGATATCAATGACATGCGTCCGGCCCAGGTGCGCAACCTGGAGGACCGGCTGAAGTGCCGCGTCGTCGGACGCACGGAGATCATCATGGATATTTTCGCGCGGCGCGCGAGGAGCGCCGATGCGTCGATACAGGTCGAACTCGCGCAGTTGCGGTATATCCTTCCCCGGCTCAAGGGCCTCGGGGGCGTCCTTTCCCGGCTTGGGGGAGGCATCGGTACGCGCGGCCCCGGTGAAAAAATGCTTGAAACCGACAGGCGCCACATCCTCAGGAGGATATCCACCCTTAAAAAGAAACTCGAGAAGGTCAGGAAGCACCGGGAGACCGCCAGGAAGTCCCGCCGGCGGGAGCTCGTGGGGGCCGTCGTGGGATATACCAACGCGGGCAAATCGACCCTCATCAACACCCTGGCCAGGGACGATCTCTTCGTCGAGGACCGGCTCTTCGCGACCCTGGATTCATACACCCGGGCGGTGTACCTCGGCGAAGACCGCAAGTGCCTCCTCGTGGACACCGTGGGATTCATTCGCAATCTTCCCGCCCACCTTCTTGAGTCATTCAAGTCGACCCTCGAGGAGATCCGCCTGGCCGATTTCATCATACACGTGATCGACCTTTCGAACCCCGACATGGCGTCGAACATCCGCACGGTGAACGACGAATTATCGAGCCTGGGATGCAGGGAAATCGAGTCGATCCTCTTTTTCAACAAGGAGGACCTTCTTCCGGACGGCACGGCTTCCGCGAGCGCGGTAAACAACTATCCCGGAGCCATCATCGGCTCCGCCTCAAGTGGTTCGGGACTGGATGCGCTGAAATCAAGAATACGGGTTATCCACGAGCGGCAATTCCGCCAGATTTATTATTGACGTAAAAAAAATGGACCGGTTTAATGTACCGCGCCCTGATAGTAGCTCCCTCCTGTCACCCAATAATGGAAACCGGGGCATTCCGGCGGCCTCAGGCCAGGTATTCCGGGGGGTAACCGGATCGAAGGGTCCGCGCATGATTGCCGGCGGCAGGTAAATAACGAAAGGAAACATCAATGGTTGATAAACTGTTAAGCATTTTTTTCGGGACCAAGCATGACCGCGACATCAAGAGGCTCCGCCCACTTGTCGCCCGTATCAATGAACTTGAGCCCGTGATGAAGGCCCTCTCAACGGATGAAATGCCCGCCATGACCTC
>CAZKPR010000071.1:0-14784 GCA_964554685.1 uncultured Leptospirales bacterium | reverse complement strand
ATGCGTCTGGAAAAGGGAGAGAGCCTCGATTCGATACTCCCCGAGGCCTTCGCCCTCGTGAGGGAAGCCTCGGTGCGCACCCTCGGGATGCGTCATTTTGACGTGCAGCTCATGGGCGGCATCGTGCTTCACCAGGGCCGGATTACAGAGATGAAGACCGGTGAGGGCAAGACCCTCGTCGCCACCCTGCCGGTGTATCTGAACGCCCTCACGGGGAAGGGCGTTCATGTCGTGACGGTCAACGATTATCTTGCCCGTCGCGACGCAGAGTGGATGGGAACCATCTATAGATTTCTCGGCCTCGAGGTGGGGGTGATACAGCATGACATGGCCCCCCATGCCCGTCAGAAGGCCTATCGCTGCGACGTGACCTACGGTACGAACAATGAATACGGGTTCGATTATCTCCGGGACAACATGGTGGAGCACCAGAGCCTTCGGGTGCAGCGGCCGGTGAAGTACGCCATTGTCGACGAGGTCGACTCGATCCTGATCGACGAGGCGCGGACGCCCCTCATCATTTCGGGGTCCACCGAGGAATCCACCAAGAAATACTACCTCATCAACAAGGTCATCCTCAATCTTAAAGAGCAGGATGACTACGAGGTGAACGAGAAGGACCGCCACGTGACACTTACTGAAGACGGTGTCCGCCACGTGGAGCGACTGCTGAAAATAGACAATCTCTACGACAACACACACATCGACACGGTCCACCACGTGAACCAGGCGCTCAAGGCGCATACCCTTTTCCACATTGACGAGGATTACATCGTCAAGGACGGCCAGGTGATTATCGTGGACGAGTTCACGGGCAGGCTCATGCCGGGACGGCGCTACTCCGACGGCCTCCACCAGGCCCTGGAGGCGAAGGAAAACGTCACCATCGCACGGGAAAGCCAGACCCTCGCCTCGATCACCTTCCAGAATTTTTTCCGGATGTACCGGAAGCTGGCGGGCATGACGGGTACCGCGGACACCGAGGCGGTGGAATTCAGGAAGATATACAAGCTCGACGTGGTGGTCATACCGACCAACATGCCGATGATACGGAAGGACCATCCTGACCGCGTCTACCGCACGGAGCGGGAGAAATTCGACGCCATCGTCGCGGAGATAATGGACTGCAACAGCAGGCACCAGCCGGTGCTGGTGGGAACCATATCGATCGAAAAATCAGAAAAGCTTTCCCGCTTCCTCCAGGCAAAGGGTATCATGCACAACGTCCTGAACGCCAAGTTCCACGAGCACGAGGCGCGGATCATTGCCGAGGCGGGAAGGCCCGGATCCGTCACCCTGGCGACCAACATGGCGGGCCGGGGCACCGACATCGTCCTGGGGGGAAGGAAGCTCTACGTGGACGAGCTCGAGTCGCATGTTCCCGTCCATGACATGAAGCCCTGGAACGAATTCAAGCTGGCGGTGCTCACGTCCGATTTCAAGACCGCCGAAGAGCTCTCGGGGCGCCTCCAGGGCCAGGACAGCCACAAGGCGCGCGGCATCATACGGGGCGGCGTCGAGTGGAACGATAACCACGAAAAGGTCGTGGGCGCCGGGGGCCTCCATATACTCGGCACTGAGCGCCATGAGGCCCGCCGGATCGACAACCAGCTCCGGGGACGCTCGGGGCGCCAGGGAGACCCCGGCTCGTCGCGTTTTTACCTGTCCCTTGAAGACGAGCTGATGAGGCTGTTCGGATCGGAGAGGATCGGCAACATCATGCAGCGCCTCGGGATGGAGGAGGGCCAGGAGATTGAAAGCCCGATGGTTACGAAGGCCATCGCGAGCGCCCAGAAGCGCGTCGAGGGACGCAACTTCGACATCAGGAAGCACCTCCTTGAATACGACGATGTCATGAACACCCAGCGGGAATTCATCTACAAGGAGCGCGACCTGATACTGCTGGGAGAAGACATTTCCGGCAAGATCAGGGAATACATCACCGACACCTGCAATTCCAAGATCGGCGTCTTCGCGGGAGGGGGGCGTCACCCCGAGGAGTGGGACCTTGAGGGCCTGAAGAACTGGCTCAGGTACAAGTTCGGGATCGACATCGATTACTCCGTTGTCGATCCCATGCAATTGAACTACCAGCAGTTCCAGGACGCCGTGGTGGCGCTCTTCCTGGACGAGTATGGCAAAAAGGAAGGAACGATAGGGTCGGCCGACATGCGGGCGCTTGAGCGCATGGTGTCCCTCCAGGTGATCGACAGCAAGTGGCGCGATCATCTATACAACATGGACGAGCTGAGGGACGGAATCTGGACGCTGAGCTACGGAGAACGAAACCCCCTCGTGGAGTACAAGATACAGGGATTCAACCTGTTCCGCGACATGCTGGATATCCTGAAAGAAGACATACTTGAATACATGATGAAGGTGCAGGTCGAGCGCGTCGTGGAGCGCGAGGTGTCGGCTCCCCCCGCCGAGGTGATCGGGAGCGAATTCCATCCGGAGGTCGAGCAGTTCGGCTCCGGGGGGATCCCGGTATCGGCTTCCGCGTCTCCCGCTGGCGGGGGCCACCAGAAAAAGAAAGAGCACCCGGCCCAGACATCGGGGGGCGTGAAAAGGAAAAAAAGCCGGCGCAGCAGACGGGGATGACCATGCCGTCGGTGCTGATGAAGGGCGTTTCAGGGATACGGGGCGTAGTCGGCGAAACGCTGACGCCCGAACTGATATGGAAGGTAGGTTCCGCCTTCGCCCGCTACACGGGAAGGGGAAGTGTGGTCCTCGGAAGGGATACGAGGCCTTCGGGGGCCGCCATCGAAAAGGGAATCGAATCCGCCCTGCTCCTGTCCGGATCATCGGTGATCACGATCGGCACGGTACCCACGCCGACCCTTCAGGTCATGGTGGAGGAGTCGAGGGCCGACGGCGGAATCATGATATCCGCATCGCACAATCCCATCGAATGGAACGCCTTCAAACTCGTCGGGAACCGGGGAAGTTTCCTCACCTCGGGGGAAATCAATGAATTTTTCAAGCTGATGGAAGGCTCCTTCAACTACCCGCAATGGGACGGGATCGGCGCGGTCACACAGGGAGGTGATGCTGCCGAGGAGATCCACCTCCGAAAGATCCTTTCCGTGATCGACGTCGAGGGTATTCGCCGGCGGGCCTTCAGGGTTGTCCTCGACTCCGTCAACGGCGCCGGGTCACGGCTGACCCTGCGGCTCCTGGAGGAACTCGGCTGCTCCGTGGTGCCGGTTCACTGCGACATGACGGGGATATTTCCGCGGGGCGCCGAGCCGGTGCCGGAAAACCTGGGCGACCTCTCCCGCGCCGTCAGGGACGCGCGCGCTGACATAGGATTCGCCCAGGACCCCGACGCGGACCGCCTGGCGATCGTTGACGAGAGAGGGACCCCCATCGGCGAGGAATATACCATCGTCCTCGTGGCGGACCATCTTCTCTCAAAGAAAAGCGGCCGCGTGGTGATCAACCTCTCCACCACCAAGGCGGTTGACGATGTCGCCATGAGGCACGGAGCCCCCGTGGCGCGTACCCGCGTGGGCGAGATTAATGTCGTTGAGGAGATGATGCGCCACGGCGCGCGGATAGGAGGGGAGGGTAACGGTGGCGTCATTTCCCCGGAGGTGCACCTGGGACGCGACAGCCTTGTCGGAATCGGCTATGTCCTCGAGATGTTCGCCCTCAGGGGCGGGACCGTGTCGGAAACCGTAGGATCCCTTCCGCGCTATTCCATGATAAAAGGGAAGCTGGAAATCCCCTGGGGCGTGATGGACGAGTCGATCCTGAAAAGGCTCGAAGAAGAGTACCGTTCCCAGAAAACGTCCCGCATCGACGGCCTTCGAATCGAATTCATCGATCACGACAGGTTTGAGGGCGCGTGGATCCACATGAGGCTTTCGAACACCGAGCCGATCTTTCGCATCATCGCGGAAGGAAGGGACCCGGAGCAGGCCACCGGTGTCTACGAATATTTCGAGCGGGTCATCTCGGGGTGAGATAATCCCGGGGCTGCCTTGAAATGGGCGGCGGTTTTTCGGCTTGACAAAGCCCGGTTTCGGAATGAATTGACCAGGCATCGGGCGGGCGGGTTCATGGCAGGATCAGGGTACCGGCCTTTGAGTCCCGACGAAAGTGCATGCTATCATACCAGGACACGAAGCGGTTTCGCCATGAAGAGTGAACGATCATATTGCGGTGAACTGAACCCGGGACAGATCGGGAAGAGGGTTGACCTATCGGGATGGGTCGAGAGCAACCGCGACCTCGGCGGTATTCTCTTCATGCGGCTCCGGGACGTGACGGGGACCATACAGGTGGTGGTGGACGACTCCTCACCCCGAGAGACGAGGGAGGCCGCCGAAGGCGCCAGGAGCGAATTCGTGGTATCGGTCTCCGGGACCGTAAGGGCACGGGAGGAGAAGAACATCAACCCGGACCAGGCGACGGGTAGCATCGAGGTGCGTGCCGAGTCGATCACGATACTGAACGAATCGCTCACCCCACCGATTCCGATCGACGCCAAGGAGCCCATCGGCGAGGAGGTGCGGCTCCGGTACCGTTTTCTCGACCTGAGGCGCGCGGAGATGCGCGAGGCCATCGTACAACGTCACAACGCCATGCAGGCGACCCGCAATTACCTGAGCGCTCATCGTTTCGTGGAGATAGAGACGCCCTTTCTCAACAAGTCAACACCGGAGGGCGCGCGCGATTACCTCGTGCCGAGCCGCGTCAACAGGGGCCAGTTTTACGCGCTTCCCCAGTCCCCCCAGCTATTCAAACAGATACTTATGATATCGGGCTTCGACCGCTACTTCCAGATCGTGAAGTGCTTCAGGGACGAAGACCTGAGGAACGACAGGCAGCCGGAGTTCACTCAGATCGACATGGAGCTCTCCTTCATGGACGCCCACGGCATCATGGGCATCGTGGAATCGCTTATCGCCGAGATTGTCCGTGCCGTCACGGGTGCCGCGATCGCGACTCCGTTCCCGAGAATGACATACCGTGAATCGATGGCGCGCTTCGGCACGGACGCCCCCGACACGCGCTTCGGCCTCGAGATCACCAACTGCGGGGACATATTCGGCGAATCGGAATTTACGGCGTTCAGGTCAGCCCTCGCCTCGAAGGGCGTGATTCGCGGCATCGCCGTGCCGGGAACGGATCTCTCGAGAAAAATGACCGATCGATACGCCGAGGAGGCGAAGCGCCTTGGAGCGGGGGGCCTTCCCATGTTCCGGTACAACGGCGAGGCACCCGAGAGCGGAATCGCGAAATTCATATCCCCCGCTGAAATGACGGCCCTGCGGGAGAGGTTTTCCCTGGACGGGCCCGCGTATTGTTTTTTCGTAGCGGACACACCCGACACGGCGTCTTCCGTCCTCGGTTCCCTCAGGACCATGATCGCGCGGGAACGGGACCTCGTTGACGAGAAGAAACTCGATTTTCTCTGGGTAACCGACTTTCCGCTCTTCGAGTATTCCGTCGAAGAGGGCCGCTACTATTCGACCCACCATCCCTTCACCGCGCCGAAGGCCGAATGCGTCGCCATGCTCGATTCCCTTAGTCCCGAACTTGCCGAATCGGTGACCGCCCAGGCGTACGATGTCGTGCTCAACGGCGTGGAAATCGGGGGGGGGTCGATACGGATCAACGATCCCGGGCTGCAGAACCGCGTTTTCAAGCTCCTCGGGATCACGCCAGAGGAGGCCGAGACGAAATTTTCCTTTCTCGTTGATGCCCTGAAATACGGCGCTCCCCCCCACGGCGGCATTGCCCTGGGTCTGGACCGGATACTCATGATACTCCTCGGCAAACAATCGATACGGGACGTCATCGCGTTTCCCAAGACCGCCCGGGGGCAATGCCTGATGAGCGGCGCCCCGTCGCCGGTATCGGCGGAACAGCTGCGGGAGCTGAACCTCAAGATAAGCGGCACGTGACATGGTCGAACAGCGTTTCGAAATCGACGACGCTTCTCTCTTCACACGGATATGCGGTTTCAAGGACGGCACCATCAAGAAGATCGAGAAGATATCGGGGGTGGAGATCATTCCCCGGGGGAATACCCTTATCGTAAGGGCGGCGAAAGAAAAATCCGACGGAATCATGAAGCTGCTCCATCTCTTGAGCGACCTCCTCTACGAGAGAGGGCCCTCCTATGAATTCGACGATTTCGAGCTGCGCTATCTCGTGAATTCGGTGCTTTCAGGAAGCGACCTGAGGCCCGGGGATATCGCGCGGCTCAAGGCCGTGTTCCCCGACACGAACAGGGTCATTACCCCGAAAACGATGAACCAGGCCGCGTACATCATGGCCATGCAGAATCATCCGATAACCTTTTCCACTGGCCCGGCGGGCACGGGGAAAACCTTTCTTGCCGTTGTCGTGGCGCTGACCCAGTTCCTCGCCGGAAGGGTTGACCGCATACTCCTCACAAGGCCGGCCGTTGAAGCGGGCGAAAACCTCGGGTATCTCCCCGGCGACCTGATACAGAAAATCAATCCCTATCTGCGGCCACTCTATGACGCCCTTTTCGAACTGCAGCCTTTTGAAAAAATTTCGAAATTGATCGAAAAAAACCTGATCGAGATCGCCCCCCTGGCCTACATGAGGGGAAGAACACTCAACAACTCCTTCATTATCCTCGACGAGGCGCAGAATACGACCGTTTCCCAGATGAAGATGTTTCTGACAAGGCTGGGGTCGAACTCGAAAATGGTCATTTCCGGCGACGACACGCAGATAGACATTGAAAAGCCGAAGCGGTCGGGCCTGATCCAGGCCCTGCGGATACTGAAGGACGTCCCCGAGATCGGTTTCATCCGCTTCGGCAGGGAGGATATTTCCAGGCATCCGGTAGTAGAAAAAATTGTTGCCGCCTATGAAAAGAGCGGCTATACTGATTAATCGGCACGGCTGCAGATGAAATCATCCATCTCCATCCTTACCCGCGTCACGCGGTATATCGCGGGATCACCTCCCATACGGTTTTCCTTTATCGCCGTATTCGTGATCATCCTCATATCGACCTTTCTGATGTCAGTCATGGTCTTCGACGTGTCGCACTCCTACGAGGTGGGCGATATCGCGAGCGAAGACATACGCGTCAACAGGGACATCGAGTATGTGAACGAGAAAGAAACCAGGATCGAAAAGGCCCGCGAGGCGGAAGCGGTGCCCATAGTGTTCGACAAGGACGGCGCGGTACTCCAGAGAAAGCTCAATCTCGCGGCCGCGCTGATGAATCACGCCGCTGATACCGTCAAGCAGTATCCCCCCGTGGGCAACGACTACTCCTTCCAGGTAAACGCCATGAAGGCGCGCATGCCGCGCTATCTTCACTTTAACGATACGGTCCTTTTGGAGATACTCAGGTACCGTGATCCCGGCCGGCTTAAGAAGATCATGGCCAGGATATTGATATACATCTATGATGATCCCCAGATGGGAATTCTCAATAAACCCTATGGAAATCCGCTAAAAATCCCCAACAGCAATGTCTCGGTTCGCACCATCAATGTTCCCGAAGCCCCTGATGAAACATCGAGAAAACTGGAAAGTCTCAAGGTAAGGGATGAAGTCGCGAGGGACATCCCCAGGATAAGCTCGTCCATCGCTCCGGAACTGCCCGCCGGGACCCTCGCCGCGGTGACGACCGTCATCACGTCGACACTGGAGGCGAACCTGAACTTCAACGCCGAGGAATCGAAGAGGCGCATCAATGAAATGGCGAAAAAAGTGAACCCTGTGACGGGTAAGCTGAAAAAGGGACAGACCATAGTCAGGGAAGGAGACACCATCACTCCCGATGTCCTCCGCAAGATCCAGATATACAACCGGCAGACCACGAGAATCAACATCAGTTACATAGTAGGCATACTTCTTCTCCAGGCGCTCTTTATCGTGATATTCGGCTTCTTTCTCGTGGAATTCACCAAGATGTTTCTCCCCGACCGGAAGTCCACGATCATCATATTCACCCTCGTCCTTTTTTTCATGACCTACACGTTTTTCGTTTCGAGACTCGAATCGCCCGTTAACGCGCGACTCTCATTTCCACTCCTTCTCCCCATATCCTTTACCACCATCATGCTGTCGGTTCTCTACAACAGGTACCTTTCGATAATGGTGGGGATATATATCGTTTTCTTCACGACGCTGATAGGCGGGGGGCACATATCGACCGCGCTGATCGCCTTCAGCACGGCCTTCGTGGGGGTTTTCGTCAACGAGAACGTGGTCAAGCGCACTGATTTCCTCAGGGGCGGCGTGATAATCGGGACGATAAACGTCGTACTCGTCCTCTCCGTCGCGCTGATACAGGAAATACCGGTGATGAACCTCAACTCGGTGCGGATAATGGGAATAGGGTTCGCCAGCGGATTTATAAACTCGATTCTCGTCCTCGGGATACTCCCACTCTACGAGAATATCTTCGGCATCACCACGAAGTTCAAGCTTCTCGAGCTGTCGGACCTGAACGCCGACATCTTCAAGGAAATGCTGATGAAGGCGCCGGGAACCTACAACCATTCGATGATCGTTTCTACCATGTCCGAGGCGGCATGCAAGGAGATCGGCGCGAATCACCTTCTCGCGCGCGTGGGCGCGTTCTATCATGACATCGGGAAGGTCCCCGACGCGGGGCTCTACATCGAGAACAGGGTGACGGACCCGAGGGCCCGACTCCTGACGCCCAGGGACTACGCCCGGCTTATCATTTCCCATGTCGCCAGGGGCGTGGAGATGGCCCGCGAGATGGGCCTGCCTGAATCGGTTATCCGCTTCATCAGCGAGCACCATGGCCAGACCACGATGACGTTCTTCTACCACCAGTATCTTGACGAGGCGGGAGCCTGGGAGGACGAGACGGTCAACAAGGCGGATTTCCAGTATCCGGGACCCAAGCCCGGAAGCAAGGAGGCAGCAGTGGTCATGCTCGCGGATTCGATCGAGGCTGCCGCCCGGTCGCTCACGAGACCGTCCTATGAAAAGCTGGACGGTCTCGTGAGGAGGATCATCTACAACAAGCTCAACGAGGGCGAGCTGGAATTCTCCGATCTTTCAATGACGGAACTGCGCGTTATACAGGAAACTTTTTTCTCTCTTCTCAAGGGGATATTCCATTCTCGAATAGAGTATCCAGAGGATTTTGACCTGAAAAAGCTGGAGAAGAAGGTAAAGAAGAACGGTGACACGGATTGATGTGTACACGGAAGGCGTGCGGCTGCCCTTCAAGGGGATCACGCGAAAAATGCTGCACGCCATCGCATCGGAGACGGCGGTCCATCTCGCGATGACGAACGCCACGCTCTCCATCGTCATCTGCGATGACGAGTACATCCGCGTCATGAACAGGGAATTCCGGTCCATCGATGGGCCCACGGACGTTATCTCCTTTTCCAACAGGGAAGCTCCGTTTCCCGAGCTTGAAACGGACCTTGACGAGATCGGCGACGTGTTCATATCAGCGGAGCGAGCCCTGGCCCAGAGCGTTGAGTACAGGGTCCCCCTGGCACAGGAAATGAAGCGCCTCATAGTCCACGGGATGCTGCACCTCGCGGGATATGATCATGAACGATCGGACCGCGATGAGCGGATCATGCTCCAGAAAGAGGAAGAGATCTGTTCCGCGATCCAGCCCTGACGGATGCCGGATCGAGGATGACCGTTCAGCCGATCGAGGCTATTCGTGAAAGAAGGTCTTCCCGGATTGCATCAAGTTTACCTCTGATACTCTTCTTTTTTTCTTCGATGGATGACCGGTCCACCCGCTCGCGCACGCTGAAGTAGAACTTGATTTTCGGCTCCGTGCCGGATGGCCTGAGCGTGACCTTGGATCCGTCGGCAAGAAAGAACTGAAGCACGTTGGACCTGGGGAGACCATTCAGTTCCGTGATCACCCCTGTGCCGACGTCTTTCATGCTGCCGCTTCCAATATCCGCTATTCTTTCGACCTGTATTCCTGCGAGGCTGCCCGGCGGTGATTTCCTGAAATGGTCCATCATCCTTACGATCTGTTCATCTCCCTCCTTCCCCTTGTGGGTCATGGAATGAAGATCCTCGAGGTACAGCGCGTGGGCGAGGTAAATCTCGTCGAGAAAATCGGAGAGGCTCGTGCCGCGTGACCTGAGCCAGTCGGCCATTTCCGCGAAGAAGTAGCAGGAGCTCACGGCGTCCTTGTCACGCACGAATTCCACGGGCAGGTATCCGTAGCTCTCTTCGCCCCCGAAGATAAAACGGGCATCCCCGGTGCGCTCGAATTCACCCATCTTCGCGGCGATCCACTTGAATCCGGTGAGCACGTCGTAGATCCTGCATCCGAAACCCTCAGCTATCTCGCGCTGGAGCTCCGTGGTGACGATCGTTTTGATCACCGCCGCGTCACCCGGCAGGTCGCCGTTTTCACGAAGCCGTGAAAGGAGGTAGTATTCGAGCATCGTGCCGATCTGGTTCCCGTTTATGAGGGTGTAGCCCCCTTCGTGGTTTTTAAAGCCGACGCCCATCCTGTCGGCGTCGGGATCCGTCGCCAGGACGATATCGGCATTGATCTTCTTACCCAGGGAGACGACTTTTTCCATCGCCCGGGGCTCTTCCGGGTTCGGATAGTCCACCGTGGGGAAGGAGCCGTCTGGTCGTGACTGCTCCTCCTGGATGGAAACATTCACGAAGCCGAAGTGCTGAAGCACAAGGGGTATGATCCGGTAACCGGAACCATGGAGGGGAGTGTAGGCGATCGAGATATCCGATCTGCCAGGCTTTCGCAGGGCGGATTCCTCGAGTCTCCGGATGTACGCGTCGTATATGTCGTCCCCAAGCATGATAATGGATCCATCGGATACGCATACATCGAAGGGTTTTTTCCTGATCTCCCCTATGGAACGCACGAGGCCTACCTTATCTATGATATTGGTGTCATGGGGGGGAATGACCTGCCCCCCGTCGCTCCAGTAGACCTTGTAGCCGTTGTATTCCGGGGGATTATGGCTCGCGGTGATGACGATGCCCGCCACGGCGCCGCAATGGCGTATGGCGAAGGAGGCGAGGGGGACCGGTGTGATATCCTCGAAAAGGTACACGGGGACCCCGTTCCCCGCCAGGATCGACGCCGCCTCCCTCGCGAAGGTATCGGACCTGCGCCGCGAGTCCCGGGCGATGACGACACCCTTCCCCTCGGGTTTGGCGGCCAGGAGATAATTGGCCAGTCCCTGCGTGGCCATGCCGACGGTATAGATATTCATCCTGTTGGAACCCGCCCCGATCACCCCCCTGAGACCCCCGGTCCCGAACTCGAGGGTACGATAGAACCGGTCTTCAAGTTCGCGGTCCTCGCCCCGTTCGATGAGGCCCCGTAGTTCTTCAATCGTGTCCCCGTCGAAGGGGGGGCGTGTCCATTCCGCGATCCTGTCCTTTATCGCCTGGTCCATTGGATACCTTCCTGAAAAAAACTGCAGCCGCAGCATCACGATGAGAGGCTTACTCATGCGTGTTCTCCCTCATGGTTGCCGCGACCGATTTTCAGGATACATGCGTGATAAACGGGGAGTCAAGAAAATTAATGGACAGTACGCGGCTCCCGTCATAGACTACCGCGATGGACCCTCTGTTTGAACAAATCGCCGGTTACATTGACCGGGAAGGCCTCATGCGGAAAAACGACCGCGTGCTTCTCTCGATGTCGGCGGGAAAGGATTCCATGTTTCTCTTTCACGCCCTTCGCTCAATCGGCGAAAGGGCCGGATTTTCCACGGGGATATTCCATCTCAACCATATGGCGAGGGGCGACGAAGCAGATCTCGATGAATCACACCTTTCCCGTCTTGCCCGTGAGCATGACGTGGAGTTCCATGCCGAGCGCGCTTCCGTGGGAACCGGCCCTTCATTCGAAGAGCGTGCGCGCATTTTACGCTATCGCCTCCTGGAAGACACGGCGCACCGGCACGGATTCACCGCGGTCGCCACGGCGCATCACCGCGACGACAACATTGAAACCATCCTTATGCGGATTTTCACGGGTACCGGCGTGTACGGGCTCCGGGGCATTCCTCCCCGGAGGGGTATTATCGTAAGGCCTCTCCTCGAGGTATCATCGGACGCGATACGGGGGTATCTCGTGAAAAACAATATTCACTGGCGTGAAGACGCGACCAACCTGGACCAGATCTACACCAGGAATTTCATCCGCCATGCGGTCATCCCCATGGTGCGGGAGCGATTTCCCATGGCTGCCGACGCCCTGACCGCTCTTTCCGCGACCGCCCGGGAGACCGCGTCGCTCCTGGATGACCTCGTTGATCGATGCTTCCCTGATATAGTGCACTACTCGGGTGATGAAACGTGGATTGACGCCTCACGACTGGTTGAGAGCCGGCCCCTCTTCAACCATATCCTCGCCACGGTCCTCCGCGGGTGTCACGGGAAAAGGGTGACGCGAAGCATGCTCGATGAAATATACAGTTCGTACAGCGGGGGCAAACCGCGCGCCGGGCTCTACCGTGACGCCACGTCATGCATAACCGCCGCGACGAGGAACGGCCGGAGGGGCATCCTGGTGGCGCCGCGCGACGATTCAGCCGGGCCTACACCACAATGGGAGTACCGGCTGGATGCCGGTGAGAACGGACGCCTATGCGTGGAAATCGCTGAAACGGGCTTGATCATCGCCGTCGAACGCGTCGAACGAGGTTTTTTCGAAGCGCACAGAAAAAATGCACGCTACGCTTTTATCGGGTTGGACGAACTTCCGGAAACCCTGTATATTAGGAACAGGAGAAGCGGGGACAGGATTCTCACGGAGAGCGGCTCAAAAAAGATAAAGGACCTCCTGATCGAGCTAAAGCTTGACGAAGCGGCAAAATCACGCGTCCCCATTCTTGAATTGAACGGAACCGTGGCCGCCTTTCTTCCCGGCTTCGAGCATGATGTGTTCAACAGGATTTCACGGGATTTTCTGGTGGACAAAAAATCAGTGAACGTTCTTGCTGTCTACAGGCTGTCCGGTTCGCAGTTTCCGGAAACCGGGTGACAGTGGTTCCGGCGCGCCCCCGCGGGAGCGTCGGCTGAGGAGATGCAGATGAGTAAAACGACAAAACAGATCGCGCTGATCCTGCTGATCGGCCTGATATTGATCGCGATTTTTCAGCTCAGCCAGGGTGATCGAGAGAAAAAGGTGCTGAATTACAGCGAATTCCTCAAAAAGGTCGAGAACAGGCAGGTGGGGAAGGCGATCATTGAAAACAATAAAAAGATCTACGGATTTTACAGGGATAGAAAGCTGGAGCAGTTGAAACAGCCCGGGATCAAGGGTTTCGCCAAAAAGGAAGAGCCGGATTTTCAAACGGTGATACCCTATGACGATCCCGGCCTTGTGAACATGCTCACGACGAACGACGTGATCGTGGAAGGCCGCGAGGATGATGATAACGCCTTTCTCAAGGGGCTTCTCAGCTTTCTGCCGTGGCTGCTCTTTTTCGGGTTTATCTGGTTTATCATGATACGCCAGATCCAGTCAACGGGTAACAAGGCCCTCTCCTTCGGGAAGAGCAAGGCGCGCCTCAATCCTGAAACCAAACGCCGGGCGACCTTTGACGACGTCGCCGGGGTGGACGAGGCGAAGGAGGAACTCGGTGAAGTAGTGGAATTCCTGAAAGAACCGAAGAAGTTCATCAATATCGGTGCGCGCATACCCACGGGAGTACTCCTCGTGGGCCCCCCGGGCACGGGAAAGACGCTCCTTGCGAGGGCCATAGCCGGTGAGGCGGGAGTGCCCTTTTTCTCGATAAGCGGATCGGATTTCGTCGAGATGTTCGTCGGCGTGGGCGCGTCAAGGGTGCGCGATCTCTTCGAGCAGGGAAAGAAAAGCGCCCCCTGCATTATTTTCATCGACGAGATCGATGCCGTGGGTCGCCTGAGGGGAGCGGGACTCGGAGGCGGTCACGACGAGCGTGAACAGACCCTCAACCAGCTCCTCGTTGAAATGGACGGCTTCGAAACAAACGAGGGTGTTATTATCATAGCCGCGACGAACCGGCCCGACGTTCTTGACCCGGCGCTCCTGAGGCCGGGACGGTTTGACAGGCAGGTGGTCGTGGACATCCCCGATATAAAGGGAAGGGAAAAGATTCTCGCTGTCCATACCAAGAAGATCCCTCTCTCGCGCGAGGTCGACCTGAAAATAATCGCCCGGGCGACGCCGGGCTTCACCGGGGCCGACCTCGCGAACCTGGTTAACGAGTCGGCGCTCCTCGCGGCGAGGAAGAACAAGAAACGGGTGACCATGATCGACCTTGAGGACGCGAAAGACAAGGTGATGATGGGACCCGAGAGAAGATCCATCATCATTTCAGAAAAGGACAAGGTCGTCACCGCCTACCACGAGGCAGGGCACGCCCTCCTCGGCATCCTGACGGGGTCGGACCCGATCCACAAGGTCACCATCATACCGAGGGGAAGGGCCCTCGGGCTCACCATGCAGCTCCCTCAGGAGGATAGGCGCCTGTACTCGAGGAAGCACTGGCTTGATACCATCACGGTGCTTTTCGGGGGGCACCTCACCGAGGAGATGAAATTCAAGGAAGTGACCACCGGTTCGAGCAACGACCTCGAGCGCGCCTCTGACATTGCCCGAAAAATGGTGTGCGAATGGGGGATGAGTGACACCCTGGGGCCCATTACCTTCGGGAAGAGGAACGAGCAGATCTTCCTCGGAAGGGAGATTTCACAGCACAGGGACTACAGCGAACAGACGGCACAGATGATCGATTCCGAGGTGAACGCGATTATCTCCACGTGCAAAAACAGGGCAAAGCG
>CAZKPR010000070.1:0-17091 GCA_964554685.1 uncultured Leptospirales bacterium | reverse complement strand
ATGGTGGCCCGCCCAATTTCAACGAGAGGCTCCTTCGCGCCCTCGAGGGAGCGCCACGGCAGGGCGTTCACCACGGCCAGGGCCACGAGGAGGTAGATGATCGTGATAACGGGAAAGGCAATGAAGTAGGCCCTGGGGATCACCCTGCCCGGGTCCTTTATCTCCTGTCCGAGCTCGATGATCCCGTTCGATCCGAGGTAGGTGAAGGTGAGAAGGGCCGTGCCGAGGAGGAGGCTCCCGGCCCCCTTGCCCAGGAGTCCCTCGAAATTTCCCGGCCGTATCTCCGCGAGGCCGCTGGCGGAAAAGTAGACCAGGGCCGCGATGAGGAGGACCACCATGACGGCCTGGAGCTGCGCCGCGGGCCGCACGCCCAGGAGGTTGATGACGCAGAAAAAGGTGACGAGCCCCGCGGCGAAGGGGACCTCGGGAAGCCCCGGCAGGATCACCGCGGCGTAGCGCGCGCAGGCAATGCTGTAGAGGGGGATCTGGCCGAAGAAGGTGGCCAGGGCGTAGATCCAGATCCCCGTGAAGGCAAGGCGTGGCGACACCATGCGGCTCGGGTAGACGTAGTTTCCCCCCAGGACGGGAAGGGCGGAGCCGAGCATGGCCAGGGGAAGCATGCTCATGAAGACCGGCACCACCGCCAGTGCGAAGGCCAGGGGAAGCGCGGGCCCGGTAATTTTGAGCACGATACCCGTGAACACGAAGATCCCGCCACCGATGGTCATGCCCACGGCGATGAACGTAAGGGCGGGCAGGCCCAGGACGCGCTTCAACCCGTCGATTCCCATGTCCACATCTATACCTGTTATACGGCGAATGTCAATACAAAAACGGCGCACGATAACGCCGGGTTTAAACCCGGCGCTATGACACCCTCCCCTTCAGCGAAAAGTAGAAGGAATTGAACACCAGCCGGCCGATGCGGATGACGCCTCGCCCCAGGTACTCCCCGGGGCCGAGGCGCTTCACTTCGTCGGTAAGAGTTCGAAGAAGAAAATTGTTTCCCTTCCTGTTGTAGACGATGTGGAGCACCTCCTGGCCGTCCCCGAGCGTCGACTGGCCCCGGTCGATCTTGAAGCTTCCCACGCGGATTGTCCCGAAGAACTCGTTGTAACCCCCGGGACCCCCGTTTTCCACGTCAGCGTCTCCGGGGAAGTATTTCCTGTGACCGAAGAAACGCATGGGGGGGAGAAACCCGGTGACCAGGCGCACCTCGTAATGTCCCCGGAGCTCCGACGTGTCCGGAACCGCCGCGGCGCGGAACTGTTTGTTCAGGCCCATGATCACCCCCGTTAGCAGCGGAAAGGCTCTCTACCGACACGAATCCGCATCAACATCATAATGACATACAGATATATTTCCACAACTGTTGTATCCATGGCGGCGCAGGTGCACACAGGGAATAACACCCTCCCAGGTTACTTCCCGGCCGCCTGTCGGGATATCACCGCATGAGCGCCGATCTCCATGCCGCAGTGCCCCGCGACGGTGACGCATTTCACCTTGAAGAGGAACCAGAGCGGCGCGTCCTCGTCGCAGAGGGTCTCGTAGTTCCCCTGCCCCTTGGCGATGATGAGATCAGCGCTCCGGAATGCCTTCCGAAAGGAAGGGCCGCAGTCCCGGAGGATGGTTCCCGGGGCGTCGGAGCCGTTGTCGATGACGGGGGCGATATCGGCGATTCCCGCGGCCACGGCATCCTCCATGACCGCGTCGTTGATCACGGGCCTGCCCCGCACCGCCACGGTAACGCGCCCGGTGGGAAGGGCGCCCAGGAGGGGCCTGTCGAACACGATCTCTCCGGCGTTGTCGGCGAGGTAGAGGATTCTCTTCGCGGAGAGGGCCGCGGCCCTGAACCCCTCAAGGTCGCCCTCCAGGGGCTCCTCCAGGGCGCGCGCCACGGCATCGAAGGCCTCGCGCTCCGTGAGGTCACCCTTGGCACCCAGGTCGATGACGTTGCCCGCCACGGAGAGGCGCAGGGCCGCGGCGAAGGGGTCCGGGGAGGAAGCGATGGTCTTCTCGAATGAAGGCAGGAGTTCAAGGGCCATGGCGTTGAACCGGGTCTTTTCCGGGCCGTAGGGGTCGTCCACGCCGGTTGCACGTCGGATGAGTCGATGGATTCCCCGCGCCACCGCGGGAGGAGATTCGCCTAAGTCCATCCGCGACAGGCGCTTCATGATTTTTCGGAGCAGGGCCTCCGTTTCGGCTTCATCCCGCGCGGCGCGGCGCGCCGCTTCCATGGCCTGCCTCACAAGGCAGGGCAGGCACTCAAGGCTCGATCTCATGACGTTTCATCCACCGGTGGGGTGACTGCACATGCGCTCACGGTAAACCGGGCGCACCAGGCGCCCGGTCCGGTTCCCGTCAGCATATTTTAATCCGTATGTCCAGGGCTGCAACAAGAATATCGTTCAGGGGCCCCTCGACCCGGAACACCGTTCCGTCCTTTGTTCCCGGGGGTATGGCGATCGAAAAGGCGATCCGCCCGTATGACGAATCCATGACGCACCGCTTCTCGGTCCCGCGCCGCGCCTCATCAGGCGTTATCTCAACAACGCGGGGGTCGTTTATGCCTCCCATTTCCGCGAAGGCGGCCCACCTGCCGCGGCAGCCGCGGCCCCGTCCGCATCTCCCCCCGGCGCGGAAGGCGCTGAATCCGCCGTAACGGTCCATGCCGCCTGCTCCCCACCCCTCCCGGGACAGGTCATAATCCCGCCGCCTCTTCGGATCGGCCAGGACCTCGTAGGCCGCGGCGATCTCTTTGAATCTTCGTTCCGACTCCAGGTCGCCCCGGTTTTTGTCCGGATGAAACACCTTCGCGAGCCTTCGGAAGGCGCTCTTGATATCGCGCTCCGTGGCGTCCCGCTGGATTTCAAGGGCCGCGTAATGGTCTTTCAGTTCCATGGAAGATACATCGGAGTTTACTGTTATTGCCTCGTCATGAGAGCCCCGCACTTGGGACACCTGGTCTCAAGGCATGGTACTCCCCTCTGATGCGGCGACGTCGTGCCGCAGGCGGGGCACACGCACTGCCCTCCCACGGGACCGAGACCACGCCCCCCCGCGGGGGCGTTCCTCCCGGGACCCTGGCCGCGGCCCACGCCCTGGCCGTCCCTGCCGCCTCCTCCCCTTCCCTGTCCGCCTCGCATGGTCGTTTCTCCGTTGTCAGTATTTGTCGTCCTGATTATTTCAGCACGATCGCGCCGTTGGGGCACGCCTCAACGCATACCCCGCATCCCGTGCAGAGGGCGCCGTTCACCAGGGCAATGTCCCCCATGGTGATCGCCCCGGCGGCGCATTCTCCCTCGCAGATCCCGCATCCCGTGCACGCATTCGCATCAACAACCGCTTTCATCCTGCCTGTTCCTCGCTCGATTCGTTCTCCCGCACCCCACGGTACGGGGCTGTACACCGGCCTTTCCGGGTACGCCGTCCTTTCCCCGGCGCCGATAACATGGTCGCGTACCATGCCCAGGAGGCCGCGGAACAACCCGGGTTGATTGCCCTGGAGAGGCGGCCGCACCGCCCTCCCGGAAAGTTGATCGAACCAGCCGACCCTTCCCCGGTTCCACCTGTTCCCTCTCCCGGGACTGGCGCCCCGGGCCGGCCTTCCGCCGCCGCGCCGTCTTCCCCGGCCCTGCCTGCCGTATCGCATGGACGTACCTCTTCTCCCATTGATCCCGCGGCGGGGGTGTTCACCCCCGCCGGCATGGTCACTCCGTGCCCTTCTTCTGCCTCGCCGCGATATCCTCCATCTCCCTGATCCGCTCGTTCAGGGTATCGATCTGCTTCTGGAAGAAATCCGACTGGCTCCTCAGGATCTCAACCTCGCGTTCCGGCGTGAGCTCCCCGTAGTATCCCGGCCCCGGGTACCCGGGCCAGGCCGGCGGGGGATACCCCCGCGCCCACCGGGGCTGCCCCGTGGCGTAGTACATGTTTCTCCATCCGCGGCCTCCGCCGCCGAATCCCCTGCCGCGCCCGAAGCCGCCCCCCGTCGCGTAGCCGGGAGCGCCGTAACCCGCGCAATACCCCGCCCCGCGTCCCGTCATAGGGCCATATCCGAGGGGTCCCGTTCTGTCTCCGCCTGGCATGATGCACCTCCCTAATAATTAAAAATGAAAACCATTATCAATATATCGCCAAAAAAATATTACCGGCACCGGGCGCACAGACCGTAAAAGCTGATGGAGTGATCGGTGATATCGAAATCATATTTTCTTGAAAGCCTGTTCTGGGTTTTCCCGATAAATTCCAGCTCATCCTCCAGAAACTCCGAATAATCAACGATCGACTTGCACCCCAGGCAGATCAGGTGATGGTGGTGCTTCTTCCCCCCGGGATTGTTGACCAGCTCAAAACGGGCCTTGCCGTCGCCGAAATCGAACTTCTGCACTATTCCCATCCGCGTCAGCATCTCCAGGGTCCGATACACCGTGGTGAGGCCGATCGACGGGTTGATCCGGTGCGCCTTGACGTACACATCGGCGGCGCTCACATGGTCATCGGTCTCGTGGAGGATGTCCATGACGATCTCCCTCGGCGCGGTGATCCGCGCCCCGGCGTCGTGAAACCGGTCCTGCCACCAGGCTCCCCTGCCTCTTCCACCGCCTCTCACGTGCATTCTTCCTTATTGAAAACGATTTTCATTATCAATATACCAAAGGGGTTGATTTTTGTCAAGTCCTAGTGGCTTTTTTTTGGATAAAAAAACCACCTTCGGGCAATTATCCTTGACACTTGTATCTGATTGAAAGTAGTTTTCATTGTCAATTCTTTTAATAGCGGGAAGGCCCAACGACGGCATGGATCCGAAGAAAAAATCCGAAAACACCCCGGTTCCCGGAGCAAAGGCCTTCGTGAAAAAGCTTGTCGCGTCGGGGGCGCTCCGCTTCGCGGGGTGGTGGTCCATCTTCGCCGGGGCCCTGGCCCTCTACAGCGTGTGTCCCGTGTGCGGAACCGCCGGCTGTCCCGTGGGCATCGGCGTGACGGGAGTCCTCGCCGGGCTCCTGGCGGCGATCAAGCAGTGGGGCGGCCGCCTCCTCGGGGCCGTCGCACGGATACTGCGTCCATCACGTCATCGGCATGTCGAAAGACAGGTCGACCCCGGTGCTGATACATCCGTCATTCCCCATGGCCGGCAGTGCGCATGCGGATGCCATGGCATAGAAGGAGCATCGCATGGCTGAGGGGAGTAACCCATCGACGAGGGCTTTTCTTTCCGTGGCCTCGGCCCTGGCCTTTCTCTTCCTCGCCCTTTCGGGCGCCGTCCTCTATGTCGCGCCGCAGTGTTTCGTCGCCGACGCCACGGGATGGCGATGCCTCTGCATCGCCAAGGACGCCTGGGAGTCGATCCACCTCACCTTCGCCCTTGCATTCCTTGTCCTCACTCCCCTCCACCTCTGGTACAACTGGAGCGCCTTCACCGGCTATTTAAAGAAGAAGGCCGGCGCGGCGCGGGAAATGCCCATTCCCGCCATGATCGCCGCGGCACTTGCCGTAGTGCTCTTCCTGATGTCCCTCGGCGGGATTCCCCCCGTGTCCTGGATCCACGACGCCCACGAGGCGATCAAGCGCTCCTGGCGCAGTGACCTCCCTCCCGAAGACAGGGCCAGGATCCCCGGGGGAAGCGGGAAACACCGCCAGGAACGGCGTGCGCATTCCGAATAACACCTCCCGCCATTCGTGATCCTCGCCTTCAGGCGTGTTACGCCGGAGACGCGCCACTCTCCAGGCTTTGTCATGTTCGCCGGGAATGCAATAATGTGCTTGTCATAAATCCCTTGGCCGATTAACCTATTCTCACAAGGAATAATTTCCACACGGATGCTGACGCCGCACATCGCGTCACGAGGGGAGGGACCATGGCTGATAAACTTGAAATGATGCCGATCGCGCGGGCGAAGGAGGATATCGGGATACTGCCGGGGATGGCGAACCGTCATGGACTCATCGCCGGGGCCACGGGGACCGGAAAGACGGTGACCCTCCAGGTCATGGCGGAGCGCTTCAGCGCCATCGGTGTCCCGGTCTTCATGGCCGACATCAAGGGCGACCTCTCCGGGGTCAGCAGCCCCGGCAAGGAGAGCCCCAAGTTCAGGGAGCGCCTCGACCTGCTCAAGATAAAGGACCACTCCTTCCAGGGATCTCCCGTGGTCTTCTGGGACATTTTCGGAAAACAGGGGCACCCCGTGCGGACCACGGTGAGCGAGATGGGGCCCCTCCTCCTCTCCCGCCTCCTCAACCTGAACGACACCCAGTCGGGAACCCTCTCCCTGGTGTTCAAGGTGGCCGATGACGGCGGCCTTCTCCTCCTCGACATGAAGGACCTCAGGGCGATGATCCAGCACGTGGGGGACAACGCCTCGCAGTACACCACGGAATACGGTCGGGTTTCCACGGCGAGCATCGGCGCCATCCAGCGCGCCCTCCTGGAGCTTGAGACCCAGGGCGGCGACCGCTTCTTCGGCGAGCCCGCCCTGGTCATCGAGGACCTTATCCAGACCGACGGCAAGGGACGGGGCATAATGAACATCCTGGCCGCCGATGTCCTGGTGAACTCTCCGAAGGTCTACGCGACCTTCCTCCTCTGGCTCCTCTCGGAGCTATTCGAGAACCTCCCCGAGGTGGGGGACCCGGAGAAGCCGAAGATCGTCTTCTTCTTCGACGAGGCGCACCTCCTCTTCAACGACGCCCCGAAGGCGCTCCTCGACAAGATCGAGCAGGTGGTGCGGCTCATACGCTCGAAGGGCGTGGGGGTCTACTTCATCACCCAGAACCCCATCGACATCCCCGACGCGGTCCTGGGCCAACTCGGCAACAGGGTCCAGCACGCCCTCCGGGCCTTCACCCCCCGGGACCAGAAGGCCGTGAAGGCCGCGGCCGAGACATTCCGCCCCAACCCGAAGCTGAAGGTCGAGGATGCGATCACCGAGCTCGGCGTGGGCGAGGCCCTGGTGTCGTTCCTCGGCGCCGACGGAAGTCCCGGCATCGTTGAACGCGCCTACATCCTCCCCCCCCACGGGCAGATCGGGCCGATCACCCCGGAGGAGCGGCAGGCCATTATCAACAAGTCGGCGGTAAAGGGGGCCTACGAGAAGGAGATCGACCGCGAATCCGCCTACGAGATACTGAAAGGCAGGGCGGAAACAAAAGCGGCGCAGGAAAAGGCGCCTGAACCCGAAGCCGAGGCCCCGGCCCCGAAGGAGCCGAAGAAAACCGCGGGGAGGAAGCGGGAAACACTCGTCGAGGCCGCGGCGAAAAGCGCCGTGCGCGCCATGGGCAGCCAGGTGGGGCGCCAGCTCGTGCGGGGTATCCTGGGGTCCCTCCTGGGGAAATAACGGACATGGGGACCGGGCCGGGCGGGCCTCACACTCGTCCTGCCTAGAGCCTGCCCCGCTCCTTCAGCATGAGGGTCATCTGCTCCAGGGCGTTCTTCGGCATCTCCCGCCGCTTCTCCGCGGGCTTCTCCCGGAGGGCGATGGCCCCGACGGGGCACCGCGTCACGCAGACGCCGCATCCGATGCACCGCTCTTCCCGTATCACCGCCGGGCCCTCGTCGGACATCAGGATGGCCTCCATGGGGCAGGAATCAACGCAGTCCCCGCAGGCAATACAGGACCCGGTGTCCACCTCGGAGTAATGGTTCGAGAAGACAAGGTCCGCGGGCCGAGGGTCCTTTTTTATTGAGGCGAGGACGCCGCAGCAGTCCCCGCAGCAGTTGCACATGCCGTTGGGGTTCTGCGAGGTCGAGGGCTGGGTCACCAGGCCCGCCGCCTGGGCCCGGGAGACGATATCGATCGCCTCGTCGACGCCGACCAGCCGTCCCATCCCGTTGTCGAGGTAGAACTGCCCCATGGACCCGAACATGAAGCAGACTTCCATGGGAGCGCCGCAGGACCCCCCCGCCATATCCTTCGCCTTCCGACACACGCAGTCGGTGACCACGATTGTATCCGTGTCCCTGAGAATCGCGGCGGCGTCATCCAGGGAGGCGATGCGGAGCTCCGGGGAGACCGACTGGCTCACCGGTATGGTGCGGATAAAGGCCCCCCTGACGCTGATCAGGGCCCTGTCAAGCCCCTCGTCGAAATACCGCATCATGAGCTCCGCGAGCCCCGCGTCCATGCGGGGAAGCTGGAATTCGAATATACCGTGTATGAAGGCCGTGGCGCCGTACTTGACCGTGTCGTTTTTCCTCAGACGGAAAAGGAGGCCCCGGGAGGCCATGTCCTCGAGCTGCGCCGCCGTCTCCTCGGCCCCGCGGCCCAGGCGCGCGGCGATCGCCTCAGGCGTCTCCACGGCGGGGCTCAGGGCGAGAAAGAGCTCCGCCTCCCCGGAGGTGAAGAGCCGCTTCAGTATCTCGATCTCGACGCCCGACCCCGTGGCGGGAAACCCCACGGAATATCCGTCGAGCCTCTCCTGGAGCCGCCGGTAGATGTCGCTTCCCATGGTATCCTCCCATTATGCATGACATCACTGCTCCACAGGTTTCGGCGATGGGATGACGGCGCGGCCATGGGGGCGCATCAGCATCTCATCGCACGGCCACATTGAAAAGCATGGTGGCGCAGCGTCAATGAAAATTATCATCGTCCGCTGCGACAATACGCACCCATGAACTCCCTGGTGATCGTTCCGAGCCGTTCATCGAGGATCCCGTAGACCTTTTCCACGATCGGCTCCGGGACGCCGCCGTAGAAGGCCTGGGCGATACCCCCGGTGATGCAGGCGAGGGTGTCCGCATCCCCCCCCAGGGAGACGGCGTTCCTCACGGCGTCCTCGTAACCGGTCGAATCGAGGAACGCCCGTATGGCCGGGGGCACCGTTCCCCGGCAGGATACGTCGAAGGAATAGCCCGGGCGGATCTCGTCAGTGTGCATGGAGAGGTCGTAGCCGAAGCGCCCCTCGATGACTTCCCTGATCTCCTCCCGGGACGCGCCCTTCCGCGCGAGGAACACCGCTGCGGCCGCGGCCTGCCCTCCCCTGATCCCCTCGGGGTGGTCATGGGTCACGGCGGTGTAGTCCGCGGCCTTCTCAATGACCGTTTCCAGGTCATCGAAAGCAAAGCCTGCGGGGCTCACGCGCATGGCGGCGCCGTTCCCCCAGCTCCCGTAGGGCGCCGTATCGTCGCTCCGGGCCCACCGGTGAAAGCTCCCGCCGTAGCCGCTGCGGGGATAGAGGCGGTAAATTTTTTTCAGGTTGTCCCGGTAGGGGGTCCCCGTGAGAATGGTATCCGCAAGCGCCACGGTGAGGACCGTGTCGTCCGTGAAGACGCACCCCGGGGAAAAGAGGGGGAACTCCTTCGTCTTGATGCCCCTCCTCTCGTACGCCGAGCCGATGATGTCTCCTGCGATCGCGCCGATCATGTCTCACCTTTCAAAGACAGGGCGCCCCGGGATCGCACGCATCACGTGAACATACGATGGGGCCCATCAGGAGAATATATCTTCCTGCATGTTGAAAATCTCTTCCACGATGTCAGGCTTAACCAGCACCAGGCCCATGTTGTCGGCCCTTCTCCCCACGAGGAGAATATCGCCCTTTTTTATCCCCAGGTCCTCCCTCAGCTCGAGGGGTATTGCGATCTGGCCCCGTTCGCTGACCTTGACGGATCCGTAGAATTTCTTCAGGTTATCCTTTTTCTTTTTCATGATCTATTCCATGTACGTCATGGCGGTAATGTCAATTGATTAATATTCATCAGTATTTTGCGTAAAATAAGATTTATTTTACTAGTAAGAATTTTATGTTTGACAAAATCGCCCCGGAATTCCACCATCGCGCTATCACGTGAAATCGGAGGATCGATCATGCGCTACATATTCCTGATCGTCGGCATATGGAACATGTTCGGGGCCGTTAATTTTGTCTTTTTCCCGGATCTGATGGCCCGGCAGTACGGCTACCCCATGGGAAATCCATGGGAAACCTACTTCATGGGGGGCATCGCCGTGGTGTTCTCCCTGATCTACTTCTCCTTTTTCAGAAGGGAACCGCCCGAGAACATGCTCTACCTGGTGTATCTTTTCGCCCTGGGCAAGTTCTGGGTCTTCGCGAGCTATTGTTTCTCCGTGGCGTTTCATGGAATGCCCGCCGCCCTGGCCGCGGTAGTGGGGGGAGGAAATTGCATAATGGGATCGCTGTTTGTCTGGTACGCCGTGGCGGCGAAGCGAAAATTCAGCAATCGATGACGCTCCCGGTCGCCGCGGTAGCCATCGGCAGGAGAAGCAGACACCGCCATGTGCACGCTCTTTGTCGCGACATCGGGTAAAGAGACATTCGCGTGCCTGAACCTTGACTGGCACGGTAACTCCACGGGCACCGTCCATTTCAGAAAAGCCGCCGGTGGCGGCTACGGGTTCATGGTCACCTCGCTCTTCGGGAGGCGCCTTCCCTTCGACGGGATGAACGAGGCGGGCCTCTACGTCGGCCAGACCGCCGTGCCTCGCATAAGAAGAAAATTCAGCGCCACCCGTCCTTACTTCAGCACCTCGATCATTCCCCGCATCCTCGCGCGGTGCGGTTGCGCCGAAGAGGCGATACGAGAAATCGAAGCCCGCTCCGTTTTTTTCGGATCAGCAGCCGGTCTCAACATGTTCCACTTCATGATCGCCGACGCGGCCGGCGCATCTGCCGTCATCGAATTCATGGATGAAACCGTCGTTATTCGGAAAGAGGGGCCCTTCCAGGTGATGACGAATTTCTATCTCGCGGACCCCGCCATTCTATGGAAAAACCACGTGGAGGGATGCGGCGGTTATGAACGCTTTTCCATCGCCGGATCAATGCTGAAATCCCTGCAGCGTCCGACGATGGAATCCTGCGCCGGCGTCTGCCGTGCGTCGGCAATGGACGATTTTCACTATGATGGGAAAACAATGAACACATTGTGGTCCGGGATCTACGACCTGAAAAACACCACCGCCAGATTCTACGTGCATAAATACTATGAAACACCCGTTGACATTGACCTGCGCGCGGAGCTTCTCATGGGAAATGCCAGGATCAAAATGAAGCGACCTGCGTCAGCATACCCCTGAGGCACGGCATTCCCTCCCTCGATATCCAATCAATCGCCAAAAAACTCAGAACCTGAAACCATGGCGCACTGTCATAATGGCATGAAAGAACTCAGCAACCGGAGGCGCTTAAAATGAAACGAGCCGTGTCATCGACCATCATACTTCTTTTATTAGTCGTATCCGCCCAGGCCCGCAGGCCCGTCGAAAGGGCTGACCCGGTACGGGTGCGGATCATCTCGGATTCGGGGGTGGAATATCCCCTCTTCGGCGCCAGTCCGCGGGGCGCCGCCCCGGGATCCTACTATTATATGGAGGCGGTGAAGGGTGATCGCTACTCCATCGAGGTGACGAACCACACGGGGCGGCGCGTCGCCGTGGTGATCGCCGTAGACGGCAGAAATATCATCAGCGGCGGCAAGTCGCACCTGCGCAGCAGCGAGCGCATGTACGTGATCGCTCCCCATACCACGAACACCTTCGAGGGGTGGCGCACCGGCATGGACCGCACGAACCGCTTCTATTTCACGGACCAGGCCGACTCCTACGCCGAGCGCGCCTTCAGGGACGCCTCCGCCATGGGGACCATCGCCGTGGCCGTGTACAGGGAAAAGCTCCGCGAGACCGTGCCGATCACCCCGTCGAAAGACGGTGAATCGGCATCCCGCTCCGGGAAACGGAGATCACGCCCCTCCGGTAAAGGCTGCGACTCCATGGACGAGCAGGCCGGGACGGGCTTCGGCGAAACGGTCTGGTCGCCGGCCCGGGAGGTCTACTTCGAGGCGGAGCCCGCCATGGCCCAGAGGATCGTCATGAAGTACGAGTGGCGGGAACAGCTCTGCGCCCGGGGGATCATCCCATGCGATCCGCCGAACCGATTCTGGCCCGTGAGCCACGGCTTCGCCCCGATACCACGCGACTTCCGCGACTGACCGCACTCCGCGGGAAACAATTCGAAGCATCTGTGAACAGGGGATGAACAGGGGACGCCTGTCCATCCCCTGCCGTGAATTACCCTGGGCACAGACCTTCTTTTTTGCTTGCAAATTTTCCTCTTCCATGGAGTTTTCCCTCTATGGAATGTCCCTGGCGGATGCAGTTTCCTCCCCGAAATGGGGGAAGCGAGGAGTGACGCAAGGGCGTGTAACAATCATCGCCCGGACCACCCTCCCCTCACCCCTCCCGTCAAGGGAGGGGGATGCATTCGGGACAGGTCCGTAATCTGCGCAAGCTGAACATGGCACGCGCGCACACATACACAGGCCCGGGGTCAGCCGCCCCGGAGCGCACCGCGCGTGAAGGAGGATTGTATGCCCGCGACCAGGACAGAGGTCACACCCGCGTCGTTACGCCCGTCGAAAACCGGAACCCCGGCTCAACCGGACCAGGACAACGGAAAAGACATGCACATGGGGGAGCCCGGGCTTCTCCACAAGCTCTTCAGGAGGCGAAAGCTCGAGGGGGTGTTCCTTTTCATCACCTCGCGGTGCAACTCGCGGTGCCGCACCTGCTTCTACCACGACAAGCTGAACGGCGACGATGACCTCACCTTCGACGAGATCAGGCGGATCTCCGAAACCTCGCCCCCCTTCGACAAGCTCTGGCTCTCCGGGGGCGAACCCTTCCTCCGGAAGGAACTGGTGGAGATCATCAGGCTCTTCTACGTCAACAACGGCGTCCGCGTGGTCAACCTCCCGACGAACGGCCTCGCCGGCGAGGCGATCGACCGCGAGACCGCGCGGCTCCTCGACGCCTGCCCGGAGCTCACCGTGCATTTGAACTTTTCCCTCGACGGCCCCGGCCCGCTCCACGACGCGAACCGCGGTGTCCCGGGCAACTTCAGGAAGACCATCGCGGTGATGGAGCGCCTGCGGCCGATCTACCGCGACCACCCCCGCCTTCTCATGAACGCCGTAACCGTCATCACCCCCGACGCCTTCGAGGCGATGTTCGATCTCGGGGCCTATATCATGAAGAAGGACCTGGTGGCCACGCATTTCTTCGAGGTGCCCCGGGGAGACACCAGGGACCCGTCGATCAGGGCCCTCACGCCGGAACAGGTCAGGGAAGTCCGGCGCAGGGTCCTTCCCCTCATCAAGATGCAGGCCGATCGCCTCTTCAGGGACTTCGGCGCGGTGAAAAGGAAATTCGCCAGGTTCTTCTTCTTGGGGTTCATCAAGTTCGTGAACGACATCCAGGACGCCAACTACATCAAGCCGACCCACTGGGGCATGACCTGCACGGCGGGGGACACCACCATCGTCATCGACCACGACGGCGCCTTCCGGTCATGCGAGATGCGCCCCCCCATCGGGAACCTCCGCGACTACGGCTTCGACCTTCGCGCCGCGCTCTATTCCGACGCGATGCGGAGGGAGATCCACGAGATCGGGGGGGGAGCCAGGGCCGACTGCTGGTGCACCCATGGATGCTGGATCATGTCCTCCATCAAGTTCAGTCCCCGGGCGCTCCTGTTCAGGATACCCGCCGCCTACCGCCGTTTTAAAAAGCAAACCGTTCCCGGTTTCGTGCTCCCCGAGGTGGATGAAAGGAGGATCGAGGGGGAATTTACACCCGCGGGAACCGGACGATGAAGGTGGTGCTGTCCACCCGGGGATCGCGCGGCGACGTGCACCCCGTTATCGAGGTCGCGGCGGCCCTGAAAAAGGCGGGGTGCGAGGTCTCGCTCTCGGTGCCGACCCTCTTCGGGTGTCATGCCCGTGCCATGGGACTGGATCCGCTCCTCTACCCCGAAGACAGCGAGCTGGTGATGCAGGAGCTCGGCAGCGGCCTCGGTGCGATACGGACATCCCTGGACTGGTTCTCCCGGGCCATCGACGAACAGTTCGAATACCTCATGGCCGAAAGCGCCGACGCTGACTGTCTCCTCACGAGCGTCAACGAGGTGGCGGTACCGACCATCGCCGAATACCGCGGCATCCCCCACTACCGCCTGGCCTACACGCCGGTGCTTCCCGGCCGCCAGCCGCCGCCCCTGATCCCCTGGCAGGGCCTTCCGGGTAGGGTTAACCGCTTCCTCTGGAGCGCGATCAACGGCTTCACGGCGCTCATCGTGCGGGACCGCATCAACGTCTGGAGGCGCAACCTGGGGCTTCCCCCCATGGGAGGCATCAACGCCTACTTTACCGCCCGGAGCCGCACCCTCCTCGCCGTCAACCGCACCCTGGCTCCGCCCTGCCGGACCTGGGACGCGCGTTACCGCTACGCCTATACCGGGTACTGCCATGGGTCGCCGGGCGACGGACTCGACCCCGCCCTCGAGGAGTTCCTTGACGCGGGGCCCGCGCCCGTCTACATCGGCTTCGGGAGCGTGAGCCTGGCCGATGCCGCGACATTCACGCGCACCATTATCGTGGCCGCCGCAAGGGCGGAAAAACGCGTCGTCCTGGGAACAGGCTGGACCGGCCTGGGGGGCGGCAATCTCCCCGCACGCGTCTTCCCCGTCGGGGACACGGCCCACGCCCTCCTCTTCCCCCGGTGCGCGGCGGTCATGCACCACGGAGGCTGCGGCACGGTCCACACTGCGGCGCGCGCCGGGGCGCCCCAGTTCATCATGCCCCAGATAGCCGACCAGTTTTACTGGGGGGACCGGATTCACCGCCTGGGCCTGGGCCCCTCTCCGATCCCCCCGGAATCGCTCACACCGAGGAAACTGGCCGGGATACTCGCGGAGATGGCTGAAAATCATGGGTATGCACGCAACGCCGCGCGTCTCGCCGCTGAGATGCGCGGCGAAGACGGCGTGCGGGAGGTGGTGGATATGGTGCTGAACGATACGGGATCTGGATTACCCGACAGGGAACCGGCGCTCGACACGAGCCAGAAGTGGTGACGGCAAACAGCGGCGTTTTGTGCCACTGAGACACAGAGTCACTGAGCATCTATCATGAAAAAATAGTGCCTCTTTGTTAATGGGAACTGATTATTCAATCTGAATACCATTGGCTCAGTGTCTCCGTGCCTCGGTGGCTTCTTATGAAAAATGCCCTATTTCTTCCCCTCGAAGTGGTCCATGCTGTGCAGGAGGCCCGTCATCTTGGCCATGGCATCCTGCATCGGCGCGGGAAAAAGCTTCATCGCGGGGATAAGGCGCACGATGAGGGGAAGCTTCAGGTAGCTCTTCTTCTTTTTAATAGCCACCAGGGTCCTCTCCGCCACGGTCTCAGGCTTCAGGAGGGGTGACATGAGGGGTGCCTTGTAACCGGGGAACATGCCGGTGTCGATCCCCGAAGGGCAGACCACAAGGGTCCGTATGCCCCGGTAACCCTGGCGCTTCAGCTCCATCCTCAGGGTATCGGTAAAGCCGACGATCGCGTGCTTCGAGGCGACGTACTCGCCCATGCGCGGCACCCCCGTGAGACCCATGGCCGAGGCGATATTGACGATATGGCCGCTGTTGCGCTTCATCATCTCCGGAAGGGCGAGGCGCGTGAGATAGGCCCCGCCGACGAAATTCACGTCCATGGTCTTTCGTATCTCGTCAAAATCGTATTCGTGTACGAACTTACCCTTCACGATCCCGGCGTTGTTGATGAGGATGTCTATATGCCCGAAATCCCTGAGCGCCTTCTTATACATGGCGTCGATATCTTTTTTCTTCGAGATGTCGCAGGCGTAGGCCACGGCTTTCGAGCCTTTCGCCGCGCAGGCCTTCCTGGTCTCCTCGAGCTTCTTCGCGTTTACGTCGACCAGGGCGAGGCCCGCTTTATCGCCGGCGAGCATCAAGGCCATGAGCCGGCCGATTCCGGTCGCCGCGCCGGTAAGCAGCACTGTTTTACCCTCAAACGATTTCATGAAACCCTCCTGATTGTGTACACTGTGAATGGAACTACGGATACACGAAAGTGGTGTGGATAAGAATCTGCAGCCCGCCGTTTAGCAGGTCAACCATTTTTAGGCGCCGTCGCCCCGCCATGAATAAATTTCCGTTATGCGGTTGAACGGCGTCCAGCCAGGAAAAGACGCGCCGCGCTGAACCGCGGCGGGACAGAGAACGGGTCAGCCCCTCGGCAGCGCGGGTATGTAGAGGCTGTGGTTGTACAGGAGCGTGAAGGATATTCCGTCCAGCTTCCCGAGCGGCACGGTCCGTATCTCGCCGGGGAAGCCGACCTCGACGCTCGACTCGATGATCGAAACCCGGTGGTCCGGGGGATAGTAGCGAAGCAGATACGCCTTAAGGCCGGACAGCCCTTCGGCGCCGTGCTCCTTCTTCCTCGAGGCAACGGGCGAACCGATGTCGGCGATCTGCATCAGGATGCAGTCGATGCGGGGATTCATCGGTTCGGCATGCCCCAGGAGGTCCGAAGCCTCGATGATCATCAAGCCGTTCTGAACCGGGTCGATGCGGAGATCGGTTACGATGGAATCGAAGCAGGAGATCGCCGAGTGTATTTCCAGTTTAAGCCCATTTTTCCCGGCCGCCTCTATGAGAAGCTGGGAGATCGTGGAACCGACGAGGGGGTGCCCGTGGGTGATAAACGCGATGCCGGGATTGACCCGCGCCCTTTCTATCAGGAAATCCACGGTGGCGGTATAGATCTCACCGCGATCCATGCCGTCGATATAAAATCGTTCAAGGAGATTGACCGGGCCGGGATGGATCGACCTGAAATACTCTTCCAGTGAGGGGAGATCATGGTAATAGTAGAGCTCTTCGCATGAACCCAGTATCGAGCGGGTTTCGAGGGTAATGTGGTATATGCTCCTTATACCTGACCCGAGAAGGTAAATATCCGCTTTCTCTTGACTCACGATTGCCCCGGCCCGCCCTGGATGTATGAACCGGCGAACCAGCTCATTTCACGCGACATGGAAAGCCGAAGGCAGAACTCGACAGCGGGCCGCATGAAGCGCCCCCGTCATTTCTTCTTCGCCTGCTGGGGACCCCGGGGGTGCGTCGAGCCCCCACCCGGTTTGATTTTCTTCGCCTGCTGGGGACCCCGGGGGGCAACCCCCCCGTCAGCCTTCCCACCCTCGATTCGTTTCTTCTTCGCCTGCTGGGGGTTCTGCCTCTTATTCGCGTCGACAACGGGGGCGGCATCGATCTCCTTAA
>CAZKPR010000069.1:0-17954 GCA_964554685.1 uncultured Leptospirales bacterium | reverse complement strand
ATGGAGGCTGATCAGGGAGAGCGCGGGCATCAGGGTCTACGAGAGGAAGGTCCCCGGCACCGCCATGAAGGAGTTCGTGGGGGTCACCGTGATCGACGGGAAGATGGAGATACTGGGGGAGGTCCTCCGCGACGTGCCCTCCTACCCGGAGTGGATTACCGACTGCAGCCTCGCCCGCGTCGAGAAGCACTACGACCGGAACACCATGGTCATCTACATGGTCCTGGAGCCCCCGATCATAGAGGAAAGGGATATCCTCCTGAAAAACTCCACGGTGTACGACTGGGACAACGGGAGGGCCGTCGTCGCCTTCTCGGTCACCGGCGAGGTGCCGGTGCCGGTCGAAAAGGGCCGCGTGAGGATCCCCCTCATGGAGGGGGCTTTCGAGATGGAGTACCTGGGGCGGGACAGGACCAAGCTCATCTACCGCCTCAGGGTCGATCCCGCGGGGAGCATTCCGAAGGGCGTGGCCTACGCCGTCATGAGCACCTATCCCTACGCCACGCTGCGGGACATGAAAAAGATGGCGGGACGGAAGGTCTACGCGGATACGGCGAGGGGGAGCGAGGAGGAGCGCGCCATCGAGACAAGGACGAAGAGCGAGGCTTACGTGCGCGGCCTTATGGCGAGGCGCCTCCTGAAATACGTCAGGGAAAAATCCGCGCTCCGCGCGATCATCGATTCCGACAGGGAGCGGATCAGGAGTATCGTCGATTCTGACGGGACCTACGCGAGCGTGCACCGGGCGACCCTCTCGTTTTACACCGCGTACATGGAGAAGACCCTGGGCGACCCTGCGCGCGTCCAGCGGCTTCTCGCCGATGAGAGGCTGATACGGGAGATCACGGAGTTGCTCATGGGCGATTGCGGGGTCGGGGCAACAGACCTTGAGGGCATCGTCGCGAAATACCGGTAACTGCCGGAACGCATATTAATGTATTGGAGGACATGATGGTACAGGTTGATATCGTATGGGCCTACGCCTTCGGCGCCACCTTCGCCGCCGCGTCGGCGCGTCAGCTTGAGAAGGAGGAGAAGCCGTTCAACAACAAGTGGTACACCTTCGTGCTTCTGTTCCTGGCGATTTTCTTCGCCCCCTCGGGGGTCTATCTACTCTGGGAGTTTCCCCAGTGGGAGACCATGCAGGTGGCCACGTCCCACGGGGACATACCCTCGTGGCTCGTGGCGGTCTTCGGGGTGACCAACATCACCCAGGGGATCCTGGGCTACTGGACCACCTGGCGCCTCGCGCGCAAAGGACGGTACTGGGGGGCCCACGCCAACTGGATGGTGGCGTGGACCGTCTTCTGGTTCATCCTGGCCTGCGGCTGGGACGGGACCGGGTACCAGCGCTTTCTCTACGACGCATCGGCCATGGGGGGCGAGCTCTGGGGCCCGGGGAGGATGATGGGCCTCGAGTTTTTCTACCGGAGCAACGTCTGGTGGACCCTGGTGGTGATGGCGGCCTTCTTCGCCCCGATGCTCGTCCGGGGTATGGTGAAGGGGATTCGCGAGGGCGCGGCCATGGATCCGTCGATAACACCTCCGGGGACGGTGAAGATACTGGCCCTCTTCTTCGGCGCCCAGTGGGTGGCCTGCCTGGGCCTGGCGATACTCGCCACCGTGACGGTGGTCCGGATCGGCGCCCTCCTCGGCCACATCGGCTGGGGATACCTGGTGGGACTTCCCCTCTGCGGCGCGGTCTATTATTTCCTCCTTTTCCGGAGGAACATGCCGATGCACCGGATCGCCAGGGCGCTCTACGTGAAAGAGCCGGGTGAATGATGATGTGATGAGCCGCCCCACGGGGAGGGGCCGACGGCAACTCCCGCGGGGCGTGCTCATGACAGCGGCAACCGAACCGGTCCGCCGCTGCCTGTCACGAGAATGAGGGAAAGGGAACAGTATGGAGTCCAATGTACGAACGGCCCTTGTCACGGGCGCGGGGGGCGGTATCGGCAGGGAGCTCTGTCGTCTCCTTCATGCCGCGGGATACCGCGTCGTTGCGGTGAGCCTCGTAAAGGATGAGCTCGCGAGCCTCAAGCGGGAGCTGGCCCACGGCCCGGAGATCATACCGCTCCGAAAGGACCTCGCCCAGCCTGGAGCGGCGGAGGACGTGTTCGCGTTCTGCGAGAAGAAAAAGATCCGCGTCGATGTCCTGGTCAACAACGTGGGGTTCGGACTCGTGGGCCTTCACCTTGACCTGCCGCCCGAACGGGTGCGACGGATGCTTTGCCTGAACATGGTGACGATGACCTCCCTCTGCGGTCTCTTCGGCGGGAGGATGCGGGAAAGGGGGGAGGGGCGCGTCCTCAACGTGGCCTCGACGATCTCCTTCCAGCCTCTCCCCTTCTGGGCCGCCTACGCGGCGACCAAGGCCTACGTGTCGTCCTTTTCCCAGGCCTTCGCGCGGGAGATGCGATGCCACGGCGTGACCGTGACCTGCCTCTATCCGGGGATCACCCGGACGGGGTTCCTGGAGGAAGCGGGGCTCGCGCCGTCGAGGAGCAGGTGGTCCGTGGGATCCCTCGTTCACGGCGCGGCCATGGACCCGGTACCCGTGGTGAGGGCCGGGTTCCACGGCCTCATGGCGGGGCGCCGCCGCGTGGTGCCGGGCTTCATCAACCGGCTCCACTTCCTTCTGATCCACGTGCTGCCGAATGCCCTGGTCACGGAGGTCGTGTACAGGTTCATGAGGCGCTACCGTGCTCCCTAAAGCGGGTCGTCCGCCGTGGAGGGCGGGGGCTTGCAGCCGCTGTAGAAACTGCTCGAGTTGATCACCTTCCATATGCCCCGGTTGTTCTTCTTCACATGGATGGGGACGGCCCCGGAGTCCGTGCAGGAGGTGGCGACCATCCCTTTCCAGAAGTCGGGCTCCTGGTAGGGCATCCGGTGTGCGCGTATCACCATGGTGTAGGGGAGCGGCGGCAGGGCGTAGCCCCCCTCCGTGGAGGTCCCGGACACGTAGGACTTCGCGATGTAGCCCCTTCCCCTGATGAACGTGCTCGTGCTCATCTTCATCCGTTCGGAGCCGCCGATCTCCCACCCGTCAACGTCGGGGCGCCGGGACTTCGGCCCCTTCCGCGCGAGCTGACCCATGTCGAGGGCAAGGACCAGGCAGCGCTCCCCCAGGTCGGGATTACCGATCATCACCAGGTGCGCCACCAGGTAGGCGGCGATGCCGCCCTGGGGGGTCCCCGAGATGGCGTCCCTGAATGAGCGGAACTCGTCGAGGGACGCGGGGATACTGTCGATGACCACGTGCCACTCGGAGTCCTTCACCTTCTCCTCCACGCGGGGGGCGGAATAGAGGAGCGCCGCCGGGGCGATGAGCATGAGGACAATGGCCCAGCGTGCCGATGTCGTAAGCGGTTTCATAATGTTCCTCCATTTTGATTTCGTGCCGTTGCAATGGGTTTCTGAAACTTCCCACCGGGGCACGGAGTCACAGAGATTAGTATTCATAAGCGCCACTCATCGCTCCCCTGGTAACGAAGAGTGTATCCGTCCGCTGCGATTCTCACGGCGGTGTGACGCAGGGGCCGCCCGTGAGTATGCTTCGCACGGCGTTTTTCTTCGCGTAGTGGCCCAGGGTTATGGCACGCATGGATCCCTCGCGGCCCAGGAGTTTCCGGCTGATGCGCGCCTCGGGCATTCCCTTCCCATGGAGGGCCAGGACGCGGTCCCGAAGGTTTTCCATGAAGTCACGCTTCGCCGCCAGGGCCGCGCGCCCCCCCTCCACGGCGCCGAGGAGCGAGCAGAAGACGATATCGACCTCCAGGCCGGCGAGGCGGCGAAGGGCCTCCACCGTGGCGGAATAATCCTCGTCCAGGCGGAAGTACTTGAGCCGGGGGCCGCAGAAGAGGTCCCCCGTGAAGAGCCACCGGCGCTCCGGTTCGTAGAAGCAGAGGTGGTCCGGGCAGTGCCCTCCCGTGTGGATCGCCCTGAGCCGGAAGTCGCCGGCGCGTATCTCCTCTTCGATAGGGAGGGCGCGCGAGGGCGGCGGCGTGCCCCAGACGAAGAGCTGGTAGGGGCGGAGGCGGAGCATCCTCGGGTCCTCCAGGTAGGGGAGGGTGAGGGGATGGGCGAAGCACCGGGCGCCGGTCTTTTCCATGACGGCGGCGTTGTTGCCGATATGGTCCTCGTGGCGGTGGGTGAGCGCCACTGTTTTTATATTCCTCCCCTCAAGTGCCGAGAGGAACTCCCTCCGGGCGCAGGGGGGCCCCGTGTCGACGAGGAGGTCCCCCAGGAGGAAGGAGCAGACCGTGTAGGGGACCCAGGGTCCGACGCTCCGGCCGCTCCGGATGATCGTGACGGACCCCTTCGTGGAAACCTTCAGCATGGCCGCCGCCTCCCTTCGTTCCGCTCCGCGTCCCTCTCCATCAGGCGCCGCGCCCCTCGAGCCAGCGGGCCACGACGATCCCCGTGCCGAAGGGCCAGGGCTTGAGCTTGGCCGGGTCCACCCGCCTGATCTCCGCGAGCTCCCCGCCCATCTGTATCTCACCCGACGCAGTCAGGTGATAGGCGATGAGGAGCTGGTTCGCCTGGAAGAAGGGGACGTTGCCGATGAATGCGACGATCCTCGCCTCGAGGCCCGTCTCCTCCCGCACCTCCCGCACCACGCCCTCCTCGGGGCTCTCGCCCTTTTCGAGGAAGCCCGTGATGAGGCCGTAGGTCTTCTCCGGCCATGCACGGTTCCGCGCCAGGAGTATCGATCCCTCGTGTTCGATCAGGGCCGCGACCACGGGAACCGGGTTGTCCCAGTCCACGTAGGCGCAGGATACATCCGGGCAGGCGCGCCGCTCCACGCCGTCGACCGTGCGTGTCACCAGGGACGAGGCGCAGAAGGGGCAGAACTTTTTTTCCTTCATCGGGGTCTCCCTTTAAGGGCGGAGGTGATGGCCGGTACAGGCCATGAGTGAGCATAGGACGAATGAAGGATCATGGCAAGAGAAAAATGACCCTGGCGGCGACCCGCTGACCACGGGGCCCGCGACTTTTGCGCTTGACGGGGCCGCCGGAAGGGGCGACCATCAGGCATACCGGAAAGGGAGAGGGGCGTGGTACCGCTGTTCGAGCGATGCAGAAATATCCGCTTCGGGGCGATCGAGGGAGATGACCTCTCCCGATTCTATGGCGGCGTGAACAATGCCATCACGGATCTCTGCCGCTCCCTCCCGGGGAGCCTCCAGGCCGAGGGAATGCTCTTCTTCATGACCTACGCGGGGATCAGGATGGGGGAGCCCCTCGATTTCTTCCGGAACTACTACCGGCCGGCCTGGTCGATCCTCCCGCGCCTCGCATCCCTGGCCGGCAACGAAATCCCGGGGCTCGATGCCCTGACCGTGGCCCACGCCATGGCCATGGCGCTCCATTCCCTGGACGACCACCTGGTGGACGGCGAGGTGCCGGTGTCGCACCAGGCCCTGGTGATCCGCTCGCAGATGTGGCGCCGCATGGCCGGGGGGATCGACTCCTTCGCCGCCGGTGTCCCCGGGGGCCCGGAAACGGCCCGGGGCCTCATCGATGCGTATTACCGGGGCATCTGCTCCATGGAGGTTCCCGTAACCCTGGATGAGTACTGCGCCCTCTTCCGGGGGCAGATGGCCATCTCGCTGGTGGCGCCCCTCCTCCTGGCCCGGAGGGTGCGGGACGACGATGATTTCATCGCCGATGTGCGGGGCGCCTACGAATCCTTCGGCATCGCCTGGCGCCTCCTCGACGACATCCAGGACATTGAGCAGGACGCGGCGCGGGGAACCCGGAGCGCGGTGCGCGTTTCCCTGGACAACCCGGGGCGCGACCTCTGGGACGACACATCCCGGGGCGAGGACGGCACCGGGCGGCTCTGCGGCATCATAGAGAAATCGCGCGTCATCGAAACCCTCGCGGGGCGCATCGTCGCGGAGCTCGGCTCCGCCGCGGAGCGGATGGAACGGCGCGGCATGAACGCCATGGCCGGAGAATTCAGGGCCCTGGCGAAACCCGTGGCCGACGCGGCGGAACTTCCATGAAGGATGCACTGCCGGAGGAGATCGTCCGCGCCGTCGGCGAGGAGAGCATCGGCATCGAGGTGACCACGCGGTGCAACGGCGCCTGCGGCCACTGTTTCGCCCGGGCCGGGAGGGACCGCGACTTCGACCTCGACGAAGCAACGGCCTTCGCCATCGCCCGGGAGGGCGCGGCACTGGGGTACCGCAATCTCCATGTAACGGGAGGGGAGCCGCTCCTCTGGGGCCCCCTCCGGGACCTGTGTGATCTTGCCGCGGACCTGGGTTACGAATCGGTCTTTATCAACACCAACGGCACCCTCATTGACGAAGCCGCGGCGGGGGAGCTGGGATCCCGGCGGGACCTGGTCACCCTTTCCATCAGCATCCAGGGGCCCCGGGAACTCCACGACGCGGTGCGGGGCCCCGGCTCCCACGGCGCCGCCGTGGCGGGCATGGAGCGCGCCCTGGGGGCCGGGGTGCCGGTCCACGTCTTCACCGTCGTGGGGAGGAGTCTCCTTCCCCGTCTCCCCCGCTTCGCCGAGGAACTCTTTCATCGCCACCCGGATATCCGCGACCTCACCCTGATACAGATGATACGGGTGCGGGGCGACGCCCTGGACCTTTCCGGCGAGATACTCAACCCGGAGGAGTTCATCGCCATGGTGAAGATGGCCTCCCTCCTGAACCTCTGGGGGCTCCGCGTGGCCGTGCTCCGGAACCCCCTGGCCACGGCGGTGTCCCGGGCCCTCTCGATTCCCTGGCTCGCCCCCTCGGCGCCCCTCCACCGGGGCGGGGGGATCATGGTGATGGCCGACGGGGGCATCGCCTGCGCCCACTCCACGGAGGAGCGATTCGGGGAATATTCTCCCGGGGCCATTGCCGCGGCGCTGGCATCGCCCGGCTATGTCCGGGCGGTGACGCCGGACGACGACGCCTGCGGGACGTGCCGGCACCTCGCCCTCTGCCGCGCAAACGGGATGCTCCGCCCCTCGGAGCGGAACAGGGACATGGATGAATCCTCCCCCTTCTGCGTGCGGGTCCTCGACGCGGTCTGTCGGGAGGAAGAGACGCGCTGATATACCCGGGGGCCATCAGGCATTGAAATTTTGTGTTGAATCAATTCATAAACCGGGGTCTACTTGACCCGGCGCAAGGGCACAGCATCACACATCACGTTCCGGGGGTACCCTCATGTCTCTCACAAAAACGATTGAATCGATCTTTCCGGAAGATAAGGCCATACCGGCGGAGCATCTCCCCGCCTTCCCCGTGACGCAGGCGGCCTGCCTCGTGGACGGGGAGCTGCGTCCCTGGAAGGGCCCCATGCGGGAGGTGTTCTCGCCCCTCCGCACGGGGAAAGACGACGGCCCGAAGATGATCGGCGGCTATCCCCTCATGGGCGAGGAGGAGGCCCTGGCGGCCCTGGACGCCGCGGCCCGCGCCTACGACAACGGCCGGGGGGCATGGCCCACGGCCCCTGTGGCCGAGCGGATCAGGTGCGTGGAGCGCTTCGCATTTTTAATGAAGGAGCGGCGGGAGGAGATCGTCAACCTTCTGATGTGGGAGATCGGCAAGTCCCTGGCCGACAGCGCCAAGGAGTTCGACCGGACCATCGAGTACATCGCCGACACCATCGACGCCCTGAAGGACCTGGACCGGGCGGGATCCCGCTTCGAGATACGCGACGGGATCTTCGGCCAGGTGCGCCGCGCGCCCCTGGGGGTGGTCCTCTGTATGGGGCCCTTCAACTATCCCCTGAACGAGACCTTCACCACCCTGATTCCCGCCCTGATCATGGGCAACACCGTGATCGTCAAGCCGCCGCGCTACGGCGTGCTCCTCTACGGGCCGCTTCTCGACGCCTTCCGGGAGGCGTTCCCCAGGGGCGTGGTCAATTTCGTGTACGGCGACGGGGCCACGGTGGTCGGGCCTCTCATGGAATCGGGGAGGATCGACGTCCTGGCCTTCATCGGCTCGAGCCGCGTGGCCGACATCTTGAAGAAGCAGCACCCGAAGCCCCACCGCCTCCGCTGCGTCCTGGGGCTCGACGCGAAGAACGCGGCCATCGTGCTCCGCGACTCGGACATCGACCTGGCCGTGAGCGAGTGCCTCCTGGGCGCGCTCTCCTTCAACGGCCAGCGCTGTACGGCCATCAAGATCATCTGGGTCCACCGCGACATCGCGGAGGCCTTCGTGAAGAAGCTGGGGGCCGCCATGGCCTCCCTGGCGCCGGGCATGCCCTGGGACAAGGGCGTGAAGCTGACGCCCCTCCCCGAAGAGGGGAAGACCGGCGCCATGATGGAGTACCTGGAGGACGCCGCCGCCCACGGCGCCCGGATCATGAACGAGGGGGGCGGCGCCGTGAACCGGACCTTCATGTTCCCCGCCCTGGTCTACCCGGTGAACGGGAAGATGCGCCTCTGGCGGGAGGAGCAGTTCGGTCCCGTCGTTCCCGTGGCGCCCTTCGCGGAGATCGCCGAGCCCCTGGACTACGTGATCCAGTCGAACTTCGGCCAGCAGGTGGCGGTCTTCGGGAACGACCCGGAGGAAATCTCGCGCCTCATCGACCCCCTGGTGAACCAGGTGTGCCGGGTCAACATCAACAGCCAGTGCCAGCGCGGCCCCGACACCTTCCCCTTCACGGGGCGCAAGGACAGCGCCGAGGGGACCCTCTCGGTCTCCGACGCCCTGCGGGTCTTCACCATCCGCACCCTCGTGGCCTTCAAGGGCACGGACCGGAACAAGGAGATCATCACCGAGATTCTGCGGGAGAAGCGGTCGAACTTCCTCTCGACGGATTTCATCTTCTAGAGCGCGGCGCGGGGACCGGCAGGGCCGGACCCCGCGCCGCACGGCAACGGCATTCCCGTTACCGGAACAACAGCTTCGCGTACTTCAGCTTGTCACGGTAGGGCGCGTAGCGAAGGCGAATGTCGAAGAGGGTGGTCTTCGCGAGCATGGACCGGTGGTGGCTGAAGGTGTCGAAGCTGTGCCTGCCGTGGTAGGCCCCCATGCCGCTCGTGCCGACGCCCCCGAAGGGAAGGCGGGGATTCGTGAGATGCAGCATCGTGTCGTTAACGCACCCCCCGCCCGAGGAGGTGCGGCCGAGGAGCCAGCGCTCCTTTTTGCGGCTCGAGGTGAAGAAATAGAAGGCCAGGGGCTTTTCCCTCCCGTTGACGAAGTCCGCGGCCTCGGACAGGTCCCCGTATTCGATGATGGGAAGGATGGGGCCGAAAATCTCCTCCTGCATGATGGGGTCCCCGGGCCCCACGTTGTCGAAGAGGGTGGGCTGGATGTAGCGCTCGCCCTCCGCCGTCTCCCCGCCGAAGATGACGGTGCCGGTCGCCAAGAGCTTCGCCAGGCGGGCGAACTGGTCGGCGTTGATGATCCTTCCGAAGTCGGGGCTGGTGCGGGGGTCGTCGCCGTAGAATTCCCCGATGCATTTTTTGATTTTCTCCACCAGCTTCTTCTTCACCCTGCGGTTCACCAGGAGATAGTCGGGGGCGATGCAGGTCTGCCCCGCGTTCAGGAACTTGCCGAAGACGATGCGTCGGGCCGCCACCTCGAGGTTCGCGTCGTCCTCGACAATACAGGGGCTCTTGCCGCCGAGCTCGAGGGAAACCGGCGTGAGGTGCCGCGCCGCCTTCTCCATGACGATTTTACCCAGGAAGGGGCTCCCGGTGAAGAAGATGTAATCGAAGCGCTGGTCGAGGAGCGACTGGATCACCTCCCTGCCCCCGGAAAAAACGGTGATGTACCGCTCCTCGAAGGTCTCGGCGATCAGCTCCCGGATCACCTCCGTGGTGCGCTCCGAATAGTGGGCCGGCTTGAGGGTGACGCAATTCCCCGCGGAGATCGCGCCGATCAACGGATCGACCAGGAGCTGGAAGGGGTAGTTCCAGGGCGCGATGATCAGGGCCACGCCGAAGGGCTCGTGCACGACGTAGCTCCGGGAGTAGAAATTCACCAAATCGGTCCTGATCCTGGCGGGCTTCACCCACTTTTTCAGGTGGTGAATATGGTAGGAAAGCTCTTCGAGGACGAACCCTATCTCCGTGGCGTAGGCCTCGAACCTCGCCTTCCCCAGGTCCTCTTTAAGCGCCCGGGAAAGCCGGTCCTCGTATTTCAGCACGGCCTTTTTCAGCTTTTTCAGCTGTTCTATCCGGAACGTGACATCCCGCGTTTCATGGCTCATGAAATACTCCCGCTGGGCCGCCACCGCGGCCGCGGGATCGGCACTGGTTACCGCTCGGTTCATTGTGGATACCTCCCCGTGTATTCTTTATCGATTATCGATAATCGATAAAGAATACAAATGCGTCAAGAACTTTTACCGGTTTTTTTCCGCCGGAATATGCGTCATGGCATGGGCGAACCGGGGCCCTGGAGGGGTGCGAGGCGATCGCGCCGGGATGGGGGGGGGACCCGGTCAGGTGAGGCGAAAATGGAATGATTTGGGCCTGGTGAGGTGCTCGTATCCCAGGCGGGAGAGGGTGCACCCCCTCCCGGAGTCCTTCACCCCGGTCCAGGCCAGTTCGGGGTCCAGGTAATCACAGCGGTTCAGGTAGACCGTGCCGGTCTCGATGCGGCTTCCGATTTCCAGGGCGGCCTTCTCGTCACGGGTCCAGATCGACGCCGTGAGGCCGTAGGGGCTGTCGTTCATCAGGGCGACCGCCTCGTCGTCCCCCGGGATCTCCATGATGCCCACGGCGGGGCCGAAGGTTTCCTCGCGCATTAAGGCCATATCGTGGGTGACGTCGACCAGCACCTGCGGCGCCAGGTAGGCGGTGCCGGGCGTCGCCGCGGGGAAGAGGCCCGGATCCACGAGGGAGCGGGCTCCCCGGGCCAGGGCGTCCTCCACCTGGGCGCTGATGGCCGCGGCGCCGTCGGCGCTCACCACGGGCCCCAGTGTGGTGGCGGGATCGAAGGGATTCCCGAGGCGGTAGCGCGAGACCGCCTCGACGGCGCCCCGCACGAATTCCCGGTACACCGACCGGTGGACGTAGATCCGCTCGATGCCGCAGCATGACTGCCCGGCGTTGAAGAAGGCCCCGTCAACGACGTTCTCTACCGTGAAGGCCAGGTCGGCGTCGTGGCGCACGTAGGCCGGGTCCTTGCCGCCGAGCTCGAGGCCCATGGTGATGAAACGGTTCATCATGGCGCCCTGAACCTGCCGCCCCCCCTCCACCGACCCGGTGAAGGCGACGTGGCTGACGCGGTGGTCGGCGATGGCGGCGGCGACCTGCCGGTGCGAGAGGTGGAGGAAGCGGAACACCCCCTCGGGCAGGCCCGCCTCCTCCCCGGCGCACACCATCCGCTCGGCGCAGAGGGGCGTCTGGGCGGAATGCTTCAGCACCACGGTGTTCCCCGCCAGGAGGGCCGGCACCACGGCGTTGACCGCGGTAAGGTAGGGGTAATTCCAGGGGGCCATGACCAGGACCACGCCCAATGGCTCCCGCCGGATGAAGCGCCGGAAGCCCTCCCGCTCATCGGGTACAATGTCCGCCAGGGCGCCGGGGGCCAGGCGCATCATTGCCCGGGCGCGCTCCTCGAAGCGGTCCACCTCGAAGGGCGCGTGGGCGATGGGGCGGCCCATCTGCCAGGTCAGTTCCTCGGCGATGGCCTGCTTCTGTGCCGTGAAGGCGTCGACCATCCGGCCCACGAGGTCCCGGCGCCGCTCCAGGGGGAGGAGACGCCACTTTGCGAAGGCGTCGGCCGCGGCCCCGAGGGCCTCTTCGATCTCTTCTTCCGTGGCGAGCTCACGCTCGACGTACACGCTGCCGTCGACGGGGGATATCGTCCGTATCATCGCGTTCCTCTTATTACCGGCGGTGAGGCCGCTGCGGGAACGACCCGCCGCGGCCCTCGCCTCGATCTCTTTAGCGGTTCGGCCTGAAGGTGCGGAAGAAGACCCGCAGGAGGGCCGCCATCCCCGTGATGCGCTGGAGGGGATTTCCGTAGAGGACGCGGATGACCCCCCGGAGCCCCCGGTAGACGGGCCCGCTGAAGGGGTGCCACCAGAAATTTTTCCTGGCGAAGGGCATCACGTCGTTTACGGCGACCTGGGGCTGGGTCATCTCGTCGAAGCCGATCTCGCCGTGGGTCCTCCCGATGCTTGACTGCTTGAAGCCCCCCCATGGGGACTCCGTGAGGCCGTGGCTCATCAGGTGGTCGTTGATGGTGACCGCGCCGGCCTTGATGCGCCGCGCGATGGCCTTGGCCTTTTTCCTGTTTCTGGACCAGACCGACGCGGTGAGCCCCATGTAGGAGTCATTGGCCAGGCGGACCGCCTCGTCAATGCCGTCGAAGGGCATCACCCCCATGACGGGCCCGAAGGTCTCGTCGCGCATCACCTTCATGTCGTGGGTGACCTCGGTGAGGACCGTGCAGGGCAGGAACTGGCCCCGGAGGCTCGGGGCGGGTTTCGACTGCGCCAGGATCCGGGCGCCCTTTTTCAGGGCGTCGGCGATATGGTCGTTCACGGTGTCCATCTGCCGCCGCGTGGTCATGGCGCCGACATCGACGTTGAAATCGGTGTCGTAGCCGACGCGGAGGGCCTGTATCTCGCTGGTCAGGACCGCGAGAAAATCAAGGTAGACGTTCTTGTCGACGTAGATGCGCTCGACCCCGCCGCAGGACTGGCCGGCATTCTGGCATCCCGCCCAGACGGCGCCCGTGGCGGCCCGCACCAGGTCGGCGTCGGCGCACACGATCATGGGATCGTTCCCGCCGAGTTCCAGGGAGACCGGCGTCAGGGTCTCGGAGGCCTTCTTCATCAGGTACATGCCGATCCTGATGGAGCCGGTGAAGAAGAGCTTGTCAATGCCGGCCTCCAGGAAGGCGTCACCCGCCACGCTGCCGGGCATGTTTACGTAGTTGAAGACATTCTCGGGAAGGCCCGCCGATTCGACGCACCGCTTCAGGATGTGGCCCACGGCCTGGGTCTCCGAGGCCGCCTTGAAGACCACGGTGTTGCCCGCCAGGAGGGCCATGATGATCTCGGAGAAGGGGATGGCGAAGGGGTAGTTCCAGGGTGAGATGATTCCCACCACCCCGAAAGGGATCCTGGCGATGCTGCTCCGCTTGTTGATGAACATGATGTTCCCCGTGGCCAGGGAGCGCTCGCGTAGGAAGCACCGCGCGTTCTTGCAATAGTAGGTGACCGCCATAGCGGAGGTGACCACCTCGGTGGCCATGGCGTCGATCCTGGTCTTGCCGTTATCGCGGGCGATGACCTCGGCGATCTCGTCGGCGTGCCGGACGATGTGGTCCCGGATCTTCAGGATCATCCGCGCGCGCTTCCGCACCGGGAGATCGCCCCAGGCATGCTGGGCGGCACGGGCCAGGGCCACCAGTTCCCGTACGTCCGCAACACCGTCAACCGGGTATTCCGCAAGTTGTTCCCCGGTCCCCGGGTTTACACAGAGCGTCGTTTCCTTTTTCATTGCCTGGGCTTTCTTTGATTTACTGCCCGACCTGCCCTTTAGCCGTACGTTCATATCCTTCCCCCTTCTGTTCTGATGAAAAATATAACAAATAATTCCAGATAATCATAAATAATTACAAATTATCATAAATCGTTTATCGATAAACGATATCCTGTCAATAATTAATCACTGTCCAATTAAAAAAGTGGTATAATATAAATACGCCGGTGGGAAATATGTATCCCGCTGTCATTTTGTTGATACAACAGGCGCCCCAATGAGCCAACTTATATCGAAAAACCTGCCCCTGGAGCTCTCGGAGATCTTAAGCGACCGGATCATCCGCATGGAGCTGAAGGCCGGCGACCGCATCCTCGAGGCGAAGGTCGCCCGGGAGTTCTCCGTGAGCCAGAGCACCGTGCGTGAGGCACTCCGCATCATGGAGCGGAGCGGCCTGGTGGAGATCAGCCAGCGGCGGGGGACCTACGTGACCCAGATGTCCGCCGACGATGTCGCCATACTCTACGACATCATCGCCGATGTCTACGCCCTCCTGATCCGGAAGGCCATGGAACGCAGGTCCGAGGTCAATGTGAAGCGGGTCCTGGACGTTATAAAGAAGGTCGAGCGCGCGGCGGAAAAATCCGACGTCGACGCCTACTACCGGGGCATCTTCGAGTTCGCCATGATCGCCATCGATGCCGTGGGCAGTCCCGTCATGAGAAAAACGATTTCCGACCTCTGGCCCAGCAAGCGCCGCGTGGAATACCTCACGCTGAAGCAGAGAAGGAATGACCTGAAAAACAACCTGAAGTACTTCAAGCTTCTCGAGAAGCAGATGCTCGCCTCTGAGATCGACCAGCTCGTCAAAACGATCAAGGAGTACACGCGCAACGAGAAGGATACAGCCCTCGCGATTCTTGCAAAGACAACGCCCTTGTAAAAAGCCGCCGTGCCGTAGACCAGGTCCCGCGACGCGCCCCTACGTCCTCTTGATCGCGATAATCGAGATGTCGTCTTCAACGGCAATCCCCGGCCCGCCGTGGCGCGCCAGGAACTCGTCGCACGCTTCGGCGAGGTCCTTCCCGGGGAAGATCTCCCCGACGCTCGCGGCGAGGAGGTCGGCCTCGTTCTTCCCGGGGTTCCCCGCCTCGACCAGCTCGAGGAGGCCGTCGGTGAAGAGGACCAGCGTGTCCCCGGCCTCGAAGTCGACGGTCTCGTCTGTGTAGACGATGCCGGATGAAAGGCCGATGATGGGCCCCGGGGGCCGCAGGGTGACGGTCCCGCCCCGGCGCGCCATGAGCTGGTGGGGGTGCCCGGCGCAGGCCATGGTGAGGGCCCCGCCCGGTATGTTGATGTCCGCCACCACGCAGGTGAAGACGATGTTGTAATCGGAGAAGCTCTTGGTGAAGCGCTGGTTCAGGAAGTTGACCACGTCCGCCGGAGAGCCGATGGCCTCCTTGATGACCGCGTACTCCGAGAGGATCTTCACGGTGTTCAGGGAGGCGGTGATGCCGTGCCCCGTGGCGTCGGCCAGGAACACGCGGACCACGCCGGGGCTCACCTCGAAGAGGTCGTAGAGGTCCCCCCCCACGTCCAGGAGGGGCCGGTACTCGATATGCGACTCCACGCCGGCGATATCGCGCCGGTGGGTCATGAGCTTCATCTGGAAGGCGTGGGCGATGTCCAGGTCCTCCCGGATGATATGCTCCCACTCCACCATCTGGAGGGTCGATTCCTTCAGGGCCAGGCTCCGCTGGAAGAGCCCCGTGATCGACTCCTTATCCTTCCTGAGGCCGTTGGCCACGGAGCGTTCCATGTCGAGGATCGACTTGATGGCGAGCTGGTTCTCGATCCGCATCACCAGTTCGTTCCGGTTGAAGGGCTTGGTGATGTAGTCGTTGGCGCCGCACTCGAAGCCGTTCAGGAGGTCGCTCGCCTGGTCCCGGGCCGTGAGCATGATCACGGGGAGGTAGCGCCCCCGCTCCATGGCCCGGATCTTCCCGCACACCTCGTAGCCGCTCATGCCGGGGAGCATCAGGTCCAGGAGGACCAGGTCAACCTCTTCGGTTTCGACGATGCGGAGCCCCGCCGGGCCGTTCGTCGTGGTGACGAGGCGGTACCCCGCGGCGGCGCAGATGTGCTCCAGGACCTTCAGGTTCACCGGGTCGTCCTCCACGGCGAGGACCAGGGCAGATTTGTGCCGCGTCTTCTTTATCCTTTTAGGGCTTTTAGCCCGCGTCTCCGGCGGGGGCGCCGCCGCTGCGGTGACCGGCAAAACGGGCGGGGCGGGGGCCCGCTCGATGCCGGCGGCCTTCGCCTCCAGGGGAAGCTCGAAGATGAAGGCGCTTCCCTTTCCCTTCTCGCTCTCGGCCCAGATCCTGCCGCCGTGGAGCTCCACCAGGTACTTCGATATGGCCAGGCCCAGGCCCGCGCCCCCGGCCTTCCGGGTGTTCGGGTCCTCCGACTGGACGAAGGGGTCCCAGATGCGCTCGATGTCCGCCGCGTCGATGCCGGGGCCCGTGTCGACCACCTCCACGCGGATCATGTCCCCCCGGGACGAGGCGCGCACCGTGACGCTCCCCTCCTCCGTGAACTTCACGGCGTTCCCCACCAGGTTCAGGAGCACCTGGTAGACGCGGTTCCGGTCCGCCCTGACCGGGGGGAGGGGGGCCAGGTCCGTGCGGAACTCCAGGGCGCTGTCCTTCGAGGCGGATTTCACCAGGGAGACCACGGAGGCGGCGGCGGCGCCGATGTCCACCTCGCCGATGAGGAGGTCCGCCCTCCCGGCCCGGAGCTTGCTGAAGTCGAGGATTGAGGCCACCAGGCCGTTCAGCCGCTCGGCGCTGGTGCGGATCAGCTCCAGGCTCTCCCGCTGGGTGTCGTTCACCTCGCCCAGGGTCCCCTCCTCCAGGGACTCCGTGAGGCCGATGATGCCGTGCAGGGGCGTGCGGAGCTCGTGGGAGGTGGTGGCCAGGAAGTCGTCCTTCATCTTGTCGAGGACCAGGAGGTCACTGTGGGCCTTTTCGAGGTCGGTGAATACAACAGAGAGTCTCGATCCCAGAATTACCGAAAATATTAGGCTCATCATGACAAAAGATTCGATGAGATATGATTCAATCGAGGTATAACCGAGAAATTTAAATACGCTGAATAGATATGCTATTGCGAATAGTGAGATTGCAATGGTGAGGTGGATCGCATAATTTGATTTTCGCTTAATGCCGATGATGCAGAGGGACAAGGCGTAAATGACGAAAACGGCGGTACTGATAATATATGGCTTAAAGAGATATGCTTTAAAATATAACAGAGATGATGTCAGTGATAATTCAACAATAATGAATAAAAAGAATATGACATATGCTGCCTCAAAAAATCTCGTCACTAAATATTTTCTTTGTTGTAACAGTGATTGGAAAAAGTTTATGCCGGTTATCACTGACCCGAGTGAGCCGGTATAGGTGAAAATGAAATAGAGCCACTGTTTTTCAAACAGCAGCAGGATTATACCCTTATAGCCGATAATCCAGATGCCGAGTGACAATGAAAAAAGAGAAAAAAACAGATTGAATCTATCCGTTCTTCTGTAGAGAAATAATACCATGTAGAAAAAAGAAATAATCAGGCAGATTGCCGCCAGTGAACCATACCATATTGTCGATACCAACCATCTGTTCTTAATTTCATTTCCCGGGCCTATATAGATTGAACCGTCGAAACCGCTTTGGCCAATTATCGAGCATGCCCTGATGGCAAGAACATTATCTCCGGGTACCAACAGGCCTGCTGGAATGGGAACGAGGTCAGAAAACGCGGCCATTGGGTGCTCGCATGATTTACGATTATTGCATGAATCATATATCATTCTTTCGTTAACGAATATCTGGACATCGCAGTAATGGAAGGGAAGCAGGAAGTGTGCTGATTCAGGGCGCTCCGTGTAGCGCAAGGTAAGCCGATACCATGCATGATCGCGGTATGATCGATATTTTTTATTAATTGACCAGGGGATGCTGGGGTTTAGCAAATCCCATTTTGAGGTATCAAGCTGAATTTTTTTATATTCAGATATATCGTCTGCGTTAAAAAGCCATCCGCGAGAGAGTTCGTATGTTGTATCAGGATTTTTTAAAATTACATAATTATTTTTAGCATGAATTATGCTAAATGGAATAATGAGAAAAAAAAAATTAAAGCAAGTGAACGCATTTGCATCAATATTTAAGATTACCAGCGATTAGTTGACCAATGTTATGTCGCGCCTTAACGATCTTCTTGCATTCGTCAAGATCAATGTTGTATTTGTTTTTATTAAATAAAGCGGCCAATGCAGATGCACATGCATCGTCAGATAGTTTGGTATTTGTTATTATTTTTATGAATTCTTTTGCCATTTCAGAATCTGGGTCAGAGGAAATTTTTAGTATAAAATCAACAAAATTCATCGTGTTCCTCCAGATGCTATGATAATAGCAAAATGCTCACATAACAATATGTTTTGTCAAGTGTATTATTCTATATTGTATATCAT
>CAZKPR010000068.1:0-18103 GCA_964554685.1 uncultured Leptospirales bacterium | reverse complement strand
CGTTGCTCGCGGATTCGACAGTGAGGGCCCGGGGAATGTTCCCCCACTTCTGGCCGAGCCTGATGTCATGGGTGATGACGTCCAGTATCGCGTTTTCAAACCGACGTATGAGCGGCTCGAAAACGCGGTTCGCCCCCGCCGATACCCTGAGGATGAGATTGGTCCGCTCCCGGCTCTGCCGACAGAACTCTGCTGTTTTCCTGAGCCGGTGGCGGAGGTAGGCGAGGGCGTACCCCGCGGGAGTGCCGTCGCCGCCGAACTCGCCCAGGTCCACGGCGATCGCCTTCTCCCATTCCTCCAGGTAAGAGGCGAGGAGGGCGATGAAAATTTCTTCCTTGTTCCTGAAATACTGGTAGATGGTGCCCTTGGCCACGCGTCCCATCTTTGTAATGTTCTCAACCCGGGCCTCGTGGTATCCCTTTTCGGAGAAGACCTGCTCCGCGCACCGCAGGAGGCGGATTCGCGTCAGCTCACCCTTCGTCATGGGCGCGCGGGGATCCCTGTCCCGCGTCGCGTCCGGCTCACGGCCACCGTCCCTCACAGGCCGAGCATCCCTTTCCTGAGCCCCTCCTGTATGCCCCTGGACCCGATCCATATTCCGAAGAGGGCCCTCTTGAAGGCCACGCCCTCAACGCGCGAACGGGGCACGCCGTTTTTATATACCTGCGTGCCTTTCCCCGGCAGGTAGACGAGATCATACCTGTCCCCGACTATAATGCCGTCTTTAAACGTCCCGATGAAGGTTTCCATCCCCGCCCTGAACGGGGCGATGTTCCCCCCGGTGGATTTCATGAATCCATCCCGGGTGTTCTCCTCCATGCGCTCCGGCGTGATCAGGCCGGAAACGATATGGAGCCGCACGGCCATCGGCTCGTCGTCGGCGGCGATCGCCGCGCCGTCGCTCCGCTTTGATGTAAGATAGAGAGCGCCGATGTAGATGTCGAACCCGAACTTGGTACGCATCCCCGTGCCGTTCAGCACCAGGGACGTCCCCCCCGCGTTGAAGGTGTCCGGGACATGGACGCCCTTCACGGTCTTCGCGTCGGCGGCGGACAGCGCCGCGGCCATGATGAGCGCGAGCGCATATGTTTTCTTCATCACGTGAACCTCCTGTGAATGGCTTGGTCAAATCGGCGGCAGGGTGGAAACGACTGCCTGAAGTTTTTCATGGCGCCGGCCCGGACCGGCGCCATGAAAGATACTCATGACTCCCTGATGTCCTTTATGACATGCCGCAGGCCCAGCCAGTAGGAGAAACAGGTGGCTGCCAGGAGAACGAAAAAACCGGCCATGAGCTTCACGTCGCCGTAGTGGGGCCTGAGCATGATCATGCCGATGATCAGCGAGGGCACGATGAGAAGAACCAGGGAGCGAAAATAGACAATTTTCATGGGTCACTCCTTGAGGGTGATGGCGGCATGCCGGGCTCCGGCACACCGCACGCGGGCAGCGTTCCAGTTTGCTGATGTATGATGTACTGAATCGAATGCCTTGCATGATATCATGGCATGGATTCCGGGACCTGTCTCGGCAAAGCGAAATCAAATGGAAAATGAAGAGGTTTGCCCCGGCGGTTACTTTTTATTTTTTTGGAAGCTGGTAGTTGAAATTTTCCCGGCAGTACGTATATTCCAACCAGTCACCACAACGCGTCGCGCGGGAAAGGGGAGGGGATGGCGCGGCGCGCAACCATAATGACAGGGGATCAGATCCATGAAGAGGATTGTATCGGCCGCGACCCTTGTTATCAGCGGTTATTTCATCTTCACCATCGTGAGGCACATGATCGCCCCCGGGACGAACACGGGGTACACCCGCATGCTTTTATTCGCCTGCCTGGGCGCCATACCGATATCCTTCATGATGATGGTCGCCGGGGCCACGGGCAAGTGGAGCGCCCTGGCCGACCAGGCCCGGGAGGCGGCCGGGGGGAGCGGTCCCCTCTACGCGCTTGCCCTGGCGGGCCTTGTCACCGTGGCCGTGGTCCTTCCCGTGGCGCTCCTCGCGGCCGCCTGGTACGCCATGGGCCTGCGGTTCGGCTTCCTGTTTGTCCTCTTCTTCGTGCCGGTCGTGACGCGCCTCGCCACGGCGCCGGCGAAGGAGTGCGCGGTGAACGGCGTCATCCAGGCGCTCCTTTTTTTCGGGGCGATCCTTGCCGGCGCGGGGATCGCCGCCCTGGTGGAGAAGCGTTCCTCGACGGAGGTCTACGCGCGGCAGGTCCAGGCGTTCTGGGAGGGGTACGACTCCGCGTCCTCCGCACGGATGTTTTTCGCCGCAGCGCTGTTCGCCCTGGCGAACCAGCTCATCGAGTTCGGCTTCGCCATCGCGGGGCTCGTGAGGGGTCGGTGAAGGATCTCATCTCCTGAATTGTTCCGTTGGATATTGGAAGAGTCAAAAAAAAACCGCACTGTTGGGAATGTGCGGCTTTCATTGAAATTGACCTGTGAAGTAATGAGAATGATTTCTCTGTATTAACGTGCAATCCTCTTTGCCAGCTGGTCGGCGATTTGCTGCGCCGCCTGCTGAAGCTGCACCGCGTGCGAGAAGGAGTGGGCCTTCACCGCTTCCAGGGTTGCTTCGTACACTACCTTTTTGGTTTTCATATCCGTAATCGTGACCGTGGTCGATATGGATCCCCATGGTCCTGCCCCGAATTTGTATCCCCTGTCCACCTTGGAGTTGGAAAAACTCACTCCGACTTCAGCCGCGCCCCTTCCGAAGATGATTTTTTTTCCCGCGAGGTTTTCCTTCAGCCTGTTCCTGAAGGTCTCTTCCGCTGAGGAAAGCGCTTGGTCATATTCCTGCTCCGATTTGTAGCTGAGCTCTTTCCATTGGCCCCTGTCTATGGAGAGGCTCCCCACCTGTATGGTGGAGTATTTGGATATGCTTCCAGAATCCACGGTGACGCTTTTCTCTGATGTGCCGGTGCAGCTCATTAAGATGCATGCCGAAATGCCTGCTATGGCCAGGATAAAGAATTGTTTCATTGTTCCTCCTTAAAAGATATGATTGTAAGCGTGCAACATTGTACGGTAATTGCTGCCGGGTCAATCATTTTTCGATGATTCGTCCAACTATCGATCTTCACGGCCATCGGAAAAATTTATAGCGGGGTTATGTGACCCCGCCTTCTGACGGAACTCCGCCTTCGGGCGGGACTCCCATGTACCTCTCGAAGAGGCCCTTCCGGTATCCCCACGCCATTATCCGGAAATAGAGCTCGGGGCAGCGCCGCTTGAAGAGCCAGACGAGCTTCCCGTCCACGGGGGTCACCAGGTAGAAACGGTTTTTTTCGATCCATTTGATGATGAGCCGGGCGATGGCCCCGGCCGTGGTCCTGCTCTTCTCGAACATCTTTTCCGCCAGGATCCGTTGGCGCGCGTCCGGGGAGGTGAACCGGTCGAGGAGGTTCGTCCTGAAAAAGGAGGGGCAGACCGCCGTGACCCCTATGCCGTGCGGCGAGAGCTCGAGGCGCAGGGTCTCCGAGAGGGAGAGGGCCGCGGCCTTCGTGAAATTGTAGGAGCCCATCTCGGGGAGTGAGGCGATGGCGGCGCTCGATGCGATGTTCACGATGTGGCCGCGTCCCTGTTCCTTGAGGAGGGGGATGGCGGCGCGGCAGCCGTGGATGATGCTCTTCGCGTTGATGCCGATGATCCAGTCCCACTTCGCCAGGGGTATCTTTTCCATGAGCCCGCCGGCGGCGACGCCGGCGTTGTTGACCAGGACGTCCAGGCCCCCCCATTTTTTCTTCACCGAGGCGAGGGCCCGGGTGAAATCCCCGGGGCGCGTCACGTCGAGGGGCATCGCCAGGGGCGAACCCCCGGCCGCCCTCGCCAGGTCCGCCGTTTCGGCGATCCGCTTCCTGTCGATGTCGGTGACGGCGATACGCCAACCCCTGGCGGCGAACTCGAGACAGAGGGCCCTGCCGAGGCCGCTCCCCGCGCCAGTGATGAGTACGCGCTTCTCCGGGAATTTCCTGTTGATCTTCATGGTCTCCTTCCCCCGGGTCATTAATTGATGCGATGGAGATTATAGAACGACGCGTCGGCAATTGTAAAGCGAAAACATGGAATCGCGCGATGGATACGATTTTTTCCCGGGGGGGAACATCTTTCCCCGGTCCCCGATAACATGATTGACAGCGCGTCTTCATGGTGTACACCGTACGCATGGTAACTCCCCCCGACGATCACGCATCCGGGCACACCGTCCTCATCATCGAAGACGAGCCGGGTATTGTGGACACCCTGGTCTACGCCCTGTCCACCGAGGGCTTCGAGGCGCTCTCCGCGCCGACGGGGCGGGAAGGGCTCTCCATCATCCGGGGGCGTCCCGTCGACCTGGTGGTCCTTGACATAGGGCTTCCCGACGCCAGCGGGTTTGACGTGCTCAGGGAGATGCGCGGGTTCTCCCGCGTACCGGTGCTCTTCCTCACCGCGCGGTCCGGCGAGATCGACCGGGTCCTGGGCCTCGAGCTCGGGGCGGACGATTACGTGGTCAAGCCCTTCAGCCCCCGGGAGGTGGTCTCGCGCGTGAGGGCGATACTGCGGCGGACCGGGGGTGCCTCTCCGGGGACCAGCGTCCCTCCCGGGCTCTTCGCCGTGGACGAACGGAAGCGGACCGTCACCTACTGCGGCGAAACCCTCAGGCTCCCCCGTTATGAATTCGACATCCTCAGGCTTTTCATCTCGAGGCCGGGCTGGGTTTTTTCCCGGGAGCAGATCATGGACCTCGTCTGGACCGAGCCGGAGGAAAGCTTCGAGCGCACCGTGGACGCCCACATCAAGTCGATCCGCGGCAAGCTCAAATCGGTGAGGGCCGACCTCGACCCCATCGTGACCCACCGGGGAATCGGGTATTCCCTGAGGGAGGACCTGTGTCCCTGAAGGCGCGGATACTGATCGGCTTTTTCGTCCTCTTCGGGGCGGCCTCCTGGCTCATCGGGGATTCCCTCATAAAGGAGATGCGCCCCCGCTACCTCGAGGCCGTCGAGGAGTCCCTGAACGACACCGCGCACCTCCTGGCCTCGATGATGGAGCACCAGGTGAAAGGCGGGAGGCTGGACGCGTCGCTCCTCCGTGATTTCATCGCCAGGGCGGGGGAGCGCTCCTTTTCCGCGCGCATATTTGGGTACCGCAAAACCAGGGTGGGCCTTGACGTGTACGTGACCGACGACAGGGGGAGGGTCGTCTTCGATTCCCGGGGCGATGACGGGATCGGGAAGGACTATTCCCGCTGGAACGACGTCTACCTCACCCTGCGGGGGGAATACGGCGCGCGCTCCACCCGCGGCGATCCGAAGGATCCCGCGTCGAGCCTTCTCTACGTGGCGGCCCCCATCATGCACCGGGGGCGGATACTCGGCGTCCTCACCGTCATCAAGCCCCAGGACAGCGTCACCCCCTTCATCGACATCGCCAGGCGCAAGCTCATCACGGGTGGCGCCGTCATGGTCGCCGCCATGGCGCTTCTTAGCCTGGTGTTTTCGGCCTGGATCGGCAGGCCCCTCACCAGGCTGCGCCGCTACGTGGCCGCGCTTCGGAACGACGGGAGCGCGCGCCTCCCCCGCCTCGGCGCCCCCGAGATCCGCGACCTGGGAAGGGAGTTCGAGTCCCTCTGGGAGGAGCTCAGGGGGAAGCGGTATATCGAGGAATACGTGCAGACCCTCACCCACGAGCTCAAGAGCCCCCTCACTTCCATCAGGGGTTCGGCGGAGCTCGTCCAGGAGGAGATGCCCGAGGAGCGCCGCCGCGAATTCTGCCGGAACATACTTCGCGAGACCGGCAGGATGGGGGATCTCATTGAAAAGATGCTCGAGCTGTCAGCCCTGGAGAACAGGCGGGAGCTGCGGGAACGGGAGCGAGTGGCCATCGCTCCCGCCGTCGCCGAGGTGCTAGACGGCTTCGCGCCCCAGATCGCCCGGAAGGGCCTTCGGATCGATGACGCCGTCGACCCGAAGGCCGAGGTCACGGGGGAACGGTTCCTGCTCCGCCACGCCCTGGCGAACCTCCTCGACAACGCAATACGCTACAGCCCCGAGGGGGGGACCATCAGCCTCTCGACCGGGAAGAGGGACGGGTTCCTGGCGATCTCGATAACGGACCAGGGCCCGGGAATACCGGATTACGCCGCGGAACGGGTGTTCGACCGGTTTTATTCCCTCCCCGATCCCGTTACGGGAAAAAAAAGCACCGGCCTGGGACTCTCCTTCGTGCGTGAGACGGCGGCGCTCCACGGCGGGCGGGCCGAGGTCGTGAACCTCCCGGGCGGCACCCGGGCCGCGATACTCATCCCCGCGTAATTTTTTTTCACTTCACGCCCGCTTCATACTCTCTTCATCTACGACCCGCACCTTGAAAAAAAATCAAAGGAGCGATACGTCATGAAAGTAAACGTCAAGAATTCCCCGGGTTTCAAGGTGGTCTTCACCGGTTTCCTGGCCATCGTGCTCATGATACCCCTTGTCATGGTGCGCGGCCTCGTCAGGGAGCGTGAGAGCAGGCGCGAAGAGGCGATCCAGGAAGTGAGCTCCCGGTGGGGGCATCCCCAGAAGGTATCGGGACCGGTCCTGGTGATCCCCTACCGGCATACCTACGTGGAGAAGGTGGACGGCAGGAACGTGGCGCGCACGGCGGTTGAGAACGCCTACTTCCTTCCCGAAACCGTGGCGGTAAAGGGGAGCCTCGTGCCGGAGAAGAGATCGCGCGGGCTCTACGAAGTGGTCCTTTACAGCCTCAGGGACCTCGCCGTCTCGGGGGCCTTTACCGGTCCCGACTTCGGGAAGCTCGGCATCGCCGGGGACAGGGTGCTGTGGGAGCAGGCCTACGTCGCCGTGGGCATCCCGGACACGCGGGGCATACCGCGGGGCGTCACGATGAAATGGAACGGCCGCGAGCTCCCGTTCCATCCCGGCGTCAGGAACGCGGGCATGTACCGGAACGGCATCCACGCGCCGGTGCCCGGCCTGCGCGGTGCGGCGCGGGGGAGGTACGAGTATTCCTTCGTCATCAACCTGCGCGGCAGCTCTTCCCTCAATTTTTTTCCCATGGGTAAGGACACCTCCGTGGAGATCGATTCCACCTGGCCCCACCCGAGCTTTGACGGCGCGTATCTCCCGTCAAAGCGGCGCGTCGGCGATGACGGCTTTAGGGCGCGGTGGGAGGTCTCCCATTTCGGCAGGAATTTCTCCCAGGAGTTCGTAAGTTTAGAGATGCCCTCCGCGGAGGAGCTCGACGCGTCGTCCTTCGGCGTGCGGCTTTTCATGCCCGTCGATTTCTACCAGAAATGCGAGCGCGCGGTGAAATACGGTTTCCTGTTCATCTCGCTCACGTTCCTGGCCTTTTTCCTCTTCGAGCTCTTCAACGGGCTTTCGATCCATCCTTTCCAGTACCTTATGGTGGGCTTCGCCATGTGCCTCTTTTACCTGCTCTTCCTGGCGCTTTCGGAACATATCGGATTCCTGTCCTCCTACGCCATCGCCAGCTGCGGCGTCATGGCCCTGATCACGGGGTACAGCGCGAAGGTCCTGGGAACGCACCGTCGCGCCGGCGCGATGTTCGGCCTTCTCTTCGGTCTTTACTCCCTGCTGTTCGTGCTCCTGGAAAACGAGGACTACGCGCTCCTCATGGGGGCCGGCATCCTCTTCGCGATACTCGCCGGGGTGATGTACCTCACCAGGAACGTGGACTGGTACCGGATCAGGCTCGGCCACCGGGAGGCGGGAACCGCTGCTGAGGGATGATGAACCGGGTGCGGGGGAGGGGCCGACCCCTTCGCGGGGCTCCCTTTTTCCCGCGCCATTATTAAGATCCCCGCGCCGCGCGGAGCGTCCCCCGGTTCAACACGAGACATGCTGCCGCGAGGATCTCCACCGGGGCTATCGAGATCAGCAGCATTTCACATGGGGCGTTGGCGGTATAGGCATTCTCAAGGAGAAGGGCAAAGACCGGAAATATGAGCAAGATTACCGCAGAAACGATCATCGACACCGCGTAAAAGCTGACCGGGCGCCGAGGGCCGGCGACTTTCCCCTTTTTCACGATCGTGATGACTATCAGGATTCCGAGGAGGACGCAGCAGAGCACTCCCGCGGGCCAGATGAAGACCAGGAACACGAGGCCCCCCAGGTTGTCGGCCCACGCGCAATCCGCGGCCACCATGCCGGCGAGGAGAAGCGATGCCAGTGCGAAGCTTCTCAACGCGAATGATCTCGCTTCCGGTGATTCTCTCTTCATTATGCGGAATCCTCCCTCTGCGATTCACGTGCCTGCAGGCCAGTGTCCAGCGGCCCGGCCGTGGCTGCCGATGGCAGTATGATATTCCGATTGCGGGGCACCTGTCGATAACTTTTTACCGGTCATTGTGTGATGCACAGGGACTGGATTTCCCGTGGCGTACTGCTGACCGGCCCGTAAAGGAGATGCACGGTGATGTCCCGGATGCAGAAATTATGCTCGCCCTTTCCGCCACGGGGTGGTACAATGGAACATGCTCGGACTCGGGGAGATACGCGACTACTGCGGGAAGAAGAAGGGGGCGGTGGAGGATTTTCCCTTCGACTTCTCGACACTGGTTTTCAAGGTGGGGGGAAAGATGTTTGCCCTCATGAACATCGACGCGGAGCCGGTTTCAATCAACCTGAAGTGCGACCCCTTTCTTTCCCTGGAGCTCCGCGCGCGCTACCCCCAGGTCACGCCCGGGTACCACATGAACAAGAAACACTGGAACACGCTCCTCGTGGACGGCGCGATGCCCGACGACGAGGTGCTGCGGCTCATCGACCACTCCTACGAGCTGGTGGCCCGAAGCCCGAAGAAGGGGGCGAAGCGATGAAATCACTGCGGGAGCTCTACCGGATCGGCCCCGGCCCCTCGAGCAGCCACACCGTGGGGCCGGCCGGGGCGGCGCGCCGGTTCCATGAAAGGAACGCCTCCCGGGCCGCGTCGTACCGGGTGACCCTCCATGGAAGCCTGGCTGCCACGGGGAAGGGGCACCTGACCGACCGGGCGATCGAGTCGGCCCTCGGGCCTGCGGCGTGCGAAATCATCTGGGACCCCGAACGGGAGCTTCCCCTTCACCCCAACGGCATGGTCTTCGAGGCCCTTGACGCGTCGGGAGCGACCGTCGATTCCTGGAGGGTCTACAGCATCGGCGGGGGCGCCCTCATGGATGAAGGCGGGTCCTCGGACACCCCCGACGTGTATCCCTTCGAGACGATGACCGAACTGCTCGAACGCTGCGACAGCGAGGGCACCTCGATATGGAATTACGTCGAGGGGTGCGAGGGGCCGGAAATATGGGATCACCTGCGCGATGTGCGTGACGCGATGAAAAAGGCCATCGACAGGGGACTGGAAGCCGAGGGCGTGCTCCCCGGGGGGCTGAACCTTCCCCGGAAGGCGTCGTCGTATCACGCCAGGAGCCGCCAGATGAAGGGCTACCTGGAAAAAACGGGGATGATCTTTTCCTATGCCCTGGCGGTGGCCGAGGAGAACGCCTCGGGGGGCATCGTCGTGACCGCCCCGACCTGCGGCTCCGCCGGGGTGCTCCCCGCGGTGCTCTTCTTCATGAAGGCATTGTACGGGATGGGGGAGGAAAAGCTCCTCAGGGCGCTGGCCACGGCGGGGATAATCGGGAACTTCGTCAAGCGCAATGCCTCGATTTCCGGCGCAGAGGTGGGCTGCCAGGGTGAGGTGGGTACCGCCTGCGCCATGGCGGCCGGGGCGGCGACGCAGCTCATGGGAGGCACCCCCCACCAGGTGGAGTACGCCGCCGAGATGGGGCTCGAGCACCACCTGGGCCTCACCTGCGACCCGATCATGGGCCTCGTCCAGATACCCTGCATCGAGAGGAACGCCATCGCCGCGGTGAGGGCCATGGACTGCGCCTCCTACGTGCTCCTGTCGGACGGGCGCCACCTGGTGTCCTTTGACGAGGCGGTGAGGACCATGGCCCAGACGGGGAGGGACATGAAGAGCTGCTACCGGGAGACTGCCCGTGGGGGACTCGCGTATTTCCACGGGGCCCCGGGAGAAGTGAAGAAGTAGCATGCGCGTTGGGGCTGTTGCACGCGGCGGGACGCGGCGCGCATGGGTCGATAACGCGGCTCCGCGATGCCGGAGTAACGGACCGCGTGGCGTACACCATTTCATATAACAGGGAGGCTTCCATGAAGAAGAGCGCGTTCATTGTCATTTCCGTCTTCGCGTCCGTTGTCCTTTCCGCGGGCCTGCTCCTTGCGGAAGCGAGCTTCACCGGGACCTGGAACACCGCCTGGGGTCCCGTGGAGATGAAGCAGACCGGGGCAAGGGTGGAGGGAACCTACGGGGGGAAGTTCCCCGGGAGGCTCCAGGGTTCCGTGGAGGGGAGGAAGCTCAGCTTCGAGTGGATCGGCGACAACGGCGAGCAGGGGAAGGGGGTGTTCGTTCTTTCCGATGACGGCACCAGCTTCGTCGGCACATGGGGGAGCGGGGCGAGCGACTCCAACGGCGGACCCTGGAACGGCGCGCGGGTTAAGTAGCCTGCGCTGAACCCGGATCGATACGCTCTTCCTGGGCGTCCGGGCCTGTCAGAGGGGGCGCTTCAGGAGAAAGGCGCCGCCGCGGAAGGGGAGTTTCTCATGGTATCCCAGGTGCACGTCCCCGGCATGGACGAACCCCTTCTTCGAGTAGAGGGCCCGGGCCGGCGCGTTTTCCGCGAGGACGATGAGGCTCAGGGAAGAGAACCCGAGGCTGCGCGCCTTTTCCGCCGCCGCGTCAATCAGCATACCGGCGAGGCCCCGTCTCCTGAACTCTTCGTGCACGGCCAGGGCGTCGATATAGAGGCTATGGGGCACGCTTGATTCGAAGATGCCCCGGAGGTGATCAAGCTTCTCGGCGGGAAAGAACCTCCGCATCTTCTCGTCGATTCCCTGATTGCTCGAGGGGTAGGATATGGCCGCCCCCGCCACGGCGCCCCCGACATCGGCAACAATGGTATTGGCATAGTTATAGAATCCCTCGTCGGATGAGATAACCTCGCCCAGGACCTCCACGGGCCGTTTCCCCGGTACCAGTCCCTCGTACAGGAAGTCGACGACCCCACCGGAGGCGATGCTGTCAAGCTCGGCGATCTGATGGCTTTCGTCTTTTCTCGCGGGGCGAATGACGATGTTCACGCGAGGGCCGTCCCGCCATGGAGTATCATCCGCGCCTTCTCGCAGTGGAGGGCGAGGAATGGCTTCCGGTCAGCGAGCCCCATGTCCAGGATGTTCTTCGCCATGACGTGCCGGCTCCTTTCGTTCACGAGGAGGCGGCCCGAGAAGCCGAGATTGACCTTGAACCGCGCGTCCACGTCGGTAAGGGTGCGGAGTGGCACCCCCCCGTGGGTGGTGTGGGAGATGAACGACGCCCTGGACAACCGGATCCCCGGGCCCAGGAGCCCCATCCTTCCCTCCAGGGACACCATGGGCTCGTCCAGGTCCGGGTCCTCCACCACGCCCCGGAAGCGCTTCCCCCTGAGCTCCGCCGTGATTCCCGTGACGAACTTCGGGTAACTCCAGATTTCGCGCCCCCCGGCATGGGCGATCTCAGTGGTGACCGGCAGGTCGATGACATAGGCCCCCATGGTCCACTTCCGCGCGTCCTTCATCAGCTGGGTGAGGAAGGGCCCCGGGCGCTTTAACGAACGGGGATGGCAGAGTATCGAGAGCCCCACCTCGTTATAGGGGCCGATGGCGGAGTCGCGGTACTCGAAGAAGTTGAGAAGAACGCCGGCCCTTCCATTGAAGAACCTGCAGGGGGTGAAGTAGGTTCCCTGGAGCTTCGGCACCACCCTGTCGTAGTCCGCCCAGAAGAGGAAATGGGCATAGCTGTAATCATAATAGAAGATGGGCAGGTCAATCTCGCCCGCGGCGGTTTTTATTTTTTTCAGGGGCACGTTAAAGAAGGGGTCATCGGATCGGTTCATGGGTCTCCCCTCACATGAATTAAAACTGGTCGTTGATGAAGGCGGTACATCCTCACCCGGGAGGCGGTGTTACTTGCTTTTGGGATTGAATGTCCCGGGCTTTTTTTTGGCATCAATATCAGCCTGTGCTTTCCGGGCCGCCTTGACCTTTTCGATGTCTTTTTGCTTTTTATTCTTGTTTATCGACTTTGGACTCTTATCTCCCATGCCGGCTCTCCTTCGTTATTGTGTCATGCCCTTCGCGTATCTGGATAATAATACAATAGTATGATGCATAAGTAAAGGGAAATATTGGCTTTTCCTGATTGAGGCGCAGAACCCCTCCCCCGGGGAGAGGGGCAGGGGCGAGGGCGCTATAGACATGGGAACATAGTCAAAATACACTTGATAAAATCCCCCCCCGGGATAGACTCTCGCCCATACCTCTCCAGGGGGCGAAGGATGAGCACTGATCAACTTTACAGGGAATTGAGCGGGAAGGTGGGACTCCCGAACTCCGAAAATCTTCACGACGTGTGGCGGATGCTCTGCACGGAGGATGAGGCGCGGGTGGCCAACCTCCTCCCGGGCACCGCGGAGGAGATCGCTGCCAGGGCGAAAATGGACGCCGGGGATGTCGAGGCGTTCCTGGTGTCACTCTTTAAGAAGGGCGCGGCCTTCAGGGCGGTGAAGGATGGCGTGACCCGCTACCGGATGGCGAAGAACATTGTCCAGTTCCATGACGCCTGCATTCTCTGGGAAGGCGCCACGCCGGAGTTCTTCAGCGCCTGGAAGAAGGTGATGGACGAGGATTTCGCAGGTTTCCTAAAGAACCTTCCCGACACCATGGTCCTTCCCTCGTTCATGCGGGTCATCCCGGTGAACGAATCGGTGGAGTCACGGAACGAGGTGCTCTCCTTCGAGGAGTGCGAGCGGCTCATCGAGGGGTCGCCCTCCGTCGCCGTGGTGAAGTGCCCCTGCCGTCTGAGCCAGCAAAACTGTGGCGCCCCCGTGGAGAACTGCATCCAGATCAACCGGGGGGCCGAGTACGTCGTCGACCGGGGCCACGGCCGGGAGATCACGAAGGAAGAGGCACTGGAGATCATCCGGCGCTCCCGCGAGGCGGGCCTGGTCCAGATGACGGAGAACCGCCTCAACGGGAACGCCATCTGCAACTGCTGTTCCTGCTGCTGCGAGATGTTCCGCCTGGTGGAGCACACGGGTAAACAATGGATACTTTCCCCGAGCCGTTACCTGGCGAAAGTGGGCGAGGGGTGCACCGCCTGCGGTGCCTGCGAGGAGATATGCCCGGTCCATGCCATCGCGGTTGACGGGAACGCAGAGGTGAACGCCGAAACCTGCATGGGATGCGGTCTCTGCGCCACGGTGTGTCCCGTGGAGGTGATCACCCTGGGCATCGTCCGTCCGGAAGAGCATATCCCCCGGTGAGGACCCGAGTGAACGGCCGGACGCTCCCGATGAGATATCTCGTCTTCATCATTACGGCCCTTGCCATGGTGTCTTGCAAGGGATCATTCTCCCGCGTGGCGAGGCCCCAGCTCGGCACCATCGTCACCCTCAGTTTCTTCAGCGACGAGGAGCGCGCCCCGGATATCGCCGAGGCGGTCTTCGGCGAAATCGAGAGGGTCGAGTCCCTGATGAGCCCCCACAGGCCGGACAGCGACGTATCCCGCATCAACCGCGGCCCATGGCCCGCGGCGGTGAGCCGGGAGACCTTCGGCCTCGTGCGCCGCTCCCGCGCCATTTCCGTCGAGACCGGCGGCGCCTTCGACATCACCTTCGCGGCCCTTTCCCCCCTTTGGGACCTCACGAATGAGCGATTCGCCCCACCCTCCCGGGGCGCCGTCGCGGCGCGGCTGTTCCTTGTCGACTGCCGGAACGTGCTTCTTGATCCCGACGCGTCAACCGTCGCCTTCCGGCGGCCCGGCATGAAGATCGGCCTGGGCGGCGTGGCAAAGGGGTATGCCGTGGAGCGCGCCATCGCGGTCATGAAGTCCCTGGGTATTGAATCGGGCATCGTCGAGGCGGGGGGGGACCTCCAGGTCATCGGCCGGAAGGGGAGGAGGCCCTGGCTCACGGGCCTCCGGCACCCCAGGAGGGACGCCATCCTTCTCACCATTGACATGGAGGACGGGGACTCGGCCGCCACGAGCGGGGACTACGAGCGTTTCGCGATCCGCGGGGGGCGGCGCTATCACCATATCCTCGATCCGCGCACCGGCTTCCCCGCCGATGGTGGGCTCATTTCGGTGACGGTGATTTCCCGGAGCGCCGTGATCTCCGACGCCTACGCCACGGCGATCTTCGTCATGGGCCTCGACGGTGTCCGGGATTTCCTGGGTCGCCACGGGGAGATCGACGTCATCCTCGTCGACGAGGCCATGAAGCTCTACGTTTCGGAACGCCTGAAGGACCGGGTTACCCTGCTGGAGAAGGCGGAGGTGGCGTGGCTGTAGCGGTCAGGGCGTGAACGCCACCAGGTCGATGGAGATGAGGTCGTTGGCGGTCCCGGCGCGGTAATCCTCCCAGACCAGGCGGGCGTCGGTCCCGTCGTTGAAGGGCACCACGAGCGGGTTCGGCGGCAGGTAGTTGTAGCTGTTCAGGATGATGGAAACGCCGTTGTAGTCGTCGACACCCGAAGTGTTTGCCCGCCAGTTCTCGGCGGCCGTCGCCGTGGTGCCGTCCGCCGCGTTGATCATCAGGCCGAAAACCCCCCATCCCGTGTCGATATAGCCCGAGGGCGGGTCATCGAAGCGGTTGTCCTCCCAGAGTATGATGGTTTCATTTCCGTTCAGGAAGAGCCGGGGCGCCTCCTGGGTGGAGCCCAGGGCCGTGTAGGTGACGGCGGCCCATCCCGTGGCGCCGAAGCTTGCCCTCATGGCCCAGATGTCGTTCCCCACGTTGGCCGCGACGAGCACGTCGTTCGGGGCGATATACTCCCAGGATTCCTCGGAGGTCACGGTTGTCGCCCCGTCATTGTCAAATGCGATTCCATTTATACCCCAGAGCCGCGCCCCAGTGCTGTCGATCCTCTGGGCGTGGAGGTCATTCCCGTGGCGGTAGAGTATCACGACGCCGTTGGCCCCGTCGGATTTCACACCCTCTATCGACTCCGCTACGGCGGCCTGGGTATCGATCTCCACGTTCCACTGGGGCACCCCGCGTCCGTTCAGGAGGGCCGCGCGGACCTGCCGGAAAGCGGAATTGTCCTCGTAGACCAGGAGGGCGTTGCCGGAGCCGTCGGGTATGGCCACGGGGTTGATCCCCGCGTAGATGGTCCAGGGCGCGGTGATCTGGACGGGGGGAGAGCCCCCGCCGCCCATGGTCATGATCCTCCCCCTCACGTCGGTCCCCTCCTGGAAGATGAAGAGGATGCCGCTTCTGAGGATGATGTAACGCTCGTTTCCGTTGTCAAAGGCGTCACCGTCGAGGGTGAGGTCCTGGGCCGCCACTGCGGTGATAGTGGCGTAGGTGTCGTCCGTCAGGTTGTAGGCACGGTCCCCCGGGACGACCCCGTCGGTGATGAAATTCTTTCCCGGCGAGGTGTCGATCAGATGGTTCAGCGTGTCGGAGGTGGCCGTCCCCACGGAGACCATGTCGGCGGTCCCGCCCGAGGGTATGCGGACCACGGCGTAGTCTTCGCCGTCGGCCATGATGCCCGAAGCGAGGCCCATGGCGTGGGTGTAGGCCGCTGATGAGACCGCGGCAAAGGTGTCATCCGTGTAGTTGATCACCACGTCGCCGGCCACCACAGGGCGTGGCGGCACCGCTGCGGTGAAGTTGCCCTCATTGTCAAGGAGGGGGTTTAAGGGAATCGCCTGGGCCGTGCCCGTGGGCCCGGTGTAGTCGTAGATCGAGAATGCCGTGCCGGAGGTGATGTTGATGTTCCAGTCGACGGTGAAATCATAAAATGGCTCAAATTGTGTAAGGTCACCTATATGGTCAAGGCAATAGCGTGTATAAATTGAATAGGGATCAGTAATAACGAAGCCCATGGGAGGTGGAGGAGCATCCAATGTAAGATCAAAGTTTGCCACTGATAGAATCTGGGTAAATTCACCATTTGATTCATTTACCACCCAGTCCCCGGCGCGTACATCGATTTCCCCCACCAGGGGCCCCCATGCTTTCGTTGAATCGAGAAGATGGCTGTTGCCGCCACCACCGTCATCGGTTCCCGAATCAAATACCGTTATAGGGGTCTGCTGGGTCACGCCGCCTACATCCAGTCTCCCGTAGGAGGCACCGCTACTTATGATGTCCCCCGCGTCGAGGGTCCAGAGAATGGGTAAGGCATAATCATGCGGGGTGTAGACGGTTGCGGCGCCGCTCAGGTAGTCCCATGAGCCGGGAGGATCAATTCTGCGTATCCGGTGATTCTGCGCCGTAATGGCAACACTGTCGGTGGAGCTTCCAATGGCGTAGGTGTCGCCTGTGCCGATGATATTTGCGTTCTGGCCCGTGATGTAGATGAAATCCTGCGGCGCCCCGTCGATGGTGGTGCCGTCATGGCTCGCCGGGTCCATGATCACCTCGCCGTCAAGGCCCGAGAGGTCGACGTCATCGTCAAAGAAGGGGTTGGTAAGAGCCAGGGAGCCCATCTCCGTGGTCCCCGAGGTGACCGGCGTTACCGTGGCGATGGTGACCGGCACTGCGGAGATATCGGAGATCGCCACGGCGCGTACCTGGGTACCCATGTCCCCGGCGGCGTGTCCCCAGGGCGAGGCCCCGGAATCATCGAAGCGCTTGGCGTAGACCAGTGAGTCGCCGCTCCGGAGGGCCATGACGATCACGCCCCCGTTGCCGTCCTCCACGGCGGACTGGTAGGTATAGGTCGAGGCCTCGGTAAAGAGGCCCTGGGGGCTTCCTCCGTTCCATTGCTCGGTGAAGGTATTGTCGTAGAGCTGGCCGTAGAGGTTGTTGTTTGCCCCGGAGTTGTTGGTCCAGAAGATGAAGGACCCAGTGGGCGAGGCAGCGGTGTGGGCCAGGCGGTGCGCCGTGTGCTGGGCCCCGGCGGCGGCATGTATCGCGTCGGGTACCTCGTCGCTCTCCGTGTTGAACTGGAGGGTGGCGCTCATGCCGCTGTTCCCCACGATGTCGCCGTACTCCACGTTGAACCAGTAGCGGGAGTTCGGCGACAGGGCGATCGGCACTGCGGAGAACTCGAAGACGTTCAGCGATGCGAAGAGCGTTTCAATCTCAGAAGAGGCGGTGTCATCACCACGGCCGTAGTGGAGGGTGTAGTCCGTGGGCTTGTTGGTGATCCAGCTCAGGAGAGCGCTGTTTGTGTCCACGTGCTCCACAAGAGGGCCCTCGGTGAGTGCCGGGAGGAAGCCGTAGGGATCGTAGGGGTCAACGACGGTGTCGAATGTCCAGGAGGTGCCCGCGACGAGGGGGTTCCCCGAGAGGTCCCGGATCCCCGTGGTGACGGTGATGGTGTAGGTGGTGCTCTCCGTCAGGTTGATCGTCGGGGTAAGGGTCGCCCGGTCCGTGGCGGGGTTGTAGGCGATGGTAGCGGCGATCGTGTCGGTGCCGTCGTCGAGGTAGAAGGTGTTCCCGTTCAGGGTGTTCGGGTCAATATCCTCGCTGAAGTCGATCCGAATCGCCTGGGAGGGGATCGCGGCGAGGCGCGCCGCGTTCGTGAGCTCAACAGGGGGGGGGCTCGTCGGATTGTTCGTGCCCCCCAGGAACGTGGGATCCGTCGTGTCAGGCGCCGTGCCCGTGGTATACACGAAATTACCCGGGTTGTTCAGCGGCACGGCGTTCGCCGCGTCCAGGATGCCCGCCGTGAGGGTGAGGGTCACCGCTGTCGTAGCGGGAAGATTCGAGGTAAAATCGATGGTGGCGATGGTGTTCTCGGCATTCATGCCGAGGGTGTAGTCAGCACCCTGGATGAGGTCGATGCCGCCGATTGAGACGCTGACGTTGGGGTAGTCCACCGTGAGGGGGTTCACCGGAATGCTGAACACGATGACCATGTTCGAGTCTATGGGGAGGGTCGTCGCCGTGTCCGGTACCACCGTCGCCGTGGGATACCAGTACCCCGGGGGGTTTGATGCCGAAAGGGTGAAGAGATCGAAGTCGATGGTCGTGGGCGCTTCCTTGCAGGAGGGCATGGCAAGGAGCGAGGCGGCAAAAAGGCAGGAAACGATGTGAT
>CAZKPR010000067.1:8222-18454 GCA_964554685.1 uncultured Leptospirales bacterium | reverse complement strand
TGACTGCAGGTGCTCACGGTGAATTCCCGGCCGGGGCATTCCCCGGGAAGGCCCGGCGTCGCCGCCGCGCGGGCGGGACTGGTACTGGCGCTTCTCCTCGCCCTTGCCGCGGGGGGCTGCGCGAACCGGTTCCTCTATTATCCCTCCAGGGCGATGGTCGCCACGCCCGCACGGGCGGGGATCGAGTACGAGGACGTCTACTTCCCGGCGGCGGGGGACGGAGTCAGGCTGAACGCCTGGTGGGTGCCCCTTGCCGGGGCCCGGGGAACGGTCCTCTTCTGCCACGGAAACGGGGGTAATATATCATTCCTTGTCGATTCCATCGCGATCTACCGCTCCATCGGCCTCAACGTGCTGGCCTTCGATTACCGGGGCTACGGGATGAGCGAGGGGACTCCCACGGAGGAGGGGACCTACCGCGACGCCCTGGGGGCGTGGGAATACCTCGTCAGGGAGAAAAAGGCCGATCCCGCGCGGATTCTCCTCGTCGGCAGGTCCCTGGGAGGGGCCGTCGCCGCCTGGCTCGGGACGAAACGCCGTCCCGGCGGCATCGTCCTTGAGTCTACCTTCACGAATGCCGCCGACGTGGCGCATTATCACTACCCAGTCGCGCCGGGGAGGCTCATTTTCGGGGATACCTATGACACGCTTTCCAGACTCGGGACCATCGCCGCGCCCATACTCGTGGTGCACAGCCCGGAGGACGAGATAATCCCCTACTCAATGGGGGAGGAGCTCTTCAGGCACGCGCCGGGACCGAAAGAGTTTCTCGTGATACGGGGAAGCCACAACGGGGGATTCATGGACTACCGACTGGTGTACAGAGAGGGAATTTAAGGTTTCTTAAAGAGATATCTCAGGTAGAGGTCTTTCCCGGGGGATTATCTTGTTTTCAGGAAAATCTCCGTGGTGTTTCGGAAGGCCTCGCCGGTGATCATGCGGGTGGGATCGACGTTGATGATCGTGACCTCGTAGCTCCCCGAACCGGCCGTGAGCAGGCAGAGGTTCCCCTCGACGCGGTAGGTCCCGCGCCGGGCGCCGTCGACGAAAAGTTCGCCGTTTCTCGCGAATCGGAGGGTCCGGTTCCCCTCGTAGCGGCGGCAGTCCCTGCCGGGGCCCTGGCAGTCCACCGCCGTGAGCTTCCACGAGCCGATGATCATCCGGTTCCATTCCCGCGCCGCGCCCCCGGCGGTATCACCTCCGGCGTCGCCGGTGTCCTGTGATTGGGCACAGGATAACGCAATCGCCCAGGCAAGGGCCATGGCGCACCATGCCGGGGCCCTGTATGACGTCGAGAAGGTCATAGCCGCTTGAGGAGAAATTCGATCTCCGCCCGCTCCTCTTTGCCGACGATTTTACGGTTCCGCATCAGGGACCGCTTGATCTTCTCTTTTAATTCCTGCTCGGGGCTCAATGCTTTCTTGCGGTTCAATGGCTTTGCTATCTCAGGTCCGGTCTTCCCCACTTCCATCTTCCCTTTAGCGTAGTTCCGTTCTTGTAGTACATCGTACCGTAACCGAAAGGCACGCCGCTTCTGAATTCACCAACGTACTTGTTGCCGTTGGGGAAGATGAAGGTCCCCGTTCCATGACGGCAGTTTCCCTTGATGCAGCGGCCTTCATTTCCTTCCTCCGCGGTCTGCGGGGTCCGCCCGGCACACATGGTGTGAGCCGCCAGCAGGAGCGGGAAGAGTAGTAACAATAATTTTTTCATTAAGTGCGTTTGCGGTATCGACGTCTGACTGATGGGAATAGCTTTTATGAGGAGGGGATAGTGCGTCAATTTCTTTTTTAAAAAATTTTTTTTTTACCAGGGAATCCGTGAAACCGGGGGTAAACACGACAACGCATGTGTAGGTCGTTCCCCTCGCGCCGTGTGTTGTTACGTCTCTTCATGAAGATCCGCCATGGCATTCCATCAATGGTGTGACAAACGTGCGGATGCATTCCCGTATACGTATGCAAAGTCAAAATATTTTATATATTAATAGTATCACCCAGACCACCCTCCCGCAGCGCAGCCGCGCAGTAATGGATATTTTCCGCATATTCACGCCGTAATTTATGGAAAGCGACAACTGGTCGACAACCAATTTCCATTGAAATAACGAGAGACCCCTCTGTTCGAGTAATATACTTGACAACTCAAAATTAATTGGATAATTCCATTGATTCCATCATTTCTTTCGGTATGGATATGAAACGGGTCCGCCGGGGCAGCCGGCGCTCCCCCGTGAAGTATAACGGTGCCATGCCATGGGTGAACGGGTTGCGATCAACGAGCGGCTGGACGAGTATTCCCGGAAGCGGGGCGAGGAGCCCGGTTTCCGCTCCCTCCATGGCCCGCCCTTCGGCCCGGGGCGTGAGGGGGAATACGTCGACCCCTGGCGGCTCGGAATGGGCCGGATCGGCTATTTCGGCCGCGCCTTCACGGTATCCGCTCCCGGGGGCGGAAATGTCGTGGAGATCACCGTTCCCGCCACTGAGACCGGCGTTGTCCCGACGATTGAGGCGCAGCCCTTCGGGTGGAGCGGCCTCATCAACGAGTACGCGGCGGAGCTGGCGGTCTGGTGGGCCTTCGAGATCCTGACGGAGGAAGAGGCGCGCGGTTTTCTCGCCGCTCACAGGCCCACGGTCATGTTCCGCTATGCCGAGGGGGGGCGGACAAGGGAGCTCGAGGCGCGTTTTGACGGTATGAACTGGATTGCGGTATCGACCACGTGAGGGAGGAAGAATGAATTTGAAAAAAATGACGATACGGACTGCCGCGGCGGGGGCCCTGGCCGTCACGGCGCTTGCGGCGGGGTGCCTATCCTCCGGCCGGGGGGGAGAGGGGGCAGGCGCTTCCCCGCACCTTGACGGGCTGGTGCGTCACGCATGGAAGAATATCCACCACTCGGGAAGCCGCTGCGTGGAATTCGATTATTTTCCCACGGGTGGGATGCGGACCTTCTACTGCCACATGCTCTCCTTCACCGATTTCAGGACCTTCTCGGGCCTGGTGGGCGTTCCCATATTCCGAAAGGGACCCCACACGGATGAAGGCCTGGTGCTCGATTCGCCCGACAGCTTCGGCCAGTACAACCCCGCCTTCGTGGCGCGTATAACAAAAGCGCTTATCCCCGGAGCGGGCGACCGGGCCTTCAGGGCGGCCACACAGGACGCCTATAATGAATTCGTTGCTCCCCTGGCCAGAATATTTTTCGTGACCCGCCAAAAGCTCACGAAGAACCCGGGCTACCTGGCGAAGGAGAGCCGCGCCTACATGGCCCTGGTGAAGGCCGGCAGGCTTCCCCGGGATCATTACGAGAAATATTTCTATTTCATGAATCCTTCCTTCATCGAGCATGAGAACGATGAGAACCATCTCATGGACAGCGGCTTCGACGGAGGCTGGGACGGCAACGTGGTGAAGACCTGCGTGGCCTTCTGGATCAGGCGGCACATTGACGGCTCATTTGAGGAGTTCAGCCGGGGGCTGGACCTCCTCCTGGAGACCTACGACAGGCCGTTTTTCACCTACGGAAGCGGGGCGAACCCGGATTCCGATAGGGAGACCAACGGCTTCTAGATATTACTGTTTCCGCGGGATCTTTTTCCTGTCCTCATCCTGAGAACAATCCGGGGCCATTCAGGTGGGGACCCCAAAGCGGGGGAGAATCCAGCGCTGAAGAATTATCCAGGCGACGAAAAAAACGAGAATCCAGAGAATGGAATTCATGGTAGCTCCATGGCATATAAGATATTAAAAATATAATAAAATACTTATATTCTGTCAACTCCCTTCCTGCCGATACCCCTGAAAAAACAATATTCCCCATGACCAGGGGCGCCTGGACATTATTAATGTCGTGAAAAGGCAAAAAAAAAGGAATAACCGCGTTTCACGTTTATTCCCCGAAAAGATTTTGGAGGGTCTTTTACGAAGTATTTAGTATGGTTCCTCCGGGGAATAAAGGTTACAAAAAAATCAGGACGTGCCCGCGCTTCGTTCTTTTTTCAGCTTGCGGTAGGAGTAGCCCGCGTAGATCGCCGTGGTGATGAGCAGCGGGATGTCCTCGAGATAGCCGATGGGCACGAGGGCATCCGGTATGATGTCGATGGGCGAAATGAGGTAAATTACCGCCAGAATCAGAATGACGATTGAAAAAATGAACCGCTTCCTTGCCGTGTCCAGGCTCTTGTCCTCTAACTGCTTGATTTCCTTCATCGTATCCCTGCCGTCCTTCCCTTCGGGGAGTGATAGGGCACGCCCTCCGGCCCCGTGGGGGGAGGGAGCGTTCCCCGGTGAACAGGATGACCGCCTCCATGAATATTTCAAGGATATTTTTCTTGCATTCTGGCGCCGCGGGGCGAAACTTCGCCGGGACGATTCGGGTTGTCCGGCATGCGCGTGGGATGACGCGCATGAGCCGGGGACAGACGTCACGGGGAGGAGCGCGCAATGAAAGACCTTATCATCATCGGCGGCGGACCCGCGGGGCTCACGGCCGCGATCTACGGCATGAGAGCGGGCCTTGACCTGGTCCTCCTGGAGCGACTCTCTCCGGGGGGGCAGGTGATGAACACCTTCGAGGTGGAGAACTATCCCGGCTTCGTGGAGCCCGTGGCGGGATGGCAGCTGGTCACGGACATGGAGAACCAGGCCCGGCGCCTCGGCGCCGAGATCATGAGCGGCGAGGTCGCCTCCCTTGAAAGGGACGCTGAGAGGGACCTCTTTACGCTCACGATGACCGACGGGTCGCTCCACGAGGCACGGACCGTCATCGCCGCCACGGGGGCGTCGTACCGCAAGCTCGGGGTGCCCGGGGAAGAGAAGCTGATCGGGCACGGCGTATCCTTCTGCGCCACCTGCGACGGGGCCTTTTACAAGGACCGGGTGTGCGCCGTGATCGGCGGAGGGGACACCGCCCTGGAGGAGGCGCACTTCCTCACCCGCTTCGCGAAAAAGATATACCTGGTACACCGGCGGGACCAGTTTCGCGGCGCGAAGATCCTCCAGGACAGGATCGCCGCGTCGCCCTCGATAGAGCCGGTCCTTGACAGCGTGGTGAAATCAATAACGGGATCATCGAAGGTGGAGGGCCTTGAGATCAGCAACGTCAAGAGCGGGGAAACGCGTACCATCCCCCTTGACGGCGTCTTCGTGTTCATCGGCTTTGACCCGAACACGTCCTACCTGCCCCGGGAGGTGGTCCGGGACGGCGGCGAGGTCATCGTTGACATGGGGATGCGCACGCCCATACCGGGCCTCTTCGCCGTCGGGGACCTGAGGATCGGCTCGAAGAGACAGATCGTCACGGCCGCCGCGGACGGCGCGACGGCGGCGCTTGAGGCCTACAACTACGTTTTAGATTTGACATAGGCTGATTTTCCTGCATGATAATCCCGGAAGAACGGGGACCGTCATGTTCGTCCCGTTCCCGCCGTTTCGGCCTGCGCCGGCGGCAGCTTGTACCACATACAGAGGAGCTGAATAATGAAACACTCGATACTGGCGGCGGGCGCCATACTTTTCGCCATTGCCGCGGCGGGGTGCACAAAGGCGGGGAAATACGATGAACTCAAGTCGTACATGAACGAGGTGATCACGGCGAACGAAGAGTACGTCACCAGCCTCGAAAAGGCGCGGAACGCGAAGGAAGTCGCCGAGGCGATCACCGCCCTGGGGAACAGGATGGGCGAGCTGAACGAGCGGTCCCGCGAAATCGAGAAGAAGTATCCCGAGCTCAAGAGCGATGAGATAAAGAAGAACCCCCCGAAGGAGCTCAGGGAGGAGTTCGCGCGGCTGGAGAAGATGGCCCAGCGCCTCCTCACGGCGTCGATGAAAATGATGAAGTACATGGATGACCCGGCGGTGATGAAGGCCTCCCGGGAAATGGACATGAAAATGAGACGGTCCCCCGAAGGGGAATAGACCCTGTCCTCATGCCCGGCCCGACGGGCCGGGCATGCCGCGTATATGTTTCCGGAAAAATCCCGAGAGGGCGCTCCAGAGGAGCTCGCGGAGATGGCGCAGGCGCCGCTCGTCCACGCGCATGTATTCAAAGCTGAAATGGGAATCGTCGAGGAAAAGCGCCCGGGACAGGGAGAGCCGTAGCATTGGCACGGGTCCCGTGCCGTACCGCGTCAGTATGTATCCTTCTGAAACTGCCGGAGAGGCGATGATCTTGCGGGTCACGGTGCATTCCTCGCCCTGGAAACATTTATCCAGGTGCGCCTCCAGGGCCTCTGCAAGCCCGGGGTCGAATGTTTCGACGGGGCCGCCCTTGCCGCGGACCGTGTGTTCCAGGAGCACCAGGGGGCGGGGATTCCCCGCGTCGCGCGCACGCTTCGGCCCCACGGGCATGGAGGTGTGGCACTCCAGGACCAGTTCCACCCCCCCCGTGTCGATGATCTTCTTCACCGTGTCATGGAAGGGGAGGTAGTAGCGCTGAAGTATGTTCGCGATGGCGATTTCGTCCGGGAAATGATCCCCTTTGAAAACCGGTTTACCGTCCAGGGTCTCCTTCTTGATAACGCCGTCCTGCCCCGGCCGAAGGGCCGTGTAGGGGCGGTCGAGGTCCACGAAGAGTCTGGATGTCTCGGTGTCCACGGTGCCGGCTACCAGGTCGCCGAAGGAGAAGATGTCGTTTGCGCAGGTGTCGGACTGCATGAAGAGGTCGAACCTGCTCACGGCCTCGTAGCCGGCGAGCTCCTCGGGCACCGCGAGACCGCCGTGGGGAATGATGACGAGAATGGGCAGCGTGGAGTGTTTCTTCATGGCTGAACCGGGGCTGTATCATGCGTAAATGGCGCCCTATTAATAGAAAAAAGCAGTGCCACCGAGACACCGGGGCACAGAGAAAATTCAGGTGAAAGGGTGTTTTTTGTTATCAATACCATCTTCTCTGAATACTATGAAATGAGGTTTTAACGGTTCGATCGGGGGAAAACATCTCCGTGTCTCCGTGCCTCAGTGGCGGCATATGGGGGAAGCCCCGGGAAAAAGTTCCTCCCGGAACAGCCGCATAGAAGATTACCCCTCGGAGTAAACCCTGTCAAGGATTAACCGCTCGATCCCTCGCCCCGTGTCCCCAGGGAAAAATATTTCTTGAAAATGGCGGCCATGTCCGTATACTCGTCAGTATCCCATCCATATGCACGGGTCCGAATCCTCCAAGGAGCACGCCATGAAACGAGCATCGCGCATCATCCTCATCGCACTGGTCCTCTTCCCCCTTGCCGCAGGTGCCGACGGGAAGAAGCTCACCTTCGTCCATACCAATGACCTTCATTCCCACATGCTGGGCCTGGTGCCCAACCTCGACTACACCCCCGGCGCGACCGGGGATGACGCCACCCTGGGCGGGTGGGCCAGGATCATGACCGTGGCAAGGGAGGTACGGGCCGACAGGAAGAACCCGGTTCTTCTCGTCGACGCGGGGGACTTTCTCATGGGAAGCCTCTTCCACATGGTGAGCAGGGAACTGGCCCTGGAATTGCGCCTGATGCAGAAGATGGGGTACGATATCGCCACCCTGGGGAACCACGAGTACGATCTCCGCCCCGCGGGGCTTGCGCGAATCCTCACCAGCGCCCGGAAGGCAGGCGTCACGATACCCATCGTCTCCTCGAACACGATTTTCAGCGCCGGGAGCGACAAGGACGACACCCTCGAGGCGGTTTTCAGGGAGGGGATCGTTCACCCCTATGCCGTCATCGAGCGGGGAGGTGTACGGATCGGGTTTTTCGGCCTCATGGGGAAGGAGGCGGCGGAGGTTGCTCCCTTCGCGAAACCCGTGACCTTCGGAGATCCCGCCGAGGCAGCGCGGAAGATGGTGGAGATCCTCCGGAAAAAGGAAAAGGTCGACATGGTTGTATGCCTCTCCCACAGCGGTCTTGACCTTGCCCGGCCTTCAAAGTCCGAGGACGAGATCCTTGCCCGGGAGGTCCCGGGCATCGATATCATCATAAGCGGTCACACCCACACGCCTCTGGAGAAGCCGATCATCGCGGGGAACACCATAATCGTCCAGGCCTGGTGCTACGGCCGCTGGGCCGGCGTACTCGACGTGGAGCTGAAGGACGGCAGGACGGTCATGACGGGGTACCGGATGCGGGTCATCGACGATACCATTCCCGGCGACCCCGCGATAACGGCGGCCGTCGAGGCCGACAAGGGGGAGGTGACCCGGCGGATCCTGGCGCCCCTGGGCCTGGCGTTCAACTCGATTATCGCCCACACCGATTACGACCTCACCATCGGCGTCGAGGAATCGAACCTGGGGAACCTGATCACCGACGCGAGCCGGTGGTACGTCAACCGCTTCGTCCATGATCCCAGGGATCCGGACACGAAGGTCGTGGCGGCCATCGATTCGAACGGCCTTATCCGCGAGGCCGTGGTCCGCGGCAAGACGGGAAGGATCGCCGTCTCCGACCTCTTCAACGCCCTTCCCCTGGGGATCGGCGTGGACGACACCATGGGGTATCCCATGGTGGCCATGTACCTCACCGCCCCGGAGCTCAAGAAAGGCCTGGAGATACTCACGAGCGTGTATCCCCTCAAGAACGAGGACTATTTCCTCCAGGTATCGGGGATCAGGTTTGCCTACAACCCGCGGCGGATGGTCTTCGACCGGGTCACGAAGATCGAACTCGGCGACGACGAGGCGGGGTACGAACCCCTGGACTACTCCGCGGCGAACAGCAGGCTCTACCGCGTCACGGCGAACATCTACAACGCCACGTTTTTGAAGATCGTGGGCGATTTTACCATGAACATGCTGAAGATCGTCCCCAAGGACCGCCAGGGAAATCCGATCGAGAACCTCTCGGACGCCCTGGTGGACGCCAACCCGAAACGTCCCGGCGTCCAGGAGGTGAAGCAGTGGGTCGGCCTCATGGAATACGTCAGGGGATTCCCTGACCGTGACGGCGACGGCCTTCCCGACGTGCCGGAGAAATACCGGGGGAAGCTGGGCAGGATCGTGAGCGAGCCGAGCCTGAATCCCGTGTCGCTCCTCAGGAGGGGGACCCGCGTGACCTGGGTGGCCTTCGGACTCCTCCTCGTCGTCGCGGGGGGCCTGGGGGGTATCGGAATCCTGGTGGCGAAGCGGATACGGAGGAAGTAAGGAAGCGCCCCGTCCGCTATAGTCCGCTATTCCAGTCCGAGCTCCTTCGCGGCGCTCCGGAGGCCGAGTATGGATTCCTTTATCAGCTCAGGCAGCTCTACGCCGAGCATGGCGGCGCCTTTCTCGATGACGCCGCGGTCAACCCCGGCAGCGAAGGAGCGGTCCTTCCACTTCTTCTTGACCGACGACGCCTCCAGGTCCATGAGACTCCGCGAGGGGCGCACCAGGGCCGCGGCGATGATGAGCCCCGAGAGCTCGTCCACGGCGTAGAGGGTCTTTTCCATCGGCGAGAGGGGCTCCGTGTCGGTGAACATGCCCCAGCCGTGGCTTTCCACGGCCCTGACATACTCGTCGGGCCATCCCCGCTCCTCCAGTATCTTCCGGCTCATGGCGCAGTGCTCAGAGGGATGGCGCTCGAAGTCAATGTCGTGGACGAGGCCCACGACGCCCCATTTTTCCTCATCCTCGCCCCGCTGCCGCGCGAAATGGCGCATGATCGCCTCCACGGCCAGGCCGTGCTTCACCAGGTGCTCCGATGAATTGTATTCCTTAAGAAGCGCCAGGGCCTCGTCTCTCGTCGGCGTGTGCGTTTCCATCTGCCGCAGCCTCCTCTCTTGAAATAACGAATGATCAGTGTCGCACGAGCCTCGCCTTGCGGTCCGCAAGGGCGACGGGGGCCGTCCTGCCCGAGTTGAATTCAAGGTAATCGCCCTCGATGCCGTCGCTGAAAATGACGCCGTTCTGCGCCATGTGGGAAGTGATCACCAGGGGGCTTCCCGGCGTGATCTTCCCGAAGGTGATGCTGACCGACGATGTTTTGCTTTCGAAGGGCTCGCGGACGCTGAAGTAGAGGTAGTCGGCGTCCCAGTCGAAGCGGCTCGGGTCGCTTCCCGATTCATTGCCGTCAAAGGATGAGGCGATCCTCCGCGATCCCTCGATGATGGAGCGGAACCATCCCGTGGAGCCGCACCCCGTGGACACGATGACGCCGCTCGACGACTGGTCCTCCTCCACGCCGCCGAAGCGGATGCCGTAGCGGAAGGAGATGTGGCTCCGGGGGCCGATGAAGATGTCGTTCACGCCGTTGAGCTCCTGGCCGTTGTCCAGGGAGGCCCTG
>CAZKPR010000067.1:0-8212 GCA_964554685.1 uncultured Leptospirales bacterium | reverse complement strand
TTTTTTTTGTGGAAAATTTTGGGCATGGGTTTTGGTTGTTCCTGGTGGGCCAGGGCGTGGGTTTTGGGGGGTAATTGTAATACCCCTCGTTGAGGCGCCGCAGGGCCCGGACGGCGCCATGCACGGTAAAGGGGAGGAGCACGCCGTCGTAGCGCCCGGGGTCCGGGTTGACCCCCACGATGGGCTGGTCGCGCAGGTACTTGGCGATGTTGATCACCAGGCCGTCCTGGCCCAGGGCGATCACCAGGTCCCTCTCCCCGAAGAGGAAGGTGGGGAGAAAGGTCCAGTCTATCTGCTGGACCTTGCGCTCCGGCGGGATCGCCGCGCGGAGCCTTTTCACTGCCTCGCGGTAGGTGCTGTCGGCGTGCTGGATGTCGTCGAACTTGGAGGCTGCCGCCCGCGCGGCGTCGCGCCCGGACTTCCCCAGGCCCCGCGTTTTCCCCGGCGGGGGGGGCGCCGCCGCCTCGGCGGCCTGGGCCAGGTAAAACCGCGCCTGGTCCTTCGTCTGGAAGGCGCGCAGGAGCTGGTCCATGCGGGTCTCCCTGGTGACGATGACAACCTTGTCGAACACGGTCACTCCTTCTTCGACAGGCCCATGAGGAGGGTCACCAGGTCAGGATTCAGGTTGAGGTTGCCGATCTTGGCGCCGCTCTCCCCCAGGGACTTCATGCCCAGGGCCACGAGGAGCTTCGGGTCAAGGTCACGGTAGATGGCCCACTCCAGGGCCAGGGCCTTCGATTTGAACTCCGCCTCCCTGATCCGGTTGGAGCCACTCTGCTCCACGAGCTCCTCGCGCCGCTTCTCCAGCTCGATCTCCGAATCGAGCTCGTTGCGCTTGATGACGCGCTCCTGCTCCACCGCCGCGGCGCGGCGGGCGTAGATCGCCTCGTCGGCCTTTTTCTGGAGGGACTCCCGGTACTCCGCCTCCAGCGCCTTGGCGATCTCAGGCAGGGGGGTCACGGCGGTGAAGTAGATGCTCTCCATGGCCACGCCCATGGCGTTCATCCGTTCGTCGCTCTTGATCTTCTCCATGACGGTTCGCGCCATGGCCTGGGAGCTCCCCAGGGCCTCCTCCAGGGAGAGGGACCGGATCTCCTCCCGGGTGAGCATCTGCACGGCGTTGATGATCCGCCCGGCGAGCTTCCCCGGGTCTTCGGAGCGGTACTCCCGCGTCACGGGGTCGATGGAGAAGTCGAGGCGCTCGAATATCTTCCTCACGTCCTCTATCCGGTAGGTTACCTGTCCCTGGACCGATACGGCCTGGAAGGTCCGCGTCGTCTCGTTGAAGATGAAGTTCACGTCCATCGTGCCCGCGGGAATCGACACGACGGTGTTCCTCTTTTTCCAGTAGAAAAAGCTTATACCCGGCCCCTCTTTCCTGATCCGTCCCTTCCCGAACTTGATCACGTACTCGCCGGGCCGTCCCATGAAATACCTGATAAAGAGCATGGCGCATCCCCCTGATCGAAGTGATCGATCCTATCGCGCCGGCGGGTTCCTGTCACGAACATTTTTTCCCCGGGATTGAGGCGGGATCAGGGACGGGTCACCATCATGATCACGTGAAGCGCTCCCTCTTTGGCGTGGTAGTAGAGGATCTTCCCGTCACCGGAGAGGGAGGGGGCCTCGGCGAAGCCCGTGATCGCGCTGATGAGGGCGGGGGTCCCGAAGGGATCGGCCGCGGAGTTGCGCGTCGCGCGGCAGATGCGCGGGTCTCCGGATCCGGGATCATACCGGGTGAAGAAGAGCTCCAGCCCGTCGGCGCTGATGGAGGGCGCGTATTCGAGGCTGTCGCCGGGGCGGTTCACATTTGCCATGATAGACGCGGCGCCGGGGACCATGTTGAAGAGGGCGCCGTCCTTCCGGGCCACGAGTATGTCGCACGCGTCGGGGACGGTACCGCCGGGGAAAAAGGCCTGGCTATAGTAGAGGTATTCACCGTCGGGGCTCACCTCGGCGTCCATGACCAGCCACCCGGGACCCAGGTAGATGTCACCCTCCTGGACCGCCAGGCCCGTCACGGCGCCGCCGGCATAGGTTCCGGTGTAGATGGTTTTCCAATCGACAAAGTAACTCCGGGTAGAGGTGTAGTAGAAGCGCCCGGCCAGGTCCATGCTCGCCACGGCGTCAAGGTGGGGCGGAGAGCCGTTCACCCCGCCGATCTCCCCCTGGTAGGCGAATTCGTCGTCGCTCACGCGGCTGGCCCAGTGGAGGTTCGTGTCACCGCCGGCGTTCAGGCTGTTGAAGAAGAGCGCGGCGCCGTCCCGGGTGATGAAGGGCTCCATGGCGTGGTCCGCGTACCCGGTGATGGCGACAGGGCGCGGATCAGTGAACTCGCCGGACCCGGCGAGAAGAAGCAGGGCCGCAGGGTCGCCTCCCTCCGCTCCCCCTGAGCATGACGACAGGGCGGCGCCGAGGAGGATCAGCAGGGCGCCGGAGAAGGATGAGATGGCGGTGCGCAGTGACATCGGGCGTTTCCATGCATTCCCCGCCCCGGAACCCGGGACAGGGGGATTCGGTTTGCCTTAAGGCAACCGTGGAAATATACCGATGGAGCCGGGGAGAGGCAAGTTGTTCTTAACTTTTTTTCCCTATGGAAGGCCTACCGGGCGAAATAGTAGCGCTGATTGTCCCCGTCGTGGCAGGACCACTGGTGGACGTTGGCCCCGTCTTCCGTCGAGGCCTCCGCCACGTCGAGGCACTTGCCGCTCTGCTTCGCCTGGAGCGAAAAGAGCCCGCCGCCCCGGTCGAGGAGCCTGAATCGCTGGTTCGACCCGCCGGTGCAGGAGTACTGCTGGGCGTTGGCGCCGTCGGCCGTTGACGCGCCCTTGATATCCAGGCACTTCCCGCTGTGACGCGCCGCCAGGGTGAGATATCCCTCGCCCGTATATTGCAGGAGCCACCGCTGGTTGTCTCCCCCGTGGCAGGCCCACTGGTGGGCGTTGGCGCCGTTGTCCGTCGAGACCCCCGCCACGTCGAGGCATTTGCCGCTGTGGGCAGCCACGAGGCGCGAGTAATCGGAACCCGTGGGATCGGCGATGAAGGGGATGTTCCCTCCCAGGCGCGTCCTGTCGCAGCCGTCCTTGCCGCACCCCCCGGACCCACAGAGCTCACCCGTCTGCTCGACGGGGTGGCCGATGCCGTCGAAGCAGCCCGAGCCGGTGCAGTTCATCCAGTCAGGCGCGCCGGCCCCCCGGCGGAGAAGGACCATGTTGTTCCAGGTATCCATGCGGTAATCGTTTGATCCCGGGTTGCGGAAATCCTCGAAGTAGAGGCACCCGCCGGAGCCCCCCTGGTCATGATAGGAGCCGTGGGCGTTCTTTCCCGCGTAGGCGACGGGATGGGTGCCGCCGACGGTTTCGAACTCCCCGGCGTTCCTGGTGTACCAGCCCCCGTGCTGGTAGAAGGCGACGCGGCGGAGCTCGCCCCCCGTCACGAGGACCGCGAGGGACTCCCAGTCCGCGGCGTGGGACCCGAAGCTGAGGAAACAGGTGCTCTGCCACGCGTAGAAGTACCAGTAGCGGATGACCACGGAGTCGTCGCCGCACCGCTTCGCCATGTAGTAGACAGGCACCCGGTTGTTCGCGATGGTGGAATAGTTCCTGTTGCAGAGGGATACCGGGTCGGCCCCGGCGGCCCGCCGGGCGTAGTAGTCCCCCGCGTCGCCGGGGAAGCACTTGCTCTGCTCGCCGGAGCCGGTGCCGAATTCCTGGTCGAAGCGAAGGCGCGGCGCGTAGGTCCGGGCCATGGCCTCCAGGTCGAATGCCGATGAGCCGTTATCGGCCCGGCAGAGGTAGAAGCGCTTGTTGTCGCAGTACCGGCCTTCGCATCGGACGCCGGCGACGTGCATTCCCATGGGGGCGACGAAGGCGCCGCCGTCCTCCTCGGAGAGTGGGGCGCTCCAGTAGCACTCGCCCCGGGCGCCGCCGTTATCCGGGCGGGTGCACCGGAGGGAGATGTTGTCGCAGTAATCGCCGGAACAGCGGATGCCTGTGACAAAGCCGTTCTGTTCGCAGATTCGCTCGTTGTTTCCCTCCTCGGAAAAGTAATCCGTCCACCAGCTCGCCGACGCTTCGAATCCCGAGTCGCGGCAGAGGAACGTCACGTCGTCGCAGTAGCGCCCCTTGCAGCGCGCCCCGCCGGCCAGGTAGGAGGCCCCGCATTCCACGGGGGATGCCCCGTCGGTAGTCCAGGGAAGCCATACCGGCGGGAGGGTGCCGTCCCGGGAATCCCCCGCAAGGGCCAGGGCGCCCTCCATGGCGGAACGTCCTATTAGAAGGAGGGAATCGCCGTCAATCCCCACCTCATCGCAGCTCAGGAGTGCGTATGCCCCTCCCAGGGTCAGAGTAATTCCGATCATTAGTTTCACGAGTGAATGTTTCATGGGGCACTCCGACAATGCGGTATTGTATCAATAAAATAAACCGACCAGTCGGTTTTTGTCCACTGTTTTTTGGGATACATGCCTGTTAACCTTGATGGAGTCGCCGATAACAATCGCACTTTCAGGATAATTATGTTGAAATTTAAAGGAATGAACGGGTGAGGATTGCTCTATCGCCAGAATCCTACTGCCTTGTGACCGTATCACGTGGAGAAATCATGAATTGTTTCAGAAAAAAAGTCCGTTTTTGCGAGGAAGGGGGTCCCATGAAAAAGTATTGCAGGAAGATTAAGAATATGTCATCCATACACTACGCGCGTAATTGATGGAACAACGGCCGCGGTGACGCGATGAAGTGGCCAGGAGGGGATTGCAATGAAGCGACTGATCATGGCTCTGGTGGCGGGGGCGATCGCACTGGCCGGCGGCGCCAGCGCGTCGGACTGGCCGATCTACAAGGGGAACATTTTCTTCACCGGGAACAACGACGAGATCACGGTGAAGAACAACAACCTGAAATGGCTCTTCCAGGCAGGTGACACGGTCTACAATCCCATCGTATCCGAAGGCATGGTCTACTTCGTGGACGTGAAGAAGAACGTCTACTGTCTGGATGAGGACTCGGGCAAGCTCAGGTGGAAGGTAAACCTTACCCAGCTTTCCTCCCAGTTCACGGCGGGATCGCGGGCGGCGGGGAAGGTGAAGTATCCCCTGGTGAAGGGTCACCGGCTCATCCTTACCGATAACTATCTCATCTACTGCCTTGACAAGCGGAGCGGCAGGGTGCTCTGGGCCCGCACGGGCATGCGTGACGAGAAGGAGCTCTTCGACAGTGGAAGCGATTACAACCGGAAGACCCCTTCCTGGCGTTCCGGCCATGACGGGTCCTGGGACCCCACGAAGCACTCCACCACCCTGGTCGACGGGATCTACTCCGACCCGGTGATCAACGGCGACATGCTATACTATGGAACCCGGAACGTCTTTCTCTCCCGGGAGATCGATGCGGGTCACCTCAGGTGGGACAACCGCCTGGTGAAATCCTACAGCGGGTTCCCCTCCTTCTACGACGATCTGATCTTCACCCAGTCCATGGACTACTCGACGAAGGCCTTCACCCTCTACTGCCTGAAGGCCGTGGACGGCTCCGTTGCCTGGGAGAAGCGCCTTCCCGCGCCGGAGAGGCTCTTCTCCCCCGTGGTGTACCGGCGCAACGTCTACCTGGCCACGGGAAGCTCGATCCACTGCTTCGCCCTCGCGGACGGTGAACTCCTCTGGTCCCGGGATTACGGCGAGACGATCACCTCGAACCCGAGCTTCACGGAGCGGGAGATACTTTTCACCACGGGGAACCGTCGCGTGGTGATCATCAACCCGGCGGACGGCGCCGTGGCCTCCACCATTGACCTGGGAGAGAAGTCAAGCCCCTATTTCGTGACCATACGGGACCAGATCTACGTCGCCGCGACGTTTAAAAAGAAGGTGGGTGACCGGGAGCTCTCCTACGCATCCCTGAGGGCCCTGAAGTTCGGCCGGAAGGATCCCCTCTGGGAGTTCGTGCCCCCCTTCCCGGGAGGGTCCTATCAGCCCGCGGCTTCCGGGGGGATCATGTTCCTCCCCTCGGGGAACTACCTCTACGCCGTGGGGACCGACTACTACCCCCGGATCATCGACGGGGGGAGCGCGGTCTACGATCCCTATGATCGGGTTGGACCTGATGGCGGGAAGGATAACAAGGGTTCAATTGAAAAGGATATAAAGGGAGACGATGCGGATACAAAAAAGGATGAGACCGCGAAGAAAGACGATGCTTTCCCCATGCGGTCAATGAAGATCACTGTGACGGACGAGAAGAACGCCCCGGTTAAGGCCGCCGTGGAGATAAAGAAGTGGTCCAGGGGTAAACTGGTCTACTCGAAGAGGGTTCCCGTGGAAGGACCCGGACGGGAGATACAGGTGCCCGATTCGGATGACGTGGAGATCACGGCCGATGCGGACGGTTATATGCCGAAAAAAAAGATCATCTCCCGGGGCGACGATGAGGCGTCAATTTCCCTTGAAAAAATCGAGAAGGGGAAGGGGATCGTCGTCGATAATATTCATTTCGAAATCGACGAGGCCTACTTGAAAAAGGAGTCCCTTAACATACTGGACCGGATGGTGGAGTCGCTGAAGCGGAATCCCGGGATACGTCTCGAGGTCCGGGGCCATACCGACTCCACGGGATCCAGGGAGCACAACCTGAAACTCTCCATGCGCAGGGCCGACGCGGTTCGGGACTACATGATCAAGAACGGTATCAGCCCGGAGCGACTCGAGTCGAAGGGCTTCGGATTCGGCAAACCGATCGCCGACAACGCAACGGCGGAGGGAAGGAGGAAAAACCGGCGCACGGAGTTTTTCGTTCTGGATAAGTAAGTCTCTACCTTGTCCGGTTTTCCTGGGAAAAATGACAATTATTTATAAATGTTGATCTTGAAAATGGTGTTCATGACAATCAGTCCGGTAAGGAGAGATAGTTATCGGTTGTTTGAGAGATTGTTATCGCCATTTGAACGATAGTTATCGGTTGCTGACCGATTGTTATCGCACCTTCCCCTTTTATCTGACATAACATTATCACTGACTCGAAAATATTAATTTGAATGTACACAAATCCCTATCTGTGTAATAAAAAAAACCGTCCGGACGTTTTTTTTTATTGACGTAAACATTGTTTACCGATATGTTTTGATTATAAGATGTTGAAATTAGTTACCGGGGGCCTGTCATGAAAAAAGTGCTGATTTCTCTGGCGATTGTTATCGTAGCATCCTCTTTTGCCTTCGCAAGCGGTTCATCAAATACCTGTCAAACGAAGTATCCCATCGTTCTTGCCCACGGCATGGGAGCCAGCGCGGAGATACTCGGTATCGTGAACTACTGGAACCGGATTCCCGACGCCCTCAGGGACGAGGGGGCACGGGTCTACATCACCTCGGTGAACGGCATGGACAGCACGGCGAACAAGGCCCTTTCCTTCAAGCAGCAATTCCTCCAGATCAAGGCGGTCTCCGGGGCGTCCAAACTGAACATCATCGGACACAGCCACGGCACGATCTATACCCGCTACGCGATATCGAACCTGGGGCTTTCCTCCTACGTCGCGAGCCACACGAGCATCGCCGGACCCCACAGGGGCAGCGCGATCGCCGACGTGATCATGGGCGTCATCCCCAACCCGGCGGAGCCGATCGTGGGCGCGGCGCTTGATTTCATCTACGCCTTCATCTTCGGAGATACCAACCCGAACAGCGTGCAGAACGGCTACGACCTTGTCAGGAGCTACATGATCAACACTTTTAACCCGAACACGCCGAACAAGTCGGGGGTCTACTACCAGAGCTGGGCCTGCAAGATCAAAACCATGGCCGTCAACGCCCGCAACTGGTATTTCATCGCCACCTGGCCGATCCTCCTCCTCACCGAGGGGGCCAATGACGGCCTGGTGAGCATTAACTCGGCCAAGTGGGGAACCTTCCGCGGCACCCAGGAAGGGTCCTGGTATTCCGCGGGCGTGGACCATCTGAACATCGTGGACCAGCTCTTTGGCTTCACGCCGGGATTCGACGCCCCCGACTTCTGGGTGGGTATGGTGGCTGATCTCAAGAACAGGGGCTACTGAGGCGAAAAACCTTCGATCGTTATAAAAAAAGGGGCGCTGACCGGCGCCCCTTTTTGGTTGTTACCGATTTTCCCTACCTTTGCATGGTAATACACCCCTAAACCCTTAACCAAACACCCGGGCCGTTGGGGGGCCTTTTGGTTTTTCCCCCGGTTTTTAAAACT
>CAZKPR010000066.1:0-18592 GCA_964554685.1 uncultured Leptospirales bacterium | reverse complement strand
CCGGCGGCAGGGCGCAGATGGTGATACGCAATCTTGAAAAGGCGGGCTATACAAGGCTCATGAACTGGGGCGCCAACTCCCGGTATTTCAGGGTTTACGGCTCCGTATCGGAATAGCGGAGATGGCAGCCGCGGCCATGGAATCGAAATCAGAGCGAATGAAACAAATCGCCCTTGCGGCTCTTGTTACGGCGGCACTCCTCCCGGCGGGATGCGGGAGGGGCCTGCGCGTGACGGAGATCGGACCCTCGGATGGGGAACATTCGATCATGATCGCATCCTATCCCAGCGAGTACAAGGAGAGGGTGCGCCAGGGGCTGATAGAACGCTACCGGGACAGCTCGCGGATCACCCTGGTTCCCATTGAAAAACTCAATTCAGTCGATTACAGAAAATTCGACGCACTGGTGATCATGGACGCCCTCCATGCCTGGCAGATGTTCAACATGCGAACGCGGTGGTTCGTGGGCATGATTGACGAGCCGGAAGCCCTGAAGAAGCTCGTCATCTTCTTCACCGCGGGCAAACCATCGGATCACTACACCTTCATGGGAATTGACGCCATCACCGCGGCATCGGAGGCGCAGGACCACGCCGGGAGCGTAAAGAAGATTTCTTCAAAAATTGACGACATTCTGGAAAAGAAGTGAACGCCGTCGGCAACACCGCCGCGGCACATGATCAAGTTCGCAACGTCTGGACAAGCTTCAGGAAGTGAAATGAACTCCCTCCTCCGAAGATTATCCCCGGCACTCATCTCCGTCTTAACGCTGACCCTCTGCGCCCCGACACCGGATCAGGACCTCCTGCCGATCATCGCCCTGCAACCACTGGGGAAAGTCAGGCAGGAGGTTGTCGCTACTGCCGCAGCGGGCATCGAAAAAACCTTTCACGCCAGGGTGAAGGTTCTTCCGGCGGAGCCCCTCCCCGCCGGGGCGTACTATAGGCCGAATAACCGCTACCGCGGGGAGGTCATCCTCGAGATCCTGCGCGACAGGCCCTGCGGCGGGTGCCTGAAGACAGCGGGCATCACCGAGGCGGACATCTCGACGACGAAGGGGGATATCCAGGACTGGGGCATCTTCGGCCTGGCGACACTGAACGGCAGGGCCTGCGTTATTTCAACCTTCCGGCTCGGCAGGGGAGGCGCATCCAGGGAACTTTTCAGCGAACGGCTCGTCAAGGTGGTGAACCACGAACTGGGCCACACCTTCGGGCTGGACCACTGCCCCACGCCGGGATGCGTCATGGAAGACGCGAAGGGCACGATACGCACCGTGGACCGCGAAAGCGGCCGTTTCTGCGAGCGCTGCAGGAAACGCCTTGCATCACGGGGCATACTCAGGTAGCACCGCCTGGAGCCGCTCCCTCCCGATTGGACAGGTCCCAATCGGTGTTGAACCTATTCGCAACCCGATTCCGCTGTCACGTTAATGAAAAATTAACATTCATTACCCTGTTTTGTGATAGACATCATCTCTTGATGACCTATGGTTCATCGGCGATGTCACCGGGAATAGTACGATGAGCATGGACAGGAGGGTATACCTTCGATGAACACCCTGAGCGATCTGAGGACCGAGCGGGTCATCAACACGGCGCGGTTCGTGTTCACGGCCTTCTTCCTTCTCGCCGGCTATTCAGCCTACAAAAACGAGTCAGGCGTATGGTCCTGGGGCTCCATATTCGCCACCACGGCGGTCTTTCTTGCCCTCGCCCTCACCAACGAATATTACATCAGGATGAAACGCCTTTCCCCCCATCTTATATATATCTCCACCACGGTGGAGTTCCTCCTGATATTCCTTCTCAAGTATTTCATGCACTACACCCGGGACGTGGGATTCGGCTACACCATGAAGGAGCCGGCGACCTACCTGGTCTATTTTCTCTTCCTGATAATGAACGCCCTTCGCTACAACAAGCGGTTGAACCTCTACGCGGGGTTTCTCGCGGTGATCACCGCGACGGGGCTTCTGGTTGTTTCGGTGGTCCATGGCGGTATGCGCTTCACCAACGATCTCGCGCAGTTTTTCGCGGTGGACACCCTCCGCGCATCGAGCGAGATATCGAAGATACTCTTTCTTTTCGCCTTCGTGTACTTCCTGCAGCGTATGGCGGGGTCAACCAATGAAAAGATCAACCTCCTGGCCGAGTCGGAAAAGCGCTCCACGGAACAGCTGGAGAGAATGAAGAAGATGGTCCAGGCCCTCAACGAGACCGCCTCGGCCCTCCTGGCGGGAAGCGCCGACCTGAACGCCTCGTCATCAAAGATAGACGGCATCCTCGCGCGGCACGGCTCCCTCATGAGCGACGTGACGAAAATTTCCGTCGAGATCGAGGCCACCATCGGCGACATCCGGGAAAAGTCGAACTTCCAGTACCGCACCGTGGAGGACAACTTCTCCAGGATCAAGGAGATATCGGACCTGATGGAAACGATATACCAGGACAGCCGCACGCAGAACGAAAACGCCCGCAACGCACTGGAACTCGCGGAAATCAACGAGAACAACATCACCGAGACGATCAAATTCATCACCTACATGAGGGAGAACTCGAAGAAGATCGAGGAGATTTCACGAACCATAAGCGAGATCGCCGACAAGACGAACCTTCTCTCACTCAACGCGGCCATCGAGTCGGCCCGGGCGGGGGAGCACGGCAAGGGCTTTGCCGTCGTGGCCGACGAGATATCCAAGCTCGCCACCATGAGCATCGACTCCTCCAAGGAGATCGCCGACATCATCAGGAACACCGTGAGCAATATAGAGGGCGTCTCCTCGATGATAGAGAACCTGGCGGGGTACCTGGCCAGCATCATCACCTTCGTGAAGGAGAATTCCCTCTTCATGTCCACCCTGAACGAACACACGAGGAGGGAACTGGACGAGAGCAGGGACCTCTATTCATCCACACTTGAAGTCGACAGCGCCGCCAAGACGGTACTGGAGCAGACCGGCGCCCAGGCATCGTCCCTGGTGCGCATCAGGGAGTGGTTCGACGAGATGAACACTCTGGGTCGCGACGTTGCCAGGAGCATCAAGGACATCCAGGCCCTGGCGGAACGCCTGGCGGAAAGGGCCGAGGGCATGCGGATAACCACCGATTGAGACGCGGAGACCGTTCATAAAACAACGCCATGATTTCACGTATCGAAATGAACTGATACACCCCGCGGCACTGTGGAAGGCGGTAGCGGCGGTATTAATAGCGGATCCAGTGGACCGTGTATTCCCCCGGATAATGCCGGCGCGTGGTCAATCCCACATTTTCGTGGGATCCTTCGGATCCCCAGATCCCTCGCCCTGCCCCCGGGCATCGTCGGCCATGTTCCCGGCATTGCGGGTCTGCCGGCACACATAGCAGAGCCCCCCGGAAAAGCATGACGGGCAGGCATAGGCGTCGCACTGCGTACACCGGGAAAATCGACCGCTGATCTCGTTGAAGGCCTGCACCCTGGCCTCCTCCATGCGTCTCGCCTGGCCGGAGCTCCCGCGCTCGCTCATCTTCCGGGAGAGCATGCTGCTCAGGAAATAGCCGATCACCGGTATGCGGTAGAGCATGCTGGAAAGCCCGTACCGCGCCTGGTCCTTCAACGCGCCTTCGAGCGTCCCTTCTTCGCCCGTGGCGTACTCATGCTCCGTTGCGACACTCGCTCCGCAGGACCCGCAGGTGAAGGCATAGCGTGATTTCCTGCCGCTTGCCTGGGGATGCCCCGACGCGATCAACCGGGCCTGTCTTTCGTCCATGGTGAATGGTTCCTCCTGATAAGCTCGTGCCCGGCCCCTGCCAACCGGTGGCGGAGAATGAGCATGTCATTATACTACGCATCATGTGTTGCGCGGTCAAATGTTTTTTACCAGCCGCCGCCACTCCATCGCCCGCAGGAGGAACATTCCCCGTGATTCTCGGATCCATTTGCTTCATCAGCTTACCCGTGACGCACCGCGTCCACCCTGCACAGCGCGGCTCGCGTTTTTTTGTTGCCGTACGGGTTCCGTGATGCGATTTCTGCCTCTGTCAGGCTGGCGAATAATCCCCGGCCAGGGAGGCCCCGGGGAGGCGACACGCGCCGCGTGGATATAGCTGAGGCGCTTTCCGCGCATCCATGAAAGCTTCCGGGAATTAACCGCAAATGAAACAAACGATAGTAATATTCTGGGACTTCGACGAGACGCTGGCATTCCGCGAGGTGAAGTGGTCCGGCACACTTCTCGGCATCCTCGAAAAATATGGCATCACCGGATTGCGTTACGAAGATATCAGTCCCCTACTGGGTGAAATCTACCCGTGGGCGCACCCGGCTGTTACCCACTCGTTGTTGATGAAGGGAAAGGGCTGGTGGGAGTATATGAACGAGGGCATTGCCCGCGCCCTCCAGCGCCTGGGTGTTGAAGCCCCCCGTTCCCGTGAAATCGCGTCGCATTTCCGAGGGGAGTACCTTCGCCCGGAAGCATGGCGCCTGTATGACGATACCGTGCCGGCACTTGAGGAGGCGAAGGATAGGGGCTTTCGTAACATGATTCTGTCGAACCATGTCCCCGAACTCGGGGACCTCGTCGACGCGATGAGGCTCTCGGGCCTTTTCGAGGCGGTCTTTACCTCCGGGACCATCGGCCACGAGAAGCCATCGAAGGAGATATTCCTCTACGCCCTCTCCGCCGCGGGAACGCCCGCCGGGGCCGTTATGGTGGGAGACAACTACCGCTCCGATATAACCGGCGCGATGAAAGCCGGGCTCCCCGCCGTGCTGGTGCGAACGCCTAATACCTTCAACCATCCATTGCACTCCCCCTCCCTCGGACCGGTGCCTGCCATGATCGACGACCTGATCTGAAACGCGCCCCCTGAAGGAGGCGGCGACATCGCGGATGCCGTCCGCTTCGCGTGTCAAGCAAGACAGCAGGTGAACGCGCCGCGGCAGAACCCCTTCTCGTGCATCATGCATCCCCTGATCTCCGGTTCAAGCCGGTACGCAACCCCCAGCTCGTCAAGCCAGTAGCGTATCCGCGCTATGACGCCGCACTCGTAGCGGTCGATGCAGCCGAGCATCGATACGCCCTTGTAGGCGAAGCATTCCCCCTTTTTCCATTCCCAGCAAAAGGTGCACGGCCCCGTCATTTCCGTGGTGAAACAATCCAGGAGCGACGAGGGAAGCACCAGGCGCAGAACCTTCATCATGAAGTGGTAAAGATCCTCGAAACTTTCGAAGCGCCCTCCCTCCACGCCGTACAGTTTTCTCGCCCGCTTTATCTCCAGGGGAACCATGGCTCTGATGGCCGCAAGGTTCAGCCGGTTCGCCGTCTCGATGCCGAGTTCTTTATAGGCATTGAAGAACCACATGGCGTCATGGGTGAGCCATGATTTGGTGAGGTAATCCTTCACCGCCCCGGGCGCCGGGACTTTGCTTGTCGTGAATGATGATCGGGCATGGTTCATGACCTCCTCCGGTGGTGCGTATTATTTTGAGCGGTTCGTTTCTATTGTTTCGTTTTCGTCCCGCCGCCTCATTCCGTGGCGGCCAGGGCGCGCCAGAGGTATTCCCCGATCTCGCGCATGGCCTTCTCCACGGGGGTCACCCTGGCCCCGGCAAGGTAGAGACGGGAAAATTCCTGGCAGGGGCCGAGAACCATACAGGCAAAGAGATCCGGAGTTATGGGCCGGAGCTCACCGGCTTCCACCCGGCCCTCGACCCAGCATGCAATGCCATCGATGAAGTCCCGGTTCATTGTGGCGATCTCCCCGTCGGCGCCTCCCATGAAATCCGCATGGCGCTCATGAAAGAGGAAGCGGGCCCAGTCCCTGTTTTTCTTCACCCATGCGAGGTGATAACGGACGATGGCGAAAATTCCTTCCCGGGCCGCCATGGCTTCTCCAAGAAAGGGTGCCAAACCTTCCTGGTAGTTCCTGATTCCCTCGAGGTAGAGCGCCGCGGCAAGGTTTTCCTTTGATTTGAAATGATGATAGAGGCTTCCGACGCTTACACCGGCACGCTCCTGTATGTCGCCAATGCTGCTTCCGTCAATCCCCGATTCCGTGAAGCACGCCAGGGCCGCGCGGAGTATGCCAGCCCTGCGCGCTGGCGATGATGCGTGTCGCGACTTTGTTCTTTTCAATCGGCCACACCCCTGCTGCTATATTAGAACATAATTCTAATATAGTATTCTAATATGTAAATGATTTTTCTTATGAAAGGGGGGTTTTTTTATCCCATCCGTGGCGCATCCGCACAGGATATTCAGCACACGTCGATACGAATGGAGATCGCCGCCCGGGGCCGAAACGTAAAAATTGATGCGGCATTCTCCTTGACGCGGCGCCGCGGATATGCTACGATCTTCATCGTATCCCGTCACGATCACGGAAGGAGGTTCATCACGCCATGGATAACCTGCTTAAACCGATCAGCACCATTAAAAAACTTGAGCCGGGAACGATTGTCCGCCGCATCGGAAAGGAAAGGGACCAGCAGGGTTCTTTCCTGAAGTACGACGGCGAGCACAACATGATCCTCGCCAACATCATCGACATGGCGGAAGGCTCCCTGGTCGCCAACGAGGCCGTTCTGAAGCCGCAATCAGGCGATAAAATCTTTTTTTACGCGTCGTCCTTTGACGGCAGCCCCTCGGCGGGGAAGGCCCTGGAAATCGTGAAAAACTGGCCCTTCTTCAGGGAGCACCCGGAGCTCCAGGATAAAATACTCAGCTTCGTCCGGGTCACCTTCGTACCCGAGCAAATCCTGGAAATGTCAAAAAAGCAGACCCTACAGCACCTCTTTGTTCCAATCCAGCAGAGATTGCGGGTGGGAAGGTTCAGGGAACAGCGCAGCCCGGAACGCGTGTGCAACGACCTCTTCATGCTCTGGCTGGAATCGATCAACGAGGGAAGCCATATTACCTATCTGGCCCACATTCCGCATAAGAAAGAAGAGGCTGTCCTGTTTTATTCTTCCGGCACGAGGGCACACGAGGAAACGGCGAAGCTCCTCCGGAAGGAAATTTTCACCTTCGATCCGACCCACGGGGGACATATCCAGAGTTCCGGCGTAAAGAAGGGCGAGAAGCACTTCAACGTTGATGCGGGGTGCAACTATCTCGGGCTCGGAGTCAAGACGCCACTGAGCGTCAGCATGACCGTAGTGGCCGCGTTACAAACGCTCTACTCAGAGTTTGAATTCACTCCCCTGAAAGGCTGCGAGGCCCGGGGGGAATGACGCTGGTCATTCACACGATCCCCTTATAATCGATGTAAGCTTTTTTACTATCGTGTCCCTGTCATAGGGTTTCTTGATAAAGCCGCACCCTCCCAGGTTAATCAACTCCATGACAAGGTCTTTATTGCTATGCGCGGTCACCATTACGATTTTGGCGTCAGGGACCAGGGGCTTTATAAGCCTTATTGTATCGACACCATTCATCATGGGCATTTCCATATCAATGAATATAAAATCAGGCCTGAGGCGCTGCGTCTTAATCTGATGGATCGCGATTTCACCATGCTCTGCCTCTTCAATGACCTTGAATTGCATGGAAAGAAGCATCTGCTTCAGGACGGCCCTAGCGGTTTTCGAGTCGTCAATAATCATAACGGTGTATTGAAGACCGTGAGGCTTGTACCCGATGGGCCTTATCCCTGCCACAATGCTACCTCATTCCAAATGATATCGTTCATAAAACGTGCGTTCTCTCATGTACGGCCCCATGGCGGTGCCGTTAAGTAAATCATGCCATAGACATTCTCGTCCCTTATATACAACATGATTTGTCAATGATTAAGCCGCCGGTTGGATAGCTGCGACGAACCGCTATTTGATGCGGTCGCTTACTTTTAGAAAGAGGTCCCTGCTTATGACGATAGAAAGCACCCTCATCAGGTCCTCCTTTTTCTTGCCGCGTGACAGGTCAAGATTTACAGCTGTAACGATTGCGTTAACAAGTGCCTTTTCATTCATCGCGCACGCTCCGGTCTGCAGGAATATCTATATATCGTATAAAAGGGCGCAATTCTTGACTCTTTAGCGGGCTACTCAAACGGCGAGGTGATCCGCGGCGGCCTCGGGGGTATTGAACACAGGTAGTATCTTCTGAAGCGTGAGCAGGTTCATGACATTGAGGACTTCAGGGTCCCGGCAGACAATGGCCAGCTTATTCCCGTTTTTTGTAACCGCTTTATGTATCTCCAGGAGAAAACCGAACACGCTGGAATCGACAATCTCAACCCTGCCGATATCAAAAATTGTTGAGGGATACCCTCGCTCCTCCAGGCAGCTTCGCAAATACTTCGAAAATTCAGAAATCTCAAAGAAATCGAATTTCTGCACCAGGACATCGACCACCAGCACGCCACGGTGTTCATACAGGTTGAACATATCATCCATGACTTCAGTATACACATGAAGATTCTTTTTGGCAAGGGATTATACGCCATGCTTCTCACTCTTATCGAAATCACGTCCCACGACATGTGTCACTGGCTCACGCAATACATTACTTCGCGAAAAGGGTCAATGTCAAGAGTATAATCAACGAAAAGTATAATTCCTCCTAATAAGTAACGAAAACAGATATATTTTCCTCAATGAGAGCCGAACTAACTCTCGCATACAAAATGTAAAACAACCCCGGCAGACTGGACATCCCTCCCCTTGGGCTTATCCCTTCACGAGAGAGGCAATATATCGTTAAAACTGAACCCCGATGACAAAATAGGGAATGCCCAGGGGCACGTATTTCCACGTAATTTTTATAAATTCACGGCACAGGGGAAGAATGAATCCGAAATCCCCGAACAGGTGACCGCCCTTGCCGCGGAAACCGTACGCCACGGCCCAGATCTTTCCATATTCATATTCTTTGATATTTTCCGATGATGAATACTCCGCGTTAATTATGCAGGGGGCATGCGCCTCCAATAGTAACGCCCAGGATTTATTTACTGAAAAACGGTAGCCAAGACTCGGAATGACAGCCAGTCCCTTGCTGAAAATAAAATCGCGTTTCTTATTGTAATCCCCACCGGTGCCGCACAGCGCGCTGATGTTTACAAGGTGCCGTCCATTGACATAGGTCATTGCGACATGCCCCCCGCCGAACCAGAGAAAATAGCTGTCCTTATTATTGGCATAATAGCTCCATATCCCTCCGCAAAGCCCCATACCGATAGCGAGGTTTTTATGCACAAAAAGGTTTGCGGAAGCATGAGGCATGATGGCAGAGGAATATATCGGAAGCAGGATGGCGCCACCTACGTTAAAATTCCGGTTGATTGAATAATTGACATCCCATATTCCCATTGCGTACCCTGTCAGGTTGATCTCTTTCGGCGGATTATTAACCGCGGTTCTGCTGAAAATAATGCGGTCAAGGTTCGCATATCCCTCAGCAATTTCCGAACCAGCCTGCTCATCACTATTTGTCGCATCTTCCGCCGCCAGAAACAGTGGGGAGATCATCACAAGAAAGACAACTATTGAAACAAAAACATTTTTTTTTCTCATCGCGGACCCCCTCTTTATGCGTTTAAATATTTATTGAGATAATTGCGCTCTCAATCGCAGACCCGGTTGACTCATTGGGCCCCATGGCAACACGTCGCATAAGATCGCCCGGCCCTTTGAACATTCAGAAGAGCCGATGAAGATCTTAGTATCTCATACCGCGCGCTGACAGTACAATTATTTGAAAAAAATAGATATGAAAAGCGCCAATCCGGGAAATTATATGTATACCAGCTATCGTAATAATGATTATTTTTTTTTCAAGTATTTTATGCACCCATAATAAGACCGTCACACATGGCCCTTTCATCCCGAAACAGAGGCCGAAAACCAAGCGCGTTTCCTTGAGTCATTTTCATTGCAAGCTCTTCACGACCAATTCAACACCCATGGATTGACTTTCCCAAAATAGTTTGTAGTATTATTGGTAGATCACTTGGCGCGCACATTCCATTTCCATGGTGAAATCGTCATGAAAACGGCGGCAATAACCGGATGCGACAGCGGCATCGGCGAACACCTTGCCCGCCTCTTTGCCGATCGCGGCTTCAGGGTCATCATTTCCTGCCTGGAAAAGAACCCCTTCGCGGGCAGGGAAGATATCACGGCAACGAGGATGGACCTGCGCAAGGAGGGAGACATCGACGAGTTCGCGCGGCTGGTCAACGACCGCGTCGGCAGGGGCGATACGCTGGACTACTTCATCAACAACGCCGGCGTGGCCCTGGGGGGGCCCTTCGAGGACATGCCCCTGGAGATCTACCGCGCGGTCTTCGAGATCAACTTCTTCGGGCTCCTGGCGGTCACGCGAAAGGTGATCCCCGCGCTGATACGCGACGGGGGACGCCTCGTGGTCATCGGTTCCCTTGCGGGGCGCATCGCCCTCCCCTACCTCTCGCCCTATGCTGCCTCCAAGTTCGCCCTTGAGGGGTGGTGCGATTCCGTGCGGCGGGAGCTCCGGCCCCAGGGCGTGGCGACGATCCTGGTCGAGCCCGCCGGCGTGGCCACGCCCATCTGGAACAGGGCCCTGGGGCAGGACGCCTCCTTCGTGCAGCAAAAGTATGAACCGAGCCTGCAGAAATTCCGGGAAGAATTTATCATGAAGGGAAACGAGGGTCTGGATGTCGGAAAAGCCGCCAGGGCGATCTACCGACGCATAACAAAAAAAAGGCCCGCCCCCCGGTACGTCATCGCGAAAAACCCGGTGGCCGCGCGACTTCAGCTCTGTATCCCCGGCCGCCTCATGGACGCGGCCACGGCAAGGCTCTTCTCCATGAGATTCAGCAAACGTAGCTGACACCGGGACATCAGAGCTTCAACAAGAATCGAATGGCCCTCATGACGTGATTGACAGGGCTGCCATGCAGGCTCACGGCGCCGCGCGTGCAGTATTCCTCGCAGCAGTAACAGTAGATGCAGCTGCCGTAGTCCACCCGGGGCACTCCCCCGGCGCCCGGCACCAGGGCCTTCACCGCGCATTTCTCCACGCAGGCCCCGCATCCGTCGCAGGCCCCTTTGTCCACGCGGGGCTCCACGATGAACTGTTCGAAGACATAGTCGTCGATCTTTCCAAGGATCCCCTTCGGGGTCGGCGATTCCGGCGCCCTTTCGTAGGGCACGGAGGGAAGGTCGCCCCGCACCCGTATGCCCTCCAGGGAGGTGAGGCCGCGGCGCGCCGCCTCCTCCACCGCGGGAACCCACACCGGGTCGAAGCCGATCATCGTGCAGGCGATCACGTCAAGGGCGGCGCCGTTGCGCGAGGCCATGAGGACCCCCGTCGGCCGCGGCTCCCCGTTCGCAGCGGGGCCGTCCCCGTGGAGGCCCACCACGGCGTCGAGTATGTTCAGCCCCGGGTTGATCGATTCGTACACGTCCACCAGTGGCCCCGCCCAGACCCTCCGGTACTCCGGGTGGTGCTGGTAGGGCCTGTGGTAGACCTGCTTGGTCCCACCGGGAATGCAGCCGTAAAGGTTTTTGATGGCCCCGGTGTACCGGGCCAGTCGATGGACCTTCAGCTTCGGAAGGTTCACCACGAGATCGTGCTGGAAAACGGCTTCCGAGACGTAAAAGGGATTCAGGGCTTCCCCCGTGGTAATTTTCCTCAGTGTGGTGGCCTCGAATGGGAGGAGCGCCGCGCCGTACTTCCTTGCCACCGCCTCGATGCCCGTGGTGACGAAGGCCTCGCGGGTCCCGCCCCCCTGGTAGAAGGCCGAGGAGTCGCCTATGGTGACACTGCAGCCGTGATCCATGAAGATGCGGCACGCCGCGTCGATGACGGCGGGATGCGTGGTGGCCGCCTGTTCCGGGGTGTTCTGGCCGATAACGTTGGGCTTCAGCAGCACGCTGATCCCCCGGGGGATTCTGAAATCGAGCGCCCCGAGGGCCCCTTCCATGGCGCGATGAACTGCGGCGGGATCATAGGATCCGCACGGTTCCACGGCGACAACGGCCTTCCCCGCTCTTTTAGTATTATGGTGGCGGGCCTTGCTCTGTTCCATTGTCATGCCTGTGTTTCTTTTTCTGCTCAATGGCAGGGTCAGGATCGCGGCGAGCCATCCGAAAACGAGGAGGGCCCGTCGTATGAATTCCCTGCGCGAAGGGATCATCTTTACGGCTCCGATACGTCGGAGGAATCCGTCCCCCGCACCTTCTCAATCGTATCCCGTATGAGGGCCCGTGCCTCCTCGCCCATGTCCCTCCCCTCCTGGTGACGCGATACCCGGGAGCCCACGGCCCCGGGCACCGAGGGGTGCACGATGTTCGGGTTCTTGTTCCGGGAACCCCGCTTCGGTTCGGCGGCCCTGCCCGGCTCTCCCTTCTCTCCCAAATCGAACCACTCCTCTCCCGGCAACCTTCCGTCTCTCCGGTAATCAATATACACCGGTTCCGGATCAAAATCAAACCTATTCTGCACGCAGTGCGCGCGTGATTCCGGGATTCCCGACCACCCGCCCGTGGACGCGGCCTCGGGTGACCCGGTGCGGGAATTCACTCTGTTATATGTAAAAAATTCTGGACATGACCCGCCCGGGGTAATAACCTGAAATGTTTCCAATTCCGCAGGGAATCCCACATGGTGAAATGAATGAAAAAAATCCATATACACCGGCTGCATGGGAGCTGACATGATGAAAAAAATCGTCTTTCTGTCGATGACGCTGCTGCTTTCAATCGAAGGGGCCCACTCCCTCCAGCTGGCGAGCGTCACCTGGAATGAATTCGTCCAGAGAAGCGAGCTCATCGCCGAAGCGCGGATCGTCAAAACCGAAATCATCAACAATGAGAATCATTTCACCTTCGAATTGCTCGCTATCTACAAGGGCCCCGGGGTGAAATCGGTCACCATCGTGCAAAACATGATGTACGACGGCCCCCTGGGGAAAACCGGCGATACCTGCTTCATCGCCATGAAAAGGAAGAACTCCGCCTGGGTATTCGCCTTGCCGGGCAGAAGCTTCTGGCCGGTCACACACGAGCAGACTCCGGAACTGAAGGCCATCGCCCGGGTCGGCATTGACGATCACCTGATCCGGGAGATGCCGGGCCTGAGTAAAAAGAAGGTGAGGATCCATGCATGGCTCCTCAACGGCAGGGTCCATGTCTACGAGGCGGAAGTGTACCTCCTGGAGGACGTGAAGAAGTTTCTGAAAAAGGAAATCCGGGAGAGACCGTGACGCGTGGAGGACTGGGGCCGTGAACACCTGATTTCTGTCAAATCCCGGCGAACACTCCACGGCGTGTCTTGATGAGACATCGCGGACGGTCTTCCCCTTGATTGCGAGGAGGGGCCGACCGAACCCGGGTAATATCATTGACAGTACGCCGAAAACATGATAGGCACGAAGAACGTTTATAAATCTCCCCAAGGGGGCATCACATGATACGGATACTCCTTCCCGCGGTCGCCCTGGCGCTCTTTTCACTGGCGGTACTTCATCATCCGGACCTGCGGGGGGAGGGCGACCCCCAGCTCGCCGAGTTCAACGCCCACTGCGCGGGGGACGTGAAGGCCCACTGCGCCGGCGTGGCCAGGGGCCAGGGGCGCGTCTTCACCTGCCTCCGGGGCAAGAAGGACCAACTGTCCGAAACCTGTGGCGACTACCTCTCGTCGAAATTGAAGAAGGTGATGTCAAGCTTCATCTCCTTCAGGTCAAACTGCGGCGACGACTATTCGAAATTCTGCAAGGACGTTCCCCGGGGTGAAGGACGGGTGATCCGCTGTCTCTGGTCCCACGGCTCAGAGATATCGTCCGACTGCAGGAGGCAGATAACCCCCTTCAGGCTCTTCGAGTACTGAGGGTGCGGCAGGGGCATGGTGCAAACTGCCATGGCCAGGAACGTGACCATCGTCTACCACCCGGCTTACCGCGACAACTACGCCACGGCCTCCTGCGAGACCCCGGGCAGGGTCGCCTCCATCATGGAGGCCCTGGGGGGAAGGTACCCCGTCGTCGAGCCCCGACCCTGCGCCGAGGATGACATCCTTCTCTGCCACTCAGAGGGGCTCATTCACTACGAAAGGATGGACCCGCAGCGTTACGGCACCGCTCTCCTCGCCGCCGGGGGAGCGATACGGGCCTGCGAGCTCGCCCTGGAGGGAGACGTCGCCTTCGCCGCGGTGAGACCCCCGGGGCACCACGCCTCCCCGGGATCCAACTGGGGATTCTGCTTCTTCAACAACGTCGCCATCGCGGTCCGGAATGCGATGGCATCGGGAAGGATCGGCTCCGCGGTGATCCTCGACATCGACCTCCATTTCGGCGACGGCACGGAGAACATATTCGAGCATGACCGGGCCGTGCGGGTCCTGAACATCCAGTCCCCGAATCGGGAGGACTTCCTCGACGAAACGCGGGGCGCCCTAGAGTCCGTGACCGCCACGGATATCGTGGCGATCTCCGCCGGTTTCGACCAGTACGAGCGGGACTGGGGCGGCAACCTCTCCATGGAGGACTACCGTGAGATAGGCCGCATCGCGGCGGACTACGCCGCGGACCGGTGCGCCGGAAGGATATTCGCGGTCCTCGAGGGGGGCTACTACCTCCCCGACCTGGGGAGAAACGCCCTGGCCCTCATCGAGGGGATGGCTGAAGCGGATTGACGGCAACTCCCCGCGTGTCAGATTTAAGATCTCCTTGTCCATGGCACTGCCAATTGAGGAATACGCAACCTGAGGGAAACGACATCGGACGGGGAGCAGAACCCGTATGGTGGACGCTTGGGATCCCGATGACGATGCCGGAGTGACAAACGGCACCGGCGACGGCATCTCTACCCATGTCGACGCCGATTCATGGCCAATCGCCCCGCTTTAACTTGACGAAAATTCGCGAGTGTGTTTTATCCGAAAGCACTCGATCTTACTTGATCCGGAACACCCCGTTGACCCACTGGAGGTCGATGAGGGGGGCGCTTGTGGCGGCGTCCACCACGCGCACCGTGGTGCCGAATTCGGGAAGGATGAGCGACCAGTTCCTGTCCCCGTGCTTTTTCTTAATCGCCGCGTCTATCGCCTCGTCGGAGGGCATGAGGTCACCGGTGATGTTCTGCCATTTACCGGGCCCGAGATAACGAAGGAGGACGAACCTGTTGCACATGCATCCCTCACCGCAGGTGATATTCACGGCGATCACGCGCTGTTTCCACGTGGGGTCCACGAAGAGGGCCACCTCCATGGGATATCCCTCGGATTTCGCGACGAGATAGCCGTTCCTCACGTTATTCCGTACGATCTGCTTCATCCTGTATTCCCGGGTGATCTTCGGCGTCAACTCGCAGTGGAAGTAGCCGTCGGGAAGGGCAAGGTAGTAATCGAGGATCGTGGAGGGCGCTCCCTCCCCCCTCCCTGATATTACGAGGACACACACGAAAAACTGGGCCAGCGCGGCAACTGCCGCCGTCTTTCCCAAGGGCCTCCATCCTGATTGTTTTCCGTTCATGGCGATATCTCCTCCCCGTGCGTCGCGGGATGGCCTCTTCGTTAAGATTAATGACCGCCATCGACTCTACCTGCCGGTCCCGCCGTTGTCCAGCATTTTTAGAGGAAACATCGGCTGCGGTCATTCCTTCCCGGCGGGGAGGCGTTCGGCCATGGCGAGAAGAAGATCGGTCTTGGTCACGCTTCCCAGGAGCGTCGGCACCGGGCCCTCCGCTACCACCGGAAGCCTTTCCAGGGGGACGTCCTTTATGGTGAACTTGTCAAGGGCCTCTTCGAGTGTGGAGGAAACGGACACAGAGGGAGGACCCGGGGAAAGAATGTCTTTCGCGATAACCAGGTCCGTTAAAAGCGACGCGCCGAGGTATTCCTTGATGTCGTCAAGGGACACGGCGCCGATATACGCGCCGCGAGGGTCCACCACGTAAAGGTAGCGGAAAGTATTGACGATGAAATGCCGCGCGATTTCGTCAAAGGAGGTCTTCTCGCCGACATGTACCGGTTCCGGGTCCATAATGTCCGACACGCGCATCCTGGCGAGATGAATGGCGAAAAGATCCGCACCCTTGCGCTTCAAAGAATCGCTGTAGATGGACCGGGGCTCTATGCCATGGGCGGTGACATAGGCCACCACGCACCCGAGCATGAGGGGAAGGATGAGCTGGTAATCGAGGGTCATCTCGAAGACCATGAGAATCGCCATGAGGGGCGCGTGGGTCGTGGCGGCGAGGAACATCCCCATCCCCGCCAGGGCGAATGCACCGGGGGAGGGAGTGGGACCGAAGCCGAGGGCACTGTGTGCGTGCCCGAAGAGATAGGCGACGCTCGCCCCCATGAACATGGTGGGGGTAAAGACACCCCCCACGGCTCCCGAACCGAAGCTGGCGCATGTCGCCAGGAGCTTGAAGGCCGTTACGACCGCCAGAGTCGACCAGAGCCATTCCTGCTGGAGTATCCCCCCGACCACGCCATACCCGTTGCCGCACACCTCCGGGTATCGGATCGCGATGAGGCCCACGACGAGACCCCCGAGGCCGATGCGAAGGTACACGGGAATCCGGATAAGGGTGAAAAGCCGCTCACTGGCCCGAAGGGCCCGCAGGAACCAGGGGGCCACCAGGCCGATGAGGAGCCCCAGGACCAGGTAATCGGCGAGCTCGAAACCTGAATGGAGCCTGAAGGGAGGAATCGCGTAGAGGGGGGCCCCGCCGGCAAGGAAACGGACGGTCTGCGTGGCAAGCACCGAAGCCAGGAGCAGGGGCCCCAGGGTTTCCACGGCGATGGAACCGAGGACTATCTCCGCCACGAAAAGCGATCCGGCGATGGGGGCGTTGTAGGCCGAGGAAAGCCCCGCCGCGGCACCGCATGCCAGTATCAAACGGCGCTGCGCCATTGACAGGCGCCACCACCTTCCGGGGAGCGACGCCAGGACGGATGCGAGCTGCACCATCGGCCCCTCACGGCCGATGGACGCACCGGAGGTAATGGACGCCATCGAGGAAAGGATCTTGACCAGGCTGGACCGAATCGAAAGCGTGCCATCTCCGAGCACCACGGCCTCCATGTAGTCGGTGGTGCTCGTTCTCCTGGCTGCCAGCTTCCCGCCGAGGTAAATGACGAGACCCGCCGCGATGCCACCCGTTGCGGGGATCAACACCCTCTGCCACGCAGGAAGGCCGGAAAAAACCGCCACCGTTTCGCCTCCCCGGCCTGCGATGAGGAGCGACGCCAGGTCAAGGAGCGTGCGGAACAGCACTGATGAAACTCCCCCCAGGACACCGACGATGACGGCCCAGAAAAAAACCTGGTAGCGCTCGGCGGCGCGATAGAGACGCGCGAGGCGAACACGAAAATAGAGAAAACGGGTGAACCGGGGCGCCCGGCGCCACCAGTTCAGCCATTTCTTCCAGTCTTTCTTCTCAGTATTCATGCGCCGAATTCGATCTGAGGTTGTTTATTCCCGCATACATGATGGATGGTATCATAGTGCATCCGTGGATTTTTAGCAATACAAAATCGCCGCGTGAGTAAAGCCGATCTATTGTGCGGTGCGTTATGTAAAAAAATCGAGTTATAAAGGTGATTCCGGTTGATTACGGGGTTTTTTTAATGAACCTGGCTATTGCCCTTGACACGCTTTTTTTCCGTGCGATACTTATGGGCGACAATACAAGGAGAAGGAGGCAGTGTAATGAGCGGCGTAATGGACATGGTAATCGGAAGTCTCGGGAAGGGGGCCGTTGACAAGATCAGCCAGAACCTCAACATCGACAAGGACAAGGCCTCCGTGGCGGTATCGGGGGCGATACCCATGCTCGTGACGGCCCTGGCGAAAAATTCCGAGGACAGGGGCGGGGCCGAATCACTTTTCAAGGCCCTCGAAAAAGACCATGACGGCTCCGTGCTCGACAACGTCGACGGCTATCTCGAAGGGGCGAAAACCCAGGCCGGCGCGAAAATATTGAAACACGTGCTCGGCAAGCAGGAAGGAGTCGTGGAGAAGGGACTCGGCCAGCTGGCGGGCCTGGACAAGTCGCAGGTGGCGGGCGTGCTGGCGACCCTGGCCCCCCTGGTACTCGGCGCCCTCTCGAAAAGCAAGAACGAGGAGGGGCTTGACGCGGGAGGCCTTACCGATCTTCTCAAGACTGAAAGCAAAACCGCGGAGAAGAAAGCCCCCGACGCGATGGGAGTCCTGGGGAAGCTCCTCGACGCCGATGGAGACGGCACCATCGGGGATGACGTGGCCGACATGGGGATGAAGCTCCTTAACAGCTTCCTCAGGTAGGGATGCCGACTCGCGGCGATTATCCCGCCGGCCCGACGGACGCATCGTCTTTCCGACGGCGGGATAACGCGGCGTCCGGGAAAATTGACGGGGAACGCATGGCCGCCTTCGATACCTGAATAACCGACATGGACCGCAGGCACGACATTTCCCTCTTTTCGAATATCCGCGACCGCGACCTGAGGCGCGAGGGCATTCTCATCGCCGAGGGAAGATACCTGGTGTCCCGCCTTCTCTCCTCGGGCCTGGAAATCCTTTCGGTGCTCTGCGCCGGGCGAATGGCCGCTGAATTCAACGAGCTCGCCCGGGGCAGGTGTCCCGTCCACGTGGCGGAAGAGGCTGAGATCGAGGGCCTCGCGGGTTTTCCCTTTCAC
>CAZKPR010000065.1:1498-18782 GCA_964554685.1 uncultured Leptospirales bacterium | reverse complement strand
CAATGGGCGATTGCATATGCACGGCAGGCGATTCGGGGCTTGCTTAATCTGAAGGAATAAACCAATGAAGGAGGCTGGAAATGGCTGTGTTTGAAAATACCGAAAAGATGTACAAAGTCCTGGGGACGCTTTTCAACACCCTGGTCAAGGATCCCTCGGTGGGTCCCCAGTTCGTCGAGGCCGATATCATTATCAAGTTTCTGATTGATAACCCCTCGGGCGAGATATGGCTGAGCCCCCGGAACGATGGCGAGGTCATATGCGGTTCCACTTCACTCACCCCCACCATCGAAATGGCCCTTTCCGGAGACACCTGCCACAGGTTCTGGCTCCAGGAAGTGTCAATGCCCGTTGCCCTGGCGAAGGGGCTGATCAAGGCAAAGGGCCCGCTTCCCAAGGTGCTGAAGCTGCTCCCTCTTCTCAAGCCTGCATACGCGGCCTATCCCGATATCGCTCGTGAACATCAACTGAAAATCCAGGCGAATAAGGAGGGGTGAGGCATGAGCGTGGAACGGAGCCTCAAGCAGTTCGAAACCGATCGCAGGGAGGCCGCCGGAATCGCGGCGCGTCTTCTCCTGGCCTCCGGAACGACGTCGCCGAGGGTGGGGGGGGTGGGAGAATGCACCATCCACATAATAGACGACGAGTGTGATATCGAGGAGCTTGCCATAAAGGTGGAGGAGATGGCAAATGAGTCCGACGCATGGAAGTTCTTCCGGCGTGACGCCGCCATGTTGCGTGACGCCGATGCGGTTCTCGTCATTACCTCCCTCCGCTGCCTGACTGACCCGGCCGATATCAACTGCAACATGTGCGGCAAGCTGACCTGCGAGTACTACCGCCAGTCCGAACTCCTTCCGGCCGGCCCGGGTGTCGCCTACACGGGACCCCTCTGCGTGTTCAGGGCGAACAACATGGCCTACGCCATCGACGGGATCATCTCCATGGCGAGGAACATGGGAATCGATTACGGTGTGTTCTGGTCTGCCGGCGCCGCGGCGATGAGGATGAAGATCGTTCCCAAAGATACCGGTTTCTGCGTGGCCATCGGCATATCGATCACGGAGAAGAGCCCCTTCCGGGACATCCCGAAGCGGTACGACGAAATGAACGAGCGCTCGATGAACGACCGCATCATCAGGAGGCTCTGGCCACAGTTCAGATCGATTTACAGTTAATTACGCGGACACGAGGAGGAATGCAATGGCGATACAGGAAATGGATCTACTCTTGCGCGGCGGACTTGAGCGGGCGGTGGAACTGATGGTTGTGGCGGCCCACAACAGCTACCGCTTCGGGAACAGGAACACCGTGAAGATCATAAGCGTGGGCAACGAGGAGATGGAGGAGATCGCCGAGTTTGCCTATTCCCTTGGAGACATGTCTCCCTTGGCGGCGCGGGACGGGAGGTTTCTCCGGGAACTCATCAAGGAGCCCTGCGCACTTCTCATTATGGGCGACAAAAGAAAGTCGGACCTCAACTTCAATTGCGGCGCCTGCGGATTCAGGACCTGCGCCGAATTGAACAAGGCGGAAGAGATGGAGTCCCTGACCTCCCGGGGGCCCAGCTGCCAGTTTAAGAATCTCAACCTGAATATTGCCGTGGACGCGGCCGCGGCGATGGCGTGGCGCCTGGGTCTCCACTGCCGCGTGTTCAGCACCCTTGCCATGGCGGCCTTTGCCCTCGGAATCATCCCCGACGTGGACATCGTTTCCAGTGTTTCGGTGAGCGTTGCGAAGGTCGATCCCTTCTTCGACCGTCATAAGTTCTGGACCCAGGAGCACTGGGACGAGACCTTCCAGAAGGAGTTCCCGACCTTCACGCGGGGCTTTATCGGGGCCATCGAATAGGAGGAGCGTCATGTCGAAATCGCATCTCAATCCGGTCATCGCGTCGCATTTTGTTGAAATAAAGGCGGAGGAGAGCCCCGACACTGAAATCTACGTTTTCGAACGGGGCGACCATGGCGAGGATATCATCACTTACCGGGACCTCCACGAAAACGCCAACAGGATCGCGCGGCTTCTCCTCGAGAGCGGCCTGAAGACGGGCGATACCTTCGCCGTTTTCATGCGGAATTACCCCGAGTTCGTCTATTCCCTCGTGGCGGGGACCACCATCGGCGCGATCATGGTGCCCATCGATCCGCGATCCCGGGGGGAGCGGCTTAAGTACCTCCTGACCAACAGCGGAGCCAGGGCGGCCATCGTATCAGTCGAGTGCCTCGAACAGCTCGAGGAGGTGCTGACCGAGTTGCCTGACCTGAAGTTCGTCACCGTGGCCTACCAGCGCGATATCGGCATGCCCGAGTCGTCGAAGTACTACGCCCTCAACGAGACCCTCGCCGCGGATTCGTGGAAGACCGTTGACCAGATGATCGTCGACGTGCGTCATCCCATGCAGATCATCTACACCTCCGGCACCACGGGGGAGCCGAAGGGCGTGGCGATCCGCAACAATCGCACGGGTCTGTTCAACATCCTGAACCGCATCGTGTGGCGATACAAGAAAGACGACATCCTCTACAACGGGCTGTCCCTGACGCACGGGAACGCCCAGGCGGTGACGCTTTTTCCGGCCCTTGCCCTGGGGATAAAAGCGGTCTTCAGCCCGCGCTTTACCAAGAGCAGAATTTGGGACATCTGCAGGAAATACGGATGCACCTCCTTCTCGTCCCTTGGCGGCATGCTGGCGGGAATATTCAACGAGCCGGAACGCCCCGATGACGCGGACAACCCCGTGAGAACGGTGGTGAGCGCCGGGACGCCGCGGCCCATATGGGAGGCCTTCGAGAAGCGTTTCAACGTAAAGATCCTCGAGTGGTACGGCTCCGTCGAGGGGGGATTCGCCTACAAGCCGATCGGCCAGGGGCCCGTGGGTTCATTCGGGAAACCGGTGCCCGGCGTCATGGAGTTCAAGGTGGTGGGGGACGATGACGCCGAAGTGCCCGTGGGGGAGTCCGGTGAGCTGATTTGCCGCATGCTGAAGGGGGAGACGAAGGTCGATTATCTCGGGAGGCCCGAGGATTCGAAGGAAAAAACCAGGGGAGGGTGGCTCCGGACCGGGGACATGGTCCACCGGGACGAGCAGGGCTGGTACTTCTTCGATTTCCGGAAGGGCACGGAGCTGCGCCGCGCCGGTGACTTTATCCAGCCCGAATACGTGGAGTCGGTGATCGGGGCCCATGACGACGTGAGCGAGGTCTGCGTCTTCAGCATACCCGCCGCGTCGGGCGCGCCGGGGGAGAGCGACCTCGTGGCGGCAATCGAGCCCTTCGAGGGCAGGAAAGCGGACCCGGCCTCGCTGTTTGAACTTTGTAAAAAGGACATGGAGAAGAACTTCATTCCCTCGTATATCATGGTGGTTGAAAAAATACCGAAGACGCTCACGGAAAAGCCGATTGCCCGTCAGTTGAGGGAGATGTTTGACCGGGGTGAAGGAGAGATATATTCCCTCGCGGATTTCGCCTGACCGCCGGTCCGCACGGGAGACACGGTTCCATGAACGGCAATGATACGCCTGTAAGGAGGATGGCATGACCTACACTGAACTCGACCTTGATCTTACCGATGACCACGTGGCCCTGAAAGAGGCCGTTCGCAAATTTTCCATGAATGTGCTGAGGCCGGCGTCCCTTGAGCTTGATAAAATGACCCCGGAGCAGGTGATCGCCCCCGGGTCGCCCTACTGGGAATGCATGCGCAAGATGTACGAGCTGAACTACCACACGGTGCTCATCTCCGACGCCTACGGGGGCCTCGGCCTCGATCCCCTGGGCGTGCATATATTCTGGGAGGAGCTCGCCTACGGCAGCGCGGGGTTCGCGGTCTCCCTTGGGTGCAGCTGCTTCAACGCCTTCTACGCGTCGATGCTGGCAGAGGACAGGATCGTGGAAAAATTCATCACCCCCTTCGTGGAGTGCCGGGACGCGAGCGTGATGAGCTGCTGGGGCATAACGGAGCCGGACCACGGGTCCGACAACCTGATGCCCACGACGACCTTCTTCCGTGACCCGAAGATCACCCAGCAGGTGAAAGTGGTCAGGAAGAACGGCGAGTGGGTGATCAACGGCCAGAAGTCGGCCTGGATATCCAACGGCCCCGTGGCCAGCAGCATATCCCTCTTCGTCAATATCGATCCGAGCCTGGGCATGTCGGGGGGCGGGATCTGTCTCGTAGACCTGGACCAGAAGGGCGTGAGCCGCGGGAAGCCCCTCGACAAGATCGGCCAGCGCGAGCTTCCCCAGGGCGAGATATTTTTCGATAACGCCGTCTGCCCCTCGGAGTTCATGATCGTTGACCCGGAAAGCTACGAGCTGATGACGGAGCTCACCTTGGCCCACGCCAACGCCACCATGGGGGCCTACTTCACCGGCGTGGCCCAGGCGGCCTACGACCTGGCGCTCCAGTACTCTACAGAGAGGATACAGGGAGGGAAGCGCCTCTGCGACCACCAGTGGGTCCAGAAAAAGCTTTTTGACATGTTCACGAAAACCGCCACGGCGCGCTCCTTTTCCCGCGACGCCATGGTCTACAACATGAATACGACCCCCCCGGACGTGAAGTACTCCATCGCCTCGAAGGTATACTGCACCCAGGCGGCCTTCGAGGTGACCAACGACGCGGTGCAGATATTCGGGGGCTACGGCCTCTCGAAGGAGCTGCCTATCGAAAAGCTCTTCCGCGACGCCCGGGCGGGGCTCATCGAGGACGGATCGAACGACTCTCTCGGCATCACCGCCGGCTCCATGATCGTCAGGGAGGTGACGGGATGATGGACCAGGTCTATATCATCGGTTCCGGGATGATCCGGTTCAACAAGTACCCCGAGGGAAACGTGCGGTCCATGGCGGAGGAGGCGATTCTCCTGGCCCTCCAGGACGCGGGCCTTGAAAAGAAAGACCTCCAGGCGTCGTTTTTTTCGAATACCTTCTGGGGAATGTTCGACAACCAGCATTCGATACGGGGCCAGGTGGTGTTCCGCGGCATGGGAATCGACAGGATCCCGGTGACCAACGTGGAAAACGCCTGCGCCGGGGCCTCAACTGCGCTCCATGGCGCCTACACGGGGATCCGCGCCGGGATGTTCGACGTCGCCATCGCCGTGGGGTCCGAGAAGATCACCCACCCGAACAAGGGCATGTCCCTGGGGGCCTATGCCTCCTGCATGGACGTGGGGAATCTGGAGAAGCATATCAACATGATCGTCGAGGTGGGGAAGTCCTTTAAGAATCTCGCCATTCCGGGGCAGGACCCGTCGAAGCCGGGGGAGGGAAGGAGCATATTCATGGACGCCTACGCCATCGGCGCCCGGTGGCACATGGACCGCTTCGGATCGACGCAGCGCCAGCTCGCGGTGATCTGCGCGAAGAACCATTTCCACGGCTCGCTCAATCCGCTGTCGCAGTACCAGCACGACATGTCCGTGGAGGAGGTCCTGGCGGACAGGGAGGTCGCCTGGCCCCTCACCCGGGCCATGTGCGCCCCCGTGGGGGACGGCGCCGCCGCGGCGATTGTCTGCTCGGAGCGGTTCCTGAAGCGACTGACCGGCCCCCGGCCCGTGAAGATTCGCGCCTCGGTCCTGGGGCAGGGGAGCGACCGGGACCTTGACGGCGAGGACATCGGCGAGCGACTGAGCCGCGAGGCCTATAACGCGGCGGGCCTGGGGCCCGGGGACATTGACCTCGCCGAGCTCCACGATGCCACCTCATGGGGGGAGCTCCACCAGACCGAGGTCATGGGCTTCTGCCCCCCGGGCGAGGGAGGTCCCTACGCGGAAACCGGGGCCACGCGCCTCGGGGGAGAGAGGCCGATCAACACGAGCGGGGGCCTCGAGTGCCGGGGCCATCCCATCGGCGCGTCGGGACTCGCCCAGATACATGAGCTGGTGCTTCAGCTCCGCGGCGAGGCGGGGAAGCGCCAGGTCGAGGGGGCGCGCATCGGCCTCGCGGAGAACGGCGGGGGGAATATCGGCGTCGAAGAGGCGGCCATGTGCATCCATATACTCGAGAAGGCGTGATCGTGGGGAAGTACGATCTCAGGGGGAAGCACGTTCTCATCACCGGCGCCTCGTCGGGCATCGGGAGGGAGATTGCGCGATGCGCCGCGGCGGAGGGGGCGCACTGCGCGCTCCACGCGCCGCCCTTCGATAGGGAGGCACTCCGGGCCCTGGCGCGGGAGCTTGAAGGGGTACACGGCGTGAGAACCTGGTGCTTCTTCGGCGATTTCGTGAAACCATTGGCCACGCGGAAGCTGCATGAAGAGGTCATGGCGAGGCTGCCCTGTGTCGACGTGCTGGTCAACAATGCGGGCATCATGGCATACGGCAATTTCCATGAACTCCCGATCGATCGACTGGAAGACGTCGTCCGGGTCAACGCCATGGCCTACCTCTCCCTCATGCGGCTTGTTATTCCCGGAATGGTGTCCCGCCGTGACGGCAGGATCCTGAACGTGAGCTCCACCTCGGCCTTCCAGCCGTGCCCCCACCACGCGGTGTACGGCGCCTCAAAGTCCCTGGTCCAGAACCTCTCCGAGGCGGTCAACCGGGAGCTCCGGGGAACCGGGGTGCGGATCACCGCCTTCTGTCCCTCCTATACCGATACGCCGCTGTTGAAAGGCGAGGGCTTCCCCGAGCGGGTCAGGTGGTATCGCGTGAGCGGCCTCCCCTCTCCTGCAACGGTTGCCCGCCATGGGATCAGGGCCCTGGTGAAAGGAAAGGCGGTATGCATACCCGGCTTGAGGAACAGGCTCATCCATACCGTGCTGAACAGGATGCTGCCCCGGAGGGTGATAGACTGGATATCGGATTTCGTTCTCAGGCCTGAGTGATCGAGGCGATCCCCCGGGCCGTTGTGGCGCTTCAGGAGGGCCGGGACTCCGGGGCCGATTCATCCAGGTTCTGGATGAGTCCTTTAAGTTCACCCGCCTTTTCGTTCAAAACCCTGATGAATTGATGGATCTTCACGTTCGAGGCGGCGATATCGTTCGCCATGGTGGCCAGGCTCTGGATGGTCGTCGCGCCCTCCATCATGCCGTTTTTCTGCTCTCCCGTGGCGATGGAGATGACTTTTGACTGGTTCTTGATGACGTCGGACTGCGCCACGAGCCTGCCGATGGCCTCCTCCTGCCGGGCCATGGCGTTTTTCACCGTGTCGATCCGGTCGTTGATGCCCGTCACGAGCCGGGCGACGTCGCTGGTTGACTGTTTTGTCATGGTGACGATCTCTATGCCGCGGCGGATGTCCACGGAAATTTTCTCCACCTGGCTCGAAATCCGCTTCGAGTTGTCCGACGTGGCGGTGGCGAGCTTGCCGATTTCGTCGGCGACCACGGCGAATCCCCTGCCGTGCTCCCCCGCCCGGGCGGCCTCGATGGCCGCGTTGAGGGAGAGAAGGTTGATCTTGTCGGAAATATCGTTGATGAGGGATATGATCTCCGTGATGTCCCGTCCCCCGACGTTGATGATCTCCATCATCTCCGTCATGCCGGTCAGGTCCCTGTCGGTCTTCTCGGTGAAGCGGATGATGTCCGTCATGCCCCCGAGGACCGCCTGGCTGGTCTGTTTCACCTCTCCCTGGGTCTCGATCAGTATGGCGGACATGTCCCGTATGGTCTCGCCCTCCTTCGCCAGGGTCGACATCGATTGGTCGATCGATTCCGTCGTGGAGGTAAGCTCCTCGAAGGACGCGGCCATCTCCTCCGCGTGGGCCGCCTGGTTCTGGGCCACGTGGCTGAAGGTTTCCACGATTTCAGACTGCTCCGAGCTCACCCGGTAGAGTTCGTTCGACATGGTCTCCGCCTTCTCGAAAATCCTGAGAAGGTGTTCCGTTTTTTCCTCCAGCTTCCTGGAAACCCTTTTCAACGAATCCGTCATCATCGATATCCTGTCCGCCATGGCGATGGAGAGGAGCACGGCCTGGAATGCCGCGCCGACCAGCACGCCGTGCTTGGTCATGAATGTCTCCGGGAGGAAGGAGAAGGTCTTCACGCCGTAGACCAGGTCCCCGGCGATGAGGCCGAACCAGGAGATGAGGAAAAAGAGGGCGGGCCGGTACCCGCTGCGCCAGTCGATGAAGGCGGCCAGGAGGAGCACCGGGGCGTAGAGGACCATCAGCACGACGGTGAAGATGATCGAGACGAAATAATCCACCGTCAGGGCCAGGAGGAGAGAGAGGCCGCCGAGGCCGATGAAGACGAGGAGGATCCTGTCCAGGCGCGGCACGTTCGTCTTCGTGCGCAGGAAATCCCTGGCGAAAAGGGCGCTGAAGATAGCCACGAGGCTCACGAAGAAGGGAACCGACCGTTTCCCCCACCAGGGAAGGTCGGGCCAGAGATACTGGAAGGAGATGCCGTTCTCCGCCATGATGAACAGCACCAGGGCCGCCATGTGCAGCACCAGGAAGAGATAGCTCCTGTCCCTCGTGGAAATGCAGATGATCGTGTTGTAGAGGATCATCACGATGATGAAGCCGTAGAAGAGCCCCAGGAAGAGCCGCGTCCATTCCGTGCGCGTCTCGCGGGCCCTGTAGGTCATGAGCCTCGCGGGAAGGGCGAAGGAGTCTTTAGTCTCGACGCGGAGATAGTAGACGCTGACCGTCCCCGGTTCGGGGGTGATCGGGAAGATGATATGCTCGCTCGGGATTTCCCTGGCGCTGAAGGGGAGGAGCTGCCCCTGTTTTTTTTCCCGGTATCCTCCCGCCGCGGGGATAAACAGGGATACATGATCGAGGAGGGCGTACTCGATCGAGAGAAGCCACTGGACGCGTGACGCCCCGGGGTTGATGGCGAACCGGAACCAGTAGGTGGACCTTGTGTAACCGAAGTTGACGTAGGAATCGGGGGGGAGGTCGCTCCTGAATTTTTCCCTGAACTCCGGCGATAACACCTCTTCGATGGTCAGCACGGCGCCGCGATCTTCAAGATAGGAAATGTACCGGCCGGTTAATTCGATATCTTCACGGTCGGGTTGAAGCTTCAGGGTTTCCTGGGCCTTCAGAGACGTCCGGGGAAACAGACAAAAGGCGAGTATGCCGAGCGCCGTCATCGAGACAGCGGTAATCTTCATTCTTCTTGCCATTGCTTCCAACACATTTTTGTAGAGTAGTATACTCCCGGGGGGCTGGCGTCAAGAATAATTGAGGCCCGGCGTCATTAATTGCCGGCAGATCACTGGTCGCCGTCCAGTGCGGGGAGATGGCGATAAGGGATAACAGGCGTTATGCATCACGGTGGGCCGACGCGGCGGTCCCGAGGGCACACACGCCGGGGGCGCGCCTGTTTTCTTGTTGATTTTTTCATGACAGGGATGCCAGGGTGGTTTTCTCAGGAGGAGGCATAGGTGATACCGGTCATTACCATCGTGGGATGGTCGGGGAGCGGCAAAACGACCCTGATCGAGAAGCTGATCCCGGAGCTCCGGAGCCGGGGGTACCGCGTCGCCACGGTAAAGCACCAGGGGGGCGCCTTCGAGATGGACCGCGAGGGGAAGGACACCTGGCGCCATCGCCGCGCCGGGGCGGTCTGCACGGTCATATCGTCACCCTCGGGCCTTGCCCTTGTCCGGGACATGGACCGCGACGCCTCCCTTGACGAGATCCGGGAACGCTTCATCCATGACGCGGATATCATCCTGGGAGAGGGCTTCAAGAAGGAGGGGTGGCCGAAGATCGAGGTCTTTCGCGACGGACCGAACCCGGAGCCGATCTTCGCCGGGAGCGGCGACCTGGTCGCCATGGTGAGCGACCGGCCCCGGGAGACGAAGGCTCCCTGCCTTGGCCTCGAAGAAGTGACGAAGCTCGTGGACCTTATCGAAGATCACTTTTTTCCCGGATCGAGAAGTCATTGATTCCAGGAGAATGGTTCCCATGTCGATTGACAGCGGATTTCTGAAAAACTGTTACGCACTCACGGGCTCCATCGCCACGGGCAAATCGGCCGTGGCGGCGATGCTGCGCGACCTTGGGGCGCATATCATCGATACCGACCTGGTGGCCCGGGAGGTGGTCGAGCCGGGGGAGCCCGCCCTTGAGGAGATACGGGCCCGTTTCGGCGAGGGCGTGATCAACGGCGACGGGACCCTCGACCGCGAGAGGCTCCGCGGGGAGATCATCCGCGATCCCGAAAAGCGGGAGGCGCTGAACCGTATCACCCATCCCCGGATCAACGCCGTCGTGATGAAGCGCATCGCGGAATACAACGAGAAGGACGACGGGATGCCGGTCATCATCGACGTCCCTCTCCTTTATGAGTCGGGGTGGGACCGGTTCTTTCCCCGGGTCATCCTCGTCTATACGCCGGTTCCCGTGCAGGTGGAGCGCCTCATGGCCCGGGACGGCCTGGACCGGCCCACGGCGGAGCTCACCATCGCCGCCCAGATGGGCATCGAGGAAAAAAAGGGTAAGGCCCCCCACGTGATCGACAACTCGGGGAGCCTGGAGGATACCCGAAAACAGGTGGAAGGGCTCTTTGCCGCGCTCCGGGAATTGACCGCGGGCCGGTAGCCGCCGCGGCCTTACTCCAGGCCCTTCCACGCGTTGATTTCCGGGTTGTCGTTGCAGGATTTGCAGAACACGTGGACGTCGCCGTTGCCGCACCCGTGGCACCAGATATCGAAGACGCGGCAGTCCCCGCAGAGGGGGGCATCGCACCCGTCGCAGTAGACCACGGCCTCCTTCTTCCCGCAGATTTTGCAGGTCACGTCATGGGCCAGGCGTATCCTGTGCATCGCCATTCAACTGCCTTACGGCTTCTCGGCGCCGATCCATCTGCCGGGCTCGCCGTACACCACGAAGGGCATGGGATTCCAGGTGCCGCCGATCGGGCCGATGACGCTCATCCCGATGTAGAGCCTGTCGTTGATCTTGCGAATCTCGTCGCGGATAAAGCGTACCAGGCTTCGGTGGAAGGGGCGGTAATCGACGTGGTAGGTGGCCTTCCCGTCCATCTGCGACTCGCCGAGGTAGGTCTTCATCTTCGTCGATCGGTGCACGGTCTCTTTCCCGTCGTCCATGCTTTTGAAGATGTTGTAGCCGCTGCCTTCTTTCGGAGAGAAGGCCTTTCCCTCCCATGTGCCGTCGCCGAAGAAATTATCCGTGTAGATGCTCCCCGCGGGCCCCATGATGCCGGTGCCGGTAGTGACGGCACGGTATTCGCCGTCAAGCTCGTTGTAGGATGGAGCGGGAGCCGCGTAGTAGAGCTGTACCGCCTGGGCGCGCGACAGGGCGGTGATGTCTTCGAGGGTTGCCTTTTCCGCCGGTACGCCCAGGATCTGCTCGACGCTCTGGCCCCCGTAGCCGCCGCATCCCGCCTGGGCGATGTTGATGCCGGTCAGGAGCGCGTCGACCAGGATGAGTATGCCGATGCCGATGAGTATTTTTTTTGCGATTTTCATGATTCTGCTCCTTTTAACAATGGGTATGTCATTCTTCATAAAATTCCGCGGCGCCTTTTTTTTATCCGGGATGAACCCCGCGGCGCGTTCCGCCATGGCCGTGATGGTGAGGCTCGGGTTGACCCCGACGTTGGCGGAGACCGCGGCGCCGTCCATGACGTAGAGGCCGGGATAATTGAAGACGCGGTGTTCCGTGTCGATCACCCCATCCTCCCCCGAGGCGCCCATGTGGCACCCCCCCAGGATGTGCGCCGTGGTCGACTGGGCCAGGAGATTCTCCATGATGACGTTGATCGGCGTTCCCCCGAGCTCTTCGGCGAGGACGCGGGCCGCCTGGTTCGCCACGGGGAGGTTCGTGGGCGCCTCCTTGCCGGGATAGCGCCGGGACCTGAGCCGCCGTCCGAGAAAGAGGAGCGCGGCGCTTCGCCCGAAGGTGAAGGAGACGCGGTTGTCCAGGTTCTGCATCACCGTGAGGATCACGACGCGGCGGTGCCAGTTCCTGGCGAACCAGTTCTTCAGGAGGATTCCGGGGCCCCTGAGGATCGCCAGGAGGGTCCGGAGGGAGCGGCGGAGGGGATTGTTATCGTCCACCAGGGGCGCGGCGTACCAGCGCATGAAGGAATAGCCCAGGGGGAAGCGGTTCTGGGTGATGTGGGTGTGGGGATCCGGGTAGAAATCGGAGGAGATGGTCGTGCCCTTCGACAGGTCGACCTCCGGGTCGGGCGAAAGGGCCCCGACGATCGCCTCGCTGTTGGTGCGCACCACCCTGCCGAGCTGCTTCGACAGGAGGGGGAGGGTGCCGGTGATATCGCGGCACCTGAAGAGCAGTTCCAGGGTCCCCAGTACGCCGGCGGCGAGTATCACCTTGCGGGCGGTCACGTCGGGACAGCGCCGGAGGCGGCGGGTCGGGTCCCTCATTTCGAGCAGGTAGGTGCCGTCCTCCCGGGGCACGATGTTCACGACCTTCCGGTTGGTGAGGATCTCCGCGCCGTTTTTCCTTGCGAGCCATAGGTAATTTTTATCCAGGGTGTTCTTCGAGCCATGCTTGCACCCCGTGAGGCACTCGCCGCAGAGGTGACAGCCGTCCCGGGCGGGGCCCTTGCCCTTGAAATAGGGGTCGTCCCTCGTCACCTCCGGCGTGCCGAAGTAGATGCCGTTGGGCGTGGCGCCGAAGGTCTTTCTCGCCCCCATGCGGCGGGCGGTCTTTTTAAGATAGTCGTCCATCAGGTCGAGGGAGGGGTTGGTCTGCACGCCCAGCATCTTCGAGGCAGTGTCGTAGTGGCGCTTCAGTTCCTTCTTCCAGTCCACGCCGAGGCCGCTCCAGGAGGGATCGCGGTAGAAATCGTCCTTCGCCCGTTGGAGGACCGCGGCGTAGACGATGCTCCCGCCCCCGAGGCCGACCCCTCCCACGATGTTGAGGTGCGTGAAGAAGTTCTGGGTGAAGAAGCCCTTCATCCCGAGGGAAGGCATCCAGAGGAGTTTCCGGAGGCTCTTCGACGCCTCCTCCATGTCCGGCGGGGTGACCCGGCCGCCCTGCTCGATCACCGCGACGCGGTATCCCTTTTCCGCAAGGCGCAGCGCCGCGACACTTCCGCCAAATCCGCTTCCTATTACCGCGAAATCATATTCCATGGGCGCGCTCCACGTGTATTGTTATTCCCCGGTCCGGAGAATCTCGGGGAGGTGAACGGCCGTTTTGAAAAAGGCCTCGATCTCTTCATCGGTAAATCCATCAAGATTTCTTGTCAGGATCGCGTAGGTGTGTTCCTCGATCTGGCGCACGGCCGCTTCCCCCTGCTTCTCGAGTGAGACCAGTACACTGCGACGGTCCCGCGGGTCCTTCCCGCGCCGGAGAAGCCGCTTCGCCTCGAGGCGGTCCACCACGCGGGTGGCCGTGCTGATGGGGATATGCATCTCCCCGGCGATGTCTCCCATGCGCGCCGGTGATTCGTTCCTGAGATACTGGAGGAGGTAGATGTCCTCGTAATCGAGACCGTAGGAGGCAACCTTGGACTGCTGGAATTTATAGATCGCCTGGAGGGCGGCAAAGAGGATCCTGTCAAGGTGTTCCCGCGGTATCTCCTCGAGGGCCGCGATCCCCCTGATTGACGCGGTACCGGACAGGGACGACCCTGCTGATGTGGTGCGTTTGCTCATCGCGCTTCCCCGGGGCTGGTGACGTTTGGTGGCTCATCCAGGCCGGGGAGATACTGCCGAAAATACTTCCATTTTGCAAGTATTTTTTTGCCGGGACGTTTTTTTCCGCGCCCCGGGGGTGATCAGGGGGTCAGCCCACCACCTTGCAATCGGTCCCGTAACGCATGGCCAGGTCCACGTAGAGCTGCTTGGCCCAGGTCCATTCGGTCTTGTTCTTTTCCTTCAATTCCCCGAGCTCTTTCGCGGGGACCCCGGCGTAGATCTTTCCGGGAGGAATGACCTGCTTCCTGGCCACGAGGGCCTGTTCGGCCACGAGGGACCATTCGCCGATCTCGGAGAAATCGCTTATCGTGGCGCGCATGCCGATGGTGACGAAATCGCGTATCGTGGCGTTGTGTATCATCGCGCCGTGGCCCACGGTGACGCGCGTGCCCAGGAGGGTCGTGTCCATGGGGCGGGCGTGGATGATCACCCCCTCCTCGATGGCGGATTCGTCGCCGATGATGATGGTGCCGTAGTCGCCGCGCAGTATGGCGCCCCAGCCGACGTAGCAGTTCTTTCCGATCCTCACGTCGCCGATTATCTCAGCCGAGGGCGCGATCCAGCTCCCTTCGCCTATGGTGGGTTTCCTGTCCTGTATCTGGTAGATCGGCATGTCGCGCCTCCGTGTTCCTGTGTAGTGGCCGCGCCGCCGCTGACGCAACCCTGTCAAGGCTCAAAAATGGACCCTGATTAAGCAAGGCTTTTTTCGCTTGATAAATCGGCGGAGGCGGGGGGTAATGAGCGGGATTCCGTGAAGAGGTCGATTTTTAAATGGAGGGAGGGGACGACATGACCGCGGGAGTCGCCACGCAATCACCGGGACGCGCCTTCCTCGCCCTCATCGGCGCGGCCCTCGTCGTGCAGATGACCGGTTCCTATCTCGCGCATTCCCTGGTCATCGGCGGCTCCTTCTATCTATCATGGTGTATTCTGCGGTTTGTATTTCCACTCGCCGCCATACTGCTTCTCCGGATACCCTTCTCGGAGCTGGGCCTCGGCCCGCCGAGAATCGATCGACGCACCGGGATATTACTCCTTGCCGGCCTGGTGGTCCTCGTCGCCGCCTTCGCCGGGATCTATTTCATACAGGGGTATTTCGATCAGTACGCCCATTCCTTCGGCGGCGCGGACCCCCTGGGGCGACTCTGCCGCTTCTCGCTTTTCACCGCCTCGACGCTTCCCGGCTGGGAGTTCCTCCACCGGAGCTTTCTGCTGATGGGCATCATGTACGTTCTTAAAAAGCGGGACGGGGTGCCCGCCGGGACGGCGGCGGTGATCGCCCTCGGCGTGGTATGGATTTTCGAGGTGGTGTTCCACTTCATCAAGCCGGGCGTCGAGGCCCTGGGCATGCTCGTCGGGTCCCCGGTCCTGAGCTGGATCGCCCTTCGCACGGGGAGCGTCTGGATCCCCTTCGCGGCGCACCTCGCCGTGGAGGCCCTCTTCATCGCGGCGCTGATCTTCAGGTAGGCGGGCGGCATGGATATCCTGAGCATCGAGTTCCTTTCATCGGCCTACATCTTCTTTTCCGCGGGGCTCGCGTTCCTTCTTTCCGTGGCCCAGCTGAGCGGAAGGTCGCGCTATTTCGAGAATTACGTCCTGGCGGCGTACCTCTTCTGCCTGGGGGTGATCTTTCTTCAAATATGCGTCGTTGTCAACGACATCCATCTCGCGAACCCGGGGCTTCTCGCCTTTCACGCCACGGCCCTCTACTTCATGGCGCCGATCATCTGCCTGGCCGACTACCTGGTGATCCGCCCCCCCGAAACGATACCGAAGAAAACCGCGCTCATGTTTCTCCCGGTGCTCCTGGGTCTCGCCGCCGACGCCGGGTTCATGCTCCTACCGGCCGAGGGGAAGCGCGATCTCCTCGTCGCGCTCTTCGCGGGTGGGGAGTCCCCGTATGCCGGGGCGGCGCGGATCGTCATCGCCGGCGCGGGCATCGAGATGCTCCTCTACCTCGGGTATCTCCTGAAAACCATGCTGACGACGAGGGGGAAGGACGACAACCCGGTTATCTTCTTGGTGATGACGTCGAGCATCTTCGTGGTGGCGGGGCTCTCCGCCCTCATCATCGCCGGGTACCTTGCCGGGTCCTACACCCTGCTCCGGTGGGGGGCGAACCTCATCGGGTTGCTCGTGATCATCACCTACCTGGTGAGCCAGCGGCATCCGAAGATACTCCAGCTCCTGATGATCGAGGCGGAGAAGAAGCAGTACGGGCGCTCCCTCCTGGCCGGGGTGGACGTCGAGGGGGCCATGAAGAAACTTGAACGGCTGATGGAAACGGAGCGGATCTACGCGGACGACCAGCTCACCCTCCGCGACCTCGCCGACGAGCTCTCCCTCACTCCGCACCAGCTCTCGCAGCTCCTGAACGAGCGCCTGGGCACCAACTTCAACGCCTACGTCAACCAGTACCGGATCCGCGAGGCCTGCGACATCCTCCTGAACCGGCCTGAAATGACCGTCCTCGCCGTGAGCCTCGAGGTGGGGTTCAACTCAAAGTCCGCCTTCTACGAGGCCTTCACCCGCTTCACGGGCACATCGCCCCAGAACTACCGGAAAAGGGGAACCGGTGGTTGAGAATCCCACCCGGCCTCCCCCCTTCATAAGGGGGGCATCATTGGCACCACTTGCAGTTCAGTTACGATTGGCATTGAGAAAGGACTCACAAGGAAGAGCTGAGTCGCGGAGGCGCAGAGGAGGGGAATGTTTTCGTTCATGCCCCTGTAGGGGGTTAGGAATGATTACACTCGGAGTCCCGTTCGTGTGAGTTTGTTGGTCGCCGGGCAGGGGCACCTTGAGATGGTGCTCGGCCCTGAGCGAGGGATTGGTATTGGGTGCCCCATTAATTCGCGGACCGGACCCCTGAAAGCGCATTAATAAAAACTCAGAACCGCCGGAGAATACGGATTACGTATTGTTTGCCGACATACGGCATGGGGGCCGAAACCTTGATTTCAGGCCCCCGTATAATGTATACATACTTAACCACACTGCTATATGGCGTTTCCCCCCTTTTCACCTGTTCGTATGCGTATGCACTCCTGTAAGTCCTGAATAAAGATCTTGCCATCTCCTATTTCGCCGCCGGAGCGGCGCGCTGATGTAATAATCGCATTACAGGTAATTTCGACAAATTCATCATTGCAGGCAATATCAAGCCGCACCTTCGGGGTGAGGTTGGGAACGACCTTTACCCCCCGGTATACATCCTCATCGGGCTCCTGCTGACCGTGGCCCGTAACGCGGGACACCGTGATCCTCTTTATCTCCGCCGAGTATAACGCTTCCCGCACACAATCCAGTTTATCAGGCTGAATAATCGCTGTTATCAGTTTCATTTTCTTCTCCTGAATCAGTTAATGTGAATAAGGCCATAGCCCTGTTCCGCATGCTGGCTGGTGTCAAGACCGGCCATCTCTTCATGTTCCTGGACCCTGAATCCCATGGTTTTCTGGAGGATAACCGTTATGACAAGGGTAACTATCCCCGCATAGGCAAAGGCAATGATGACCGCAATGGACTGAACTCCCAGCTGATGAAGACCGCTCCAGGATGTACTTTGGCCGCCTACAAAGCCGGGCCGGAGGAATAACACCAGTCCGATGGCCCCGAAAATTCCCGCTATTCCGTGAATACCAAACACATCAAGACTGTCGTCATAACCCAGTCTGTTTTTTATCTGTATCG
>CAZKPR010000065.1:0-1483 GCA_964554685.1 uncultured Leptospirales bacterium | reverse complement strand
TAAACCAAGGAGCAGAGATCCCACGGGCGTAACAACACCGGCGGCGGGAGTAATTGCCACGAGGCCCGCGAGCACTCCGGACGCGAACCCGAGGCTGGTGGCCTTGCCATGGTGGATGCCCTCAATAAGCATCCAGCCGCAGGCTCCTGACGCGGCCGCAATCTGGGTCAGTGTCAGAGCACGCGCGGTATCAAGGCCGCTGGAAACGGCGCTTCCCGCGTTAAATCCGAACCACCCTACCCAGAGCAAACCCGCCCCTATAAGGGTCATAACCAGGCTGTTGGGATGCATCGCGGTTTTCGGGTAGCCCCTGCGGGAGCCCAGGAACAACGCCACAACAAGGCCGCTTACCCCGGATGTAATGTGGATGACCGTGCCCCCGGCAAAATCAATCGCTCCCATTTTCGCGAGAAATCCGTCCGCCGACCACACCCAGTGACATACGGGGTTATACACAAGAATACTCCACAGGGCGATAAACAGGATATACGTCTTGAACCTGACCCGTTCAGCAAAAGCACCGGCGATAAGGGCAGGGGCGATAATCGCGAATTTACCCTGAAACATCGCATACACATACTCGGGGATTCCCTGTGGCAGTATGCTTTCGTCAATTCCCTGCAGGAAAAAGAATTCATGCTTCCATCCCATAAAACCGCCCAGGATTCCCGGGCCGAAGCTTGCCGCGTACCCCATGACCATCCATAGCACGCCGATTACCGCCATCGCGGCAAAGCTGTGCATCATTGTTCCAATTACATTTTTCGTACGCACCAGGCCGCCGTAAAACATCGCAAGCCCCGGGATCATCAGGAGTACAAGAGTTGTTGATGTCAACATCCAGGCCGTGGTACCCGTATCAACGGCAACCGCCGGCTGGTCCGCCATTAATCCGGCAGGAATCAGAACGAACAATGCGGCAAGGCGTAACTGAAATTTTACGTTCATTGCAATCCACCTCTATACGGAAATTAAATACTCTGAGGTAAAAATGCATCGGTGATAATTTGAGTCAACAGGTAATAATTGGGTTGCCTGCTATTTTACAAACCTGTAATGTCCCTGAAACATGTTTGTAATATTTACCTGTTGCCGGACAACGTTCACGGGGAAAATCCGATAAACATACGCGGACCATGGTGTGCGATTATTTCATGCGGATGGTTCTGTATAACGCTTGTACGATATAGGAAAATGGCCCTTACCCGGAATGGGGCCAGGCGGCACAATGCGTTTTATCGGCAGTAATATTGGCACACGAGGAGGTCATTGACAAGCAGAATCTGCTGGATAGCGCCTTTAAAATTTAAGCACTTTGTCCAGCAGTTTTGCTTGCCATAGTCCTCACAATGTGCCATAGGTGGTGCCGATAAAACACCTTCAGTCGCATAGGCCGCACCCTATGAGAAAGCATTTTTCCATAGAGTTAAAAACATACACCAGGATACCTAAAATGAAGAAAGGCGTAAAATTGATGGAACAG
>CAZKPR010000064.1:11969-19064 GCA_964554685.1 uncultured Leptospirales bacterium | reverse complement strand
AACTTCGGGCCATTATTGATCTGTCCGAAAGACCCGAAAATTTAGCGATCTGTCTTGACACGTGCCATGTATTTGCCGCCGGTTATCCTATCAATACCAGCCGTGGCTGTGCATCCCTTGTAGATGAATTCAACTCAATCATAGGTCTTGATAAGCTTGTATTGATACACCTTAATGACTCGATACGAGAATGCGGCAGCAGGGTGGATCGTCACACCCACCTGGGGGAAGGAAAAATTGGCCGAGAAGGTTTCGTGACTCTATTGAATGAAAACAGGCTGGCGGATGTCCCGGTAATAATTGAAACTCCAAAAACGAAGAATGATGAAGCGGACAGAATGAATTTGCAGAAAATTTACAATTACATAAAAGATTATCAAAATCCACGCGATTCAGACAATGCCACGTCACGCAATACCATGGTGCAACGGAGAAGAGAATGAAACTGCGGCTAAATTCAAATTATCCTCTATTTATAAGGGGAGATTTTGACGGCTTTATTGGTCTTTTCATCGACAATCTCGTAAATCTCCTTATCATCACCGGCCTCTGCAGCGCCATAGGCATGCCCGACGAACTGATTTATGGTAAAATGCTTCCGGGGACCGCACTCTCGGTTCTTGCCGGCAATATTTTCTATGCCTGGCAGGCAAGGCGGCTCGCAAAAAGGGAATCCAGAAATGACGTTACCGCCTTGCCCTATGGCATCAACACCGTCAGTCTTTTCGCATTTTTTTCGCTTATCATAGCTCCAGTCTATATGCACACGAATGACGCGTATTTCGCCTGGAAGGTGGGTGTCATATCATGCTTCATCAGCGGATTATTCGAGGGATTGGGGTCCTTCATAGGGGAAAAAATCAGAACCATGACGCCCCGCGCTGCCCTGCTGTCGACTCTTGCCGGCATCGCCATTTCATTTATCGCTCTCGACCAGACAATTAAAATCTGGGATCGGCCTTACATATCCTTTATACCCCTGGCTCTCATCATGGCGGAATATTTTTCCCGGGTGAAGCTTCCCTTCAGGATCCCCGCGGGATTCTACGCCCTGGCTATAGGTTCTGCTATCGCGTGGGGTACCGGCTCCATGAACCCCGCCAATCTAGCGGAATCAGCCGGGGGAGTTTCCATCTGTATGCCCGAATTCGTACTCTTCGAGATTCTCGGGACCGTTTCCCCCGGCGACATTCTCCCCTACCTTTCTATATCAATTCCAATGGGAATCATGTCTTTCTTCGGAACACTCCAGAACCTTGAATCCTCTTCTGCCGCCGGGGACACCTATCCAGCCATGCCATCCCTGGCAATGAACGGAGTAGGCACCCTCGTAGGATCTCTGTTCGGATCGCCATTCCCGACAACGGTATACATCGGGCATCCCGGCTGGAAAGGATTGGGCGCGCGTTCAGGATACTCAATAATAAACGGTGCCGTCATAACGATCTTATGCTTCACCGGCTTCATGGGTGTCATGGTCGCCCTTGTTCCACTTGAGGCGGGTTACCCGATACTGCTCTGGATCGGTCTTATTATTACCGCCCAGGCATTTCAGACAACTCCGAAGGAGCACGCCCCTGCCGTTGCATTTGGCCTTCTGCCTGCAATATCAGCATGGGGACTAAGTCTGCTTCGCCAGTTCATAACAGCGACCGGAACAGCTCAGGACAGCACTGCAACAAATCAGATCATCACCGCATCCCTGCCGGGACTCAAGGGCATTCTTCTTTTTTCCGAAGGGGCCCTTTTTTCCGCGATGTTCCTTTCAGCGGTAGCAGTCTACTTGATCGAAAAGGATTTTTTCCGATCATTCCTCTGGTGCATACCGCTGATAATTTTTTCATTTTTTGGTTTCATCCATTCGCCGGAGATCGGCCTCTTCAAAGGCGGGCCCCTTCCCCTTGGCTACACTTTCTTGGCCGCTACATTCCTGTTTCTTTATTTCTACCGGAAATGGAAGGAGCGGCACGACATTGCGCCTTGACTGCAATGAACTCTCGCACACGGAATCACATGCCGCTGAAAAATGTGTATGTTATCGATAAAAGAAAAGCGTTTTCGGTTTTCCGGTACGAAAAACACCGGGAATTGATTTAGCACCACCAACTGGATATTCATTTTTTTATTACTTCATGAATTCTCTGCATCATTGCATTCATATTGATCACGGGTTTCAAAAATACGTGTTCATTTCCGATTCCGACATCCTTCATCCAGCCAGGGAGCATGTAGGTAAGAGAACCCGTATGAATAATGAAGCGCAGGTCCGGACGCAACTTATGTGCGAGAGCTATAAAACTGTTCCCGTCCATACCGGGAAGACGCATGTCAACAATCACGCAGTCAACCTGATTGTTGTTGACCACCTCAAGACCTTCCTCGCCAGAATGAGCGGTAAGGACTGAAAAACCCTCGTCCTCGAGATATGCCACGAGATTCATTTGAACCGCGTCTTCATCATCAACAATAAGAATCGTTGCCCGTTTTTTCATCACCCTCACCTCTATATGGGCAATCGTATAATGAATTTCGCCCCTTTCCCAGGAATAGATTCTACCTCCATGCGACCCCTGTGATTATCTGTAATTATAAAGTATGAAACAGACAGCCCGAGCCCGGTTCCCTTCCCCGCTTCCTTGGTAGTAAAAAAAGGCTCAAAAACCCGCTTTCGATGTTCCTCGCTCATGCCGGGTCCGTTGTCTTCGACTTCAATCACCGCCCATCCCGGCTGCCGGCTGAGCCTCAGGATTATTCTAGGCGATTCATCAGGTGCGTATTTTTTTAAGTGCATCGCATGTGCGGCATTCTTAAGCAGATTTAATATCACCTGCTGAATCTCAACAGCTATGCATTCAACTTTAGGCACACCGCTGTCAAATTCTTTGACGATCTCGATATGTCTGAAGTCATAACTTTTTTTCAAATCGTACTCGCTTGCCGCAAGTTCAACCATTTTAAGCAACAGCTGCGCGATATCCGTTGCCGTCATCTTTGATTCGCTCTGTCGGCTGAAACTCAGCATATTATTAACGATCATGGAAGCCCTTTCTCCCATCTCCTTCATGTCTTCGAGCATTTTCGTGATGTCCCGGGCCTTGAGATAGCATTGCAGGCCGGTAAAATTTATTCCGCAATATTCAGCCGCCTCTCGGTTAGATTCGAAATCTGGAGAAAGCCTCCTGGCAATATTCTGTGCTGCTAATAATATTCCGCTGAGGGGATTGTTGATTTCATGTGCCATTCCCGCGGCGAGTCCTCCCACCGACATCATTTTTTCCGTTTGTATCATCATTTCTTCAAGTCTTCGTCTAAGGGTGATATCATCGATACGTATAACCGCGCCCTCCACTCCGTTCGCAATTAGCGGATATACCATCATGTCAGAATATCGAATCTCATTATTTTCAAGGTGCACTATGCTTTCAAGTTTCTGAGGCTCACGTTTCTCTATGGATTTCATCATGTTCTTCACATACTGGTCGAATTGAGGCATGATATCCCACAGGTAACGCCCCATTACATCATCTTCCTTAAAACCTGTCTTTTTCTCCGCCGCCGTATTCCAATGGCTGATTCTTCCCTTTGAATCCACGCTTACCAGTATCGATGGCATTGAATCTATGATGTTTTTCAAATAATGATTGATATTATCAATATCACGATTGGTATTTTTTACCGATCTCACCATGAGGTTAAAGGAATGAGTGAGAAGTCCAATCTCATCCTTTAATCTAATGGGAACGGCAACATCAAGATTTCCACTGTTCACCATTCTCATCCCTTCAAGAAGCCCCCTCATTGGCCGCATCAGGGCTCCGAGAAAGAAAACCGGGAACAACACAAGAAGTACAATTATGACCGCCATAAGGAGATAGAGAAGATGAATTGTTGATTCATGTATATACCTTCGATAGGCGGCATAGGAGAATCCAGCCTCAACTGCCCCCTTCATTCCCGGCAACAGATGGATGAAGCTCACGTTGTGAATACCCGCTTCTGTCGTTCGATATATCCTCTGCCCCGATGCCCGGAATGGTGCAAGATAACCATCAATATCTTTCATCAGCGCAGCGTGGTCTTCCGGGACTGCCTCAAGTCGTTTCATCAAGACATCCCTGAAAAAACGGAAATCGTCATCGGTTGTGTTGAGATACGCGCGAAATGACTTATTAAAGCCTTCCTTTTTCAGTTCATGGATCTTTTTATAGTGGTACTCACTTGTTTTGTTCAGCTGATCAGCATACTGACGAAATAATTCCCAAGGCCTCAGCTTCCCATCCGAGGGAACCTTCTGAAAATAATGTACCAGCGAATTTCCGTAACCTTGAAAATATGCATGCGCCCCGGAGCAAACCTCTTCTAACTTTATTGGGTAATATGTATTGCGAAGTGAAGATAGCTTTTCATAGAGAATGGTATTCCTCACTTCCGATTTCCATCTTTGATATTTTTCATATCCATTCTTGTTCTCCGCTTCCCCGGTGTCCTTTTCTAAATATATCGTGCGGAAATATCTTATCATGGCTGGCCGATATGCCCTGTCAGCCATAGCTCGTTGAACCAGTTGGTTATGCAACTCATCATATGATTTCTCTCTGTCCCTCGATATAAAAAAACTCAATCCCTGAAAAAGGAGCAGAAAAGTGACAAAGCTGATACCGACAACATTCGTCATTACCGTTGTACGGCTTCTTGTGATATTGATATACACCATGACGGCGATAAAAAAGCCCAGCACGGTGATAAGGTCCCATATGATCTGGAACATTTCCCTGTCGACAGTACCCTCCCTGCTGAGCGCATTTATTATCCCGGGAACAAGGGCGATCACGATAAAACTGCCCATCATTGCCAGAACATACCATCTGAACCGTCCCCGTGTAACCAGCACTCGCCAGAGGGCGGTGACATTGACAATCACAATAAATATCAGGATGATGAGTGACACGATATAGCTGAGTGGATCAACATCGAAATCCCAGTAATGCCCGTCAAACCTGAATATTTTATCGGCATGAATCGTCCTGAAAACGAACAGCATGGTCATTGCCGCCGAAACGGCCAGCTGGAGTGCGAACACGATCTTCGCCAGCTTGACCCTTCGCTCCATCGGATAATAGAAAAAGAATTGAGTCATGTAAATCAGGCCAAGAAATACAGCCGGGACCGTCAGCCATCGGTGGTAGGCTCCAAAAGGATGATACCAGAGTGATGAGATCACATAGCCGATATTCTGGATAGATATGAAGAGATATACAAGCATGAAACGAATGGTCGCTTTGTCTTTCTTCGGCATGAGAAGGAACACTATAACCACAGCGACATTGAACACCGTTGCGATAATGGCGCCCATCGAGAAAAAATTCAGATAAAGGTTTCCGCCAAAGCTCATAGAATCACCAACGGAGTCTGGCTATACGTTTTGCGACCCTGACCCTTGTCCATCATTCCTCGAAACTGGTACCATGTGCCGGTGACCATCTGATACTTGTCAGGCTTAACGAAAAAAAATATTATGCGTTGAAATTCATCAACCGCACCACGCAAATTGATCGCAACTGAACCGGCAATGGCGTGCATATCGCGTGCATCGCCCTTTAAATAATGGCAGATTACCAAACAGGAGAGTCGGGGGCATTGCAGGATCCAAGATGCATTGGCATGATTTTTCGGAAGGTGACGATTTAATTCCGGCAGTTCCCTCATCAACCTGCGTACCAGGGCGGTAGCAAGCTTCAAGGGGTGACGAGATATTGGACCACTGACCACCAATATCCTCGATGAGGTTCACATTTTGTTCATCATTCGTAACGTTCATCCTAAGGCAATCAAGTACCAACCGGTCTCCAATAGCATGAGAGCCGTGTCATGAATGGCGTTATTGATAAGCAGCTAATTGTTTATAAACACGCTCATTTACTTTCAAGAGCCCTTTTTTATAATACTACACTTATTCAATAAATTCAATATCTTATTATAAATCTATTCGGAAAATTTGACATGGGATCGCTGCTTCCGCGATAATCCGTTGAATCATTAAAAAAACATTATAAACGGTATAAACCGAATCCAGAAAAAAAAGGGCCCTCAAATAGCGAAGGCCCTTTTGTAAAAATCAGGTTTCAACCCTCCCCTCAGGAAGGGATCATGAAGATTCACTTTTCCATTGCGTTATAAACATACTCCGCAATGTCATAGCATTCCATGTTCTGGATGTCAAGCTCCGTTATACCGTCCGAAAGCATGGTCATGCAGAAGGGACATGCCGTGCAGAGCCTGGTGGCGCCCGTTGATTGGGCGTCCTTTGTCCTGAATTGGTTTACCCTGGTTCCCAGGTGCTCCTCGAGAAACATCCGCGCGCCACCGGCTCCGCAGCAAAAACTCCTGTCATGGTGCCTGCTCATCTCGACGAATGTAACGCCTGGAATAGCCTTGAGAATATCACGGGGCTGATTATAGATTTCATTATAACGCCCCAGGAAACATGAATCGTGGTAGGTTATTGTATGGTCCAGCGAGTTCACCAGCTTAATCTTCCCGTTCTTGATCAACTCGCTGATAATCTGCGTGTGGTGAAAGACCTCAAAATCGTACTTGAGAGGGTTCCCATCGGACCCTACACCTACCGCCGCAAATTTTTTATACTCTTTCTTTATCACATTATAATCATGGGGGCAGGTGCAGATGATCCGTTTGACCCCATAGGAACCAAAGTTTTCAAGATTCTGTGTCACGAGAGCATGGAAGAGATACTCATTGCCCCCGCGGAGAGCGGCATCTCCTGAATCAGCCTCTTCGGCCCCAAGGACGCCGACCTTGATACCGGCTTTCTGCATTATTTTCAAGAATGCCGTGGCGATTTTCTGGTTTCTCTTGTCATACGACGCCGCAGAACCAACGAAATAGAGATAATCCACCTCCGGATCCTCGGCGAGGGTCTTTATCCCCAGATCAGCGGGAAGCCACGCCCCCCGTTCGGCAAAGGCGAATCCATATGGGTTAAAATTATTTTCAAGATTCTGGAACGTGGTCTGTAGCTCAGGGGCCATATCACCCTCCATGAGCACCTTATACCGCCTCATATCAATCATCTTC
>CAZKPR010000064.1:0-11959 GCA_964554685.1 uncultured Leptospirales bacterium | reverse complement strand
CCAGATGACGTTCTCATAGGGGCAGGCGTCCACGCACAGACGGCAGCCCGTGCACTTCACCGGGTCGATGATGACCAGGCCGTCGTCCCGTGTGTAGATGCCGCCCTCCACCGGGCAGGCCTCCATACAGGCCGCGCAGTTCGTGCAGGACCAGAACTCGTCCGAAAGAACGGATCCGTCAATCAGCGGTGTCGTTTCAACAGACGATGGGTCCTCGGCCAGCATCAGCTGGGGAATCCGTTCGTCCATGTTGTCCTTGATGTCATTCACCAGCTTTTTAGGAGAGAGTGGCTTGTCCGTGAGCCATGCGGGGCAGTTATCCTGACATCGTCCGCACCGTGTACACGCATCGCTGTCCATTAGTTGTTTCCAGGTATAATCCTCGACTTTGGAAACACCGAAACTCTCCGCTACTTCGAATTCAGCGGGATTGATTACATTAAGGGAGTACTTTGTATCGGGCTTTTCATTGTCAAGATTTCCGAAATAGACATTAAGAGATGAAATCATTATATGGCCCAATTTATCTGATCCAACGAGGCCAATGAAAACAAAAGCACCCAGCATGTGAATCCACCAGCTCAACTGATGCATCACCCTGAGGGAACTTTCGCTGAACACAGAAAACGGGAACGCGAGAGCGTATCCGAAAGGCGACCACACTTCCCAGGCTGGAAAATCAGAAATCGCTATCCTCATCGCCTCGCTTGTAAAGCCGGTTATGATGATGATGAAGAGCAGAACAATCGCGAAGGTATCCGTGGCTCTGGTATCGAGTCGACTCGGTTTCATAACATAGCGGCGGTACGCACCCATGATCAAACCGATCAATACAATCATGCCGGCAAGGTCTGCCACAACAGACCAGATCAAATAGAAATTCCCTTCGATGAAGCGTATGTGAAAAAAGAGCTCAAAGAAATCATCCTGAGCCATTATAATGAGGGTTACTACGAAAAGTGCGGCGAAACCGAAGAAAATCGCCGCGTGCATTATCCCCGCGAAGGACTCTTTTAAAATCTTCGCTTGAAGAATGACGTACTTGAATACCGCAAGTATCCTTTTTTCAGGATAGTCGGTCCGCAACTCGCCTTTTCCCTTTCTCCAGAGAAGAACGCGTTTCACAATGGTATAGGCGAGATAAAAGAATGCGATGAACATGAAGATGTAAATCCCCCATCGCATGAAACCATGGGGCCCGCCGATGTTAAAGAAGGACTCCCTCGAGATATCAGACAGCGGGACGCCGTACGATTCGGCAAACTTCATACCAGACCCTCCTGAAATAGATGTCATGCCACGACAGATCCCTCTATGGTGCTACGAGACGTGCAGGAATCTGCACCCGCGAAAAGACGAATCCGCGCTATATTTACGCCATGATATTTTACGACTCATCCCAAAGATCAAGGGCGATGAGGCATTAATCACAAAATCTATAGTGCCCCTCGGCACCGAATAGGAAAACCGGCATGACCCACCATGGTCAAGGTTGCTTCCTTTATGTTTATTATGCTCATTAATGTCAACAAAAAATGTCAACAAAAATTGCCACGGGCATATCCTGCCCAGCCGGGGATCGTTATTGCCCATATTTTTTACCCGGTTGTATTTTTTCATTGACATGGTTTTGAACCCGAATATTAAGCATGAGATTATCTTATCGAGAGTGGTGGAGGGACTGGCCCTGTGAAGCCACGGCAACCGTTCAGCAATGAAAGAGGTGCCAATTCCAGCGGACGCTGGTCCGGAAGATGAGATGGCAGATATATCATCGCTTTCTCTCGTCATACCGCATGGCACCCCGCTCCACTCTTCAATATCCTGGCCCCGCAAGGGAAGGCGCTTAACTATGGATGCGAGATGAATATATCAGATGAAAAATCAGTCGGAATGGTGACGACCGAGTTTTATAGCTTTGAGGAATTCAGATTCCGGTCAGGAAGAACCTTGGGATCCGTCACGATTGCTTACGAGACCTATGGTACATTAAACAAGGAAAAGAACAACGCCATACTTCTTGGGCACGCTCTTTCGGGAAGCGCTCACGCTGCGGGACGGCACACCCAGGAAGACTCTCATCCCGGATGGTGGGACCTGTATGTCGGGCCTGGTAAGCCCTTTGATACAGATAAATATTTCATAATATGTTCAAATGTTATAGGTGGATGCTCGGGCTCTACCGGCCCCTCTTCCATTAATCCTGAAACCGGCAGGCCCTACGGGCTCGACTTCCCCATGGTCACTATTCAGGACATGGTTAACGTGCAGCAGCGCCTCATCCGTCATCTCGGCATTGACCGACTCCTTTCAGTCGCCGGGGGGTCGATGGGTGGGATGCAGGCACTCAAATGGGCCATACTGTATCCTGACATGGTCAACTCGGTAATACCAATCGCTTGTTCCGCTTCTCTGTCTGCCCAGGGCATCGCCCTCAACGAGGTTGGACGCCAGGCCATCATGAACGATCCCAACTGGAACAGCGGTAATTACTACGGCGCGAAAGGCCCCGATGCAGGTCTTTCCCTCGCCCGGATGATAGGGCATATAACCTATCTGAGCGAAAAACACATGCATGAAAAATTCGGCCGCCGTTTTAAAGCCGAAGAAGCTCCCCAGGACAGCTTTAAGAACGTATTTATGGTTGAATCATATCTTCATCATCAGGGTACGAAATTCGTCGACCGGTTTGACGCCAACAGCTATCTCTACATCACCCAGGCCATAGATTATTTCGATCTCAAAAAGGATCACGGCAATCTGCACAATGCCTTTGCCGGCGTTCAGGCGAACTTCCTTGTCATCAGCTTTACCTCAGACTGGCTTTATCCCAGCGGCCAGTCAAAGGAAATCGTTCAGGCTCTCAGGGCAAACGGCAAAAACGTAATGTATACGGACATAGAAACCGATATGGGACACGACACGTTTCTTCTTGACTACGAACCCCTCAAGAGAAATATATCCAGCTTTTTAAAGCGCGAGTATGAAAAAATATCATAATGAATGCACCTGAAGAAACCGGATATGATCTCATTGTCAAAGAAGTACCCGAGGGCTCTAAGGTCCTGGACCTCGGCTGCGGCGATGGCGTTCTTCTGGAGAGGCTCAGGGACACCAAGGGCGTGGTGCCTCATGGGGTTGAAATATCCGAAGCCGGGGTATGGCAATGCGTTGAAAAGGGGTTATACTGTTACCAGGGAGACATTGATGAAGGTCTCGCTGACTACAGGGATAATTCCTTCGACTTTGCGATATTAAATCAGACCCTACAGATTACCAAGCGGCCGGCATATGTTCTTCAGGAGTTGATGCGAATCAGCAAGAATGCCATTGTAAGCTTTCCAAATTTCGGATACATTACGACCCGTTTCCAGCTTCTGGCCAGGGGGAGGATGCCGAAAAATATTCTCCTCCCCTACGAGTGGCACGAAACGCCCAATATACACCTGTTGACTATCCGTGATTTCCAGGACTTCTGTTCAGATAACGAATATCCCGTAAAGAAGGAATATCATTTCAATCTTTCACGCGACTCCGTTTCCCGAAGGGTCCATTGCATTCCCAATCTCCTTGCCCAGTTCGGTTTCTTCGTCCTTGACGGAGAACGCTATACAAACGCCCTCCTCGCGAAATCATCTCCCGGAGCGTAAGACGGTTTCCATCAGCCAGTGTAACAGGAAATGAGAGAGTACGCTTCCTTAAGATCCTTAATCGAGTACACCACCCTGCACTCCGGAATGGATTGCAGAAATAATCTTCCATACGGTCGAGTGACGATTCGCGAGTCCAATACCGCCACCACGCCCCGATCCTTACCGCTCCTTATCAATCGGCCAAAACCCTGTCTGAATCGGATTACCGCCTCGGGAATTTGAAAAGCCGTGAATGGATTTTTCCCCTGCTCGCATATCCTTTCAATTTTTGCTTCAACAGGAGGCAAATCAGGCACGGAAAATGGCAGCTTCATGAGTATAACCCCACGGACCAGATCACCCGGCAGATCGACTCCCTGCCAGAACGAGTGGGTTCCCATGAGCACGGAATCCCCCGCGTTCACGTATCGCTCGTATGCTTCGGTGGCTGTCATTTCATCCTGTGAATGGATGGGATGTGACAGCACGCCCGCGAGGGCAGCCTTTATCTCACGCAGGGTTTTATACGATGTGAAAAGCATGAGACAATTCCCGCATAGATGGTTAATTATTTCACCCGCGTCCCTGGCCGCCTCCTCTCCGTAGCGGGACGAAGCCGGATCCGGCAGATCCCTCCCGACATAGAGAACCGCCTGGGATTGATAATCGAAAGGCGTCCTGAGAAGCAGGTTTTCCGCATTCTCAATTCCAAGACGATTTGTAATATATGAGAAATCATCACCCACCGCAAGAGTTGCGGAAATGAAAATGGATGATTCATAGCCGTTGATGATTTCCCTCTTGAAGATTTCATCTATTCCAATGGGCTGGCCCCTGAGAATAACATCGCCCAAAATGGCACCCGCTTCGCGCTCAATCCAGTAAACATGCGTCTCCCTGTTCCCCGTCACAAACGATGAAATATTTTCGATATATGAAAACAACTTGCCCCTCGCAATATCGAACTCTCCTCTCATGGGATGGTCCTCGCCGAATAATCCCTCCGCCTCGGTCATTAATACCAGGAAATTCCTTAGGAGATCCACGAGTTTTCTCCCCGATGGTACCGGCTCTTTAAGCCTGACATGGCTTCTCTGCCCCGGTACCATGTTCCGCATGGCCTCAAAGAATTGTGAACTTTCCTTCGTAATACTCCTGGCTTGTTCAACCGCCCGACTAGATATCGATTGCTCAATAATCTCTGAAACAATTGAGTGTTTTCTTTCATCATGGAAACGCGCGATGATTTCCCCCAGTTCACGGTAACCGATCCTGAATCCAATTTGCCCGGCGGCGATATCCTCAAGTGAATGTGCCTCGTCAAACACTACGATATCGAAGGGTGGAAGATAGCTCTTTCCCGACGAAATATTGGTAAAAAAAAGATAGTGGTTCATCACCAGAATGTTCGATCTGCTCCATTCCTTTCGGGCCATCTGATAGGGGCATTCCGAAGAAAATGAACACCGATAGGAATTGCAGGCATCACCCTCTCTCTGTATCAAACTCCAGAGATGGGAAGGGATTGAACAATCGAAACGAGTAAAAACTTTTTTCTCTTTGAATCTAAGGCCCACCCCGCCCAGTTTCTTCATTTCGCCGGGGGCAAATCTTCCCGACTTGAGAGCACTCTCAAATCGTCTACGGCAAGGATAATTCGAACTTCCGAGACAGAGGGAATACGTGAAATCTATTCCGAGATGCTCACTGAACGCACGATGGACGATTGGCAGGTCCTTGTCAACAAGCTGCTTTTGCAGGGTTTTCGTTTCAGTTGATATAACCAGTTTTTTATCATTTTCAAGGGCGAACTGGATCGTGGGAACAAGGTACGCAAGTGTCTTGCCCGTTCCGGTTCCCGCCTCAACTATTCCATTTTCAGAATCGAAGAGCCTCTCCAGAATGAATTCCGCCATTTCAACCTGTTCCTTGCGAAATTCGAACGATGTAATAATGCTAGATAGAAATCCCTCCTTGCCAAAAAAACTGTCCATTTACTAACTCCCTGCCCCATGCCACCATAATTCACAGCGGGTGCCGTCATTCGATCATAATAGTATTCTGAAAATGATCGATTCTATATAACTTTACCGATTCCGATGCAGATGAGGGTGATATCGTCTCGTAATGGTTGCTCGTTTTCATTTCCAATGGCCTGCCAGAGGCTTGCGATGAGTTTCTGCTCCAGAACACGGAGATCATTCACGCTGTTCTGTTCCACAATATCGATAATATCGTTTTCGGTTAACCCCTCGTCGTTTTCATTAAACTGCTCGAAAAGTCCGTCGGTATAGAGAAGTATCTTATCTCCCGTCTTCAGAGATCTTTCAACACAGTCGAATCTCGTGTCTCTCTTTATCCCGACCAGTCTCCCGGTGTGCTTTAATTTCTCGACACTGTCTCCGCTCACATGTATCTGGTCCGGGTGCCCTGCAGATGAAAAGACAAGTTTCTTATTGGGAATGTCAATATCAATAATAATGCAGGAAAAGAAAGCGTTCAAGGATATGTACAGGTCTGTAAACGACCTGTTCAACCACTCGAGCAGCTCTCTGGAGTCCTCGATGGTTTTTACTTTCTCATATTCGCTCTTGATGATCATCGTGATGAGGGCGGCCTGTATCCCGTGACCGATAGCGTCAGCCAGAAACACCCTGACATATCCTGGATGGAGCTGTGTAATGTCGTAGATATCCCCTCCGATATCGGCCATTGGATAATAGTGCACAATCATATCAAGACCTTCGATTGAATTGAAGTTTTCCGGCATGAGCCTCTTCTGTATTCGTTTTGCGAGATTCAGGTCGGCCTGAATCTGCCCATAGGCGCGATTGAGCCTTTCATAGGCCGCAGAGAGTTCTTCCGTCCTTTCGGTAATTTTATTCTCCAGGCCGGTGCGAATGTCATTTATTTCCAATGCCGCTCGATTATAATTCTCCGAGAACACCATGAATTCCTTATCTGAAAAAGGCGGGAAGAAAAGTCCTATCCCCCCTGCAGCGAGCTTTCTCGTTGAACGATTAATAATATCAAGAGATATATTTAAATTATTTATCATGAGAAAAATCAACAGGCCTACGTTCGTTATGCTCAGGAGTATAAATATAAGAATCTGATATAGCTGTTTCTCGCTTCGGTATATTAAAATTGTAAGGATGATCATGCTGAAAAGAACAAGCATTATCATTATTATTGATTTTACTCTAACGCTGAGAAGATTCCGCTTATCCGCCATAAGCGCTCGTTCGAATAGCAATTGTTCAAGCCTCACCTTGTAAGGACCGATAAAATATTCCGTAATGAGGAAGGTGCAGTAACCAATGATAAGTGATGCAAACATACCTCCCACAATGACAAAAAATACCTTCTCATGGTCATTACTGTACAGGTAAATCGCCACTGCGAGTATTATAACCACAAATGCCGTATACTGGAACGCGGTGTAGAGATTTTTTTTTGGAAGATTGACCAGGGCTCCGTACACATCGCTGATTTCTTCGCTTGAATACTCATTATGTGACGCGAAAATACGCTTATCTTGAAAGTGCGAATTGATTATTGATATAGTTTTTGAAAAACCCGAGAAACCGAGGCGGTGAAACAACCCGAAATGAGCAAGGTGAAGAAAAATCGCGACACCGGTGCATGCAATCAGCATGGATAACAAAAAGAACACTTCGCCGGACTGGAAATTGACGGTCGCGTAAACAAAGAAGAAGCCGTAAAACGATGCTACCCACGACCACGTTGTGGTAAAGACCGCTACGGCAAGGGTAAAGGATACCCTTGTATATATGGCTATAAATAGTCGGGCAATCATCTTGACAATCGGATACAGCTCATCTGTTAATGTGAGGAATGATCAACCACCCCTTTTTGGCTAAATCACTTATTAGGCCGAAAAAGCGGCGGCATCGAGTGCACGCAGAGACTGTACCCGTAATATCGGCATTGTCAATAATGATTTTTCATTAACAAAAAAATACCGGATGGATAGCGCGGATGATTATCCTGGCCATGATTGATCATGGTGTGAATACATTGGCCCCCGCCAGGATGCGCGGGGGCCAATTTTTAAACATAATCCGGATACCGCTATTTGCGGCCGTAGCCGATTCTTTTCAGCGATTCGGAGATCTCATCGAGAATCACCGGATCATCTATTGTTGAGGGAACCGAATACTCCTGCCCATCCGCTATTTTTCTCATCGTGGACCTGAGAATCTTGCCTGAGCGGGTTTTCGGGAGCCTTTTCACCACAAGGGCCTGCTTGAATACGGCCACTGCACCTATCTGCTCCCTTACCATGTTAACCAGGTCCTTGATAATTTCTTGCTCGGGCTTTTTTACACCTTCCTTTAAAACAACAAATCCCAGGGGAAGTTGTCCCTTGAAATCATCTGCGGCGCCGATAACGGCGCATTCAGCTACGTCCGAGTGCTGGGAAATCACCTCCTCCATTGAGCCGGTTGAGAGGCGGTGACCCGCTACATTGATCACGTCATCCACCCTTCCCATTATGTAGAGATACCCGTCACGATCGACATAGCCGCCGTCGCCGGTAAAATAGTAACCCGGGAAAGGATCGGTATATGATTCCCGGTACTTGTCATCATTCTGCCAGAGCGTGGGCAGTGTGCCGGGAGGCAGGGGTAGCCCGATTGCCACCAGCCCTTCGGTTTCAGGAGGAACGGGTTTTCCATCGCTGTCTATGATTTCCACACGATAGCCCGGGACAGCCTTGGTGGGTGAACCCGGTTTTACGGGAAATTCTTCAAGTCCCATACAGTTCGCCGCGATGGCCCATCCTGTTTCCGTCTGCCACCAGTGGTCAATAACCGGTTTTTTCAGAAGATCTGATGCCCAATGATACGTATCCGGATCCAGGCGTTCTCCGGCGAGAAAAAGATACCTGAAATTCGAAAGATCATATTTTGTGAAATACTCCCCCCGGGGATCTTCCTTTTTTATCGCCCTGAACGCAGTGGGTGCGGTAAAGAGAACCTTTACGTCATGGTCGGAGATCACGCGCCAGAACACGCCCGGGTCGGGAGTTCCCACGGGCTTTCCCTCGAAGAGGACCGTGGTACACCCATAGAGAAGCGGTCCATATACGATATATGAATGACCGACAACCCACCCCACGTCAGATGCCGCCCAGAAGACCTCCCCGGGATTCATACCATAGACATGCTTCATGCTCCACTTGAGGGCAACGGCGTGTCCTCCGTTATCCCTGACCACACCCTTCGGCAACCCCGTTGTTCCGGATGTATAGAGGATATACAAAGGATCCGTCGCGAGAACCGGCACGCACTCCACGGGCTCAGCAGCGGCTACGGCGCTGTTCCATTCTATGTCCCTGTTCCCGACAAGGGATGCGGCAACCTGTTCCCTCTGGAAGATGATGCACGACGCAGGTTTTTCCTTGGATAGTTCTATTGCTCTATCAAGGAGGGGCTTGTACTCAATGACCTTTTTTCCCTCGATACCGCATGATGCCGATACGATCAACTTCGGCTTCGCGTCATCAATTCTAACGGCGAGCTCGTTAGGAGCGAATCCTCCGAAAACGACCGAATGAATTGCGCCTATTCTCGCGCATGCCAGCATGGCGATCGCAGCCTCCGGGATCATCGGCATGTAGATGATCACACGGTCCCCTCGTGTGATTCCCTGGTTCACGAGAGCCCCCGCGAAGCGTGCCACCTCGTCTCTCAGTTCCCGATACGTTATCCGTTTTACGGTTCCCGTAACGGGACTGTCATAGATTATCGCATTTTGATCGCCCCTTCCCTGCTCTACATGCAGATCTACCGCGTTATAACATGTGTTCATCTCGCCACCCGTGAACCATCGGTAGAAAGGTTTTCGTGATGAATCGAGCACCCTTTCATACTTTTTGTTCCAGACGACTTCCCCGGCGGCCCGGTCCCAGAATCGATCCGGGTCCTTGATAGATTCATTATACGCTTTCTGATATTCCCCCATCTATTCCTCCTCGGTAAATTACCTTTCGTGTAGTACCGATGGCGCCTTTCAATCAAGCACCACCCTGAATTTATACTTGTTTTCTGCGAAATAGGTCCATACGATCTCAACCGGTCGCCCCGATTTATCGCTCACTGAAGTCTTTATCGTCAGCACGGGATCACGCAGATTTATCGCTAATTTTTCTGCAATATCATCGGTCGCCCTGGTTATCTCAACCTCATGCTCAATAGTACCCAGGCGTATCCCCACGACCGACTCAAGTGTTTCTAGCATTGTCATTCTGCGCAGGTGATCTTTCGTTATTGCACGTCCGAAATGCGCGGGAAGATAGTTAATCGTGTAACTCATCGGTTCTTCACCCGCCCATCGTACTCGCCTGAACACGATGAATTCCGTGCTCTCGGCAACATCGAGATAGCGGCATACTTCACGAGATCCATGTTCAACACCTTTGGATATGAACTTAACCGCTGTTTTCTCGTTCACGCTGAAAATCTGCTTATTCAAACCCGCCAGTTTTTCACGTGTTAACGCCCGTACATCATCGGTCCAGTATGTCCCTTTTCCCTGTTTACGGATGATGAGACCCTTTTCATCGAGATGCTCGAGCGCGCGTCTGACAGTTGTTCTGCTGACACCGAAGGTCGTTGCAAGGTCCTCCTCAGGAGGTATCCGATCGTCGATCCTCAATTCACCCCGTCGCACCATGTCTTCCAGATATTCGGCAATCTGGTAATGAAGCGGTACCCGTGTGTTGTCGAGACGTATCTTCTCCATAGCGCCACATGTTGTATTATTGTACAGACATTTATACAATTTTTTCTGATCTTTCCCGCTGTCAAGAATAAAACGTGATAATTCCTCAACGTTGTCTAGATACAATGATAATGATTCTGAAATACATTATATATTTGACATTGTAACGGGAGCATGATCAATTTCATTAAGACATGAAATACCTCGACGCCACATAATGGTTCCTACCAGATGGCCACGGCATATCTCTACGATACAATTTTTCTGCGCCACAAGACAGGGTGGGGTCATCCTGAAAAACCGGCCCGACTGGAGTCGATAGATGGTGCGCTTCGCAACACATCCTATTATGAGAGGCTTCTTCGCATCAAACCAGTTCTCCCCGAAATACGCTGTATCGAAACGATCCATGCGCCATCCTATATACACCGGGTTGAACGAGAGGTAGGAGAAGGCACTGTATATCTTGATTCCATGGATACCGTTGTATGTAATGAATCCTATGCCGTCGCCCTCCATGCGGTCGGTGGCTCCCTGTTGCTGTGCGATGCCGTTGCCGAAGGGAGCGCGACTAACGGATTTTGCGCCGTGCGGCCCCCGGGACATCATGCCGAACATGATTTCGCATCCGGTTTCTGCATTTTCAATAACATCGCAATCGCAGCGCGATACCTGCAACGAAAGCATGGGTTTACGCGTGTCGCCATAGTAGATTGGGACGTACATCATGGGAATGGCACCCAGCATTCATTTGAATCAGATAACAGTATTCTCTATATCAGTCTCCACCAGTATCCCCACTTTCCGGGTTCCGGCTCCGCATCCGAAACAGGGAAAGGTACCGCGAAGGGTTATACGCTGAACATTCCAATGCGCGGGGGAAGCGGGGACAGGGAGTACCTGACCGCCTTCACGGACCTTGTGATACCCCGCCTTGATTCTTTCAAACCCGAAATTGTTCTTATCTCCGCGGGATTTGATGCACACCGTGCGGACCCTCTTTCATCAATTAGAATATCATCGGAGACCTTCGGTGAATTTACCCGCCTCCTCACGCAAGTGGCACGTGCCCATTCCAGGGGACGGATCATTTCATTCCTTGAAGGAGGATACGACCTGAGTGCACTCTCCGAGAGTGTCGTGCAGATGATGAACGTATTCATAGAGGGATAGAATGAGCCAGGCAATCGAAACCATAACCGTCACAAGCACCACAAAAGAAGAGCTTATCGACATCACGGACCTTGTCGAGGGGGTAATCGCTCGCAGTACTGTTCACGACGGTGCATGCATCGTCTACACGCCCCACACCACCGCCGCGATAACGATAAACGAAAACGCTGACCCCGCCGTTGTAGGTGATTTTCTCCTGGGGATGAGGCATTGGGATCTTGAAAAGCTTTCCTTCGCTCACGGGGAGGGCAATTCCCCAGCCCACATCAAATCATCGATCATAGGCTGTTCGGTCATTGTTCTCATCGACAAGGGGCGCTTGATTCTCGGAAGGTGGCAGGGAATTTTTTTCTGTGAATTTGACGGCCCGCGCTCACGGCGGGTTATGATAAGGATTGTGTAGC
>CAZKPR010000063.1:16330-19091 GCA_964554685.1 uncultured Leptospirales bacterium | reverse complement strand
CGTCGAGCGTATGCCGGTCGTCATGCATGGGAATTTTCCAGCTTGATAGATAATTGATGATGAATGGCGGGGATGTAATTGCAATAACTTTTTTCCCGTATCGATTATTATCGGGTACTGCCGCCCCGGCGCAACTACAGCACGCTTCCCGTATCGTGAAAAAAACTTGACATAACCCCTTCGGGATGAAGGCTTAAGAGTGAGCACGCGACGGCCATGCAACGATACCTTTTCATCACCATCGACACGGAAGAGGACGACTGGGGCGAATACAATGCCCGTCCCTCGGTTGAAAACATATACCGGATACCGCGTCTCCAGGAAGTGTTCGACAGGCATTCGGCGATCCCCACGTACCTGATAAATTATCCCGTCGCCACGGACAGGGGATCCATAGATATCCTGAAGGGGATCCATGAGCGGGGAGGGTGCGAAATAGGGTCCCATCTTCATCCCTGGAACACCCCTCCCCTGGAGGAGGAGCGAACGCCCCGCAACCTCTACATGCACACTCTTCCCCTGGAGTTGATCCGGAAAAAAATGGAAACCCTTCACGGTGCGATCCGAAAGAATTTCGGCGTCGGGCCCGCCAGCTTCAGGGCCGGCAGGTGGGGATTCGACCGGAACGTGGCGGCGGTGATCAGGAGCATGGGCTACCGGGTTGACACCTCCATGACTCCCTTTTTCGAGTGGGATGATTACGAGGGTGGTCCGGTATTCGGGCTCAAAAGCAACGGGATGTTTTACTTCAATGAAACCGAGTACCATCCCCCGGGGAAGGGCGAGCCCGGGCGGATCGGGGCACCCGGGGACTACCTTCTCCAGGTCCCGCCGACCATGGGATTCCTGCAGCCCTATTTCCGTTTCGCTGATCTGCTCAGGAATTCGTTCCGGAAGAAGATCTTTTCCCGGTTCAGGGTCCTCGGGATGATGGAAAAGCTCGGGATCATGAATTACCGGTGGCTTTCACCCGAGAACTCCTTTGTCGAAGACATGATCGCCCTGTCGCGGATCGTTCTCAAGAAGGGCGTTCCTTTCCTGAACATGTTTTTTCACTCCACGAGCCTGGTCCCCGGGAGATCCCCGTTCATCAAGACCGAGGCGGACGTGGAGGAGATGCTGAGGAAAATCGACGCGTACCTTCGCTTCGCAAAAAATGAATCGATCGCGTGCGTGGGCCTGTCCCGGGCGACCGAGCTGGCGGTGGAATGAGAAAGAAAGAAACGATCAGGCCCTACAGGCCCGGCGACGAGAAACGGATCCTGCGTCTCATGGGCGAAGTGTTCAGCTCAAGCATGGACGAGGCCTTTTTCAAATGGAAGTTCCTCGAGCACCCCAAGGGACCGGGCTGGATGAGGGTCGCGGAGTCAGGCCCGTATATCGTCGCCTTCTACGGAATGACCAGGCAGCCCCTGAATTTCATGGGCAATGAGGTGCCAGGTGGCCAGGGGGGCGACGTCATGGTGCGCGGCGACCAGAGGGGGAAGGGACTTTTTACTAAACTGGCCGGTGCGGTGTACAGGCAGTTCTCCGGGGACGACGCCGTCCTCTTTTTCGGCTTTCCCAACAGGCAGTCCTACCCCGCCGTCATGAAGTACCTCGATTATGCGCGGATATGCAACCTGGATTACTACCAGTACCGCGCGGGGATGACCGGCATGGCGGGAAAGGTCCTGGGCCTGGCCGGCAGGCTGTTCCGCGGCCTGAAGGTGTGGCTGAGGTGCGAGATAAACGCGCGTCTCTCGCAGAAGGGATCGGCGATGGAAATGACCGCCGACCTCCCCGCGGGCCTGTCGGAGATGCTCAGGGAGATCAACACCAACGAGGTGCTGTCGTTATGGAAGGACGAGGACTACCTGCGTTGGCGATACATCGACCACCCCCGGCACCGATATGATTTTTTTCCCCTCCGCGTGAACGGCGTCCTCGAGGGCCTGGTGGTGGCGCGAAAGGACGGCGCGAGGGCCGTCATTTGCGAGATGCTGAACAGGACGAAGAATGTTCAGCAGGCGTTCCTGCACCTCCTGTATGTCCAGCGACGGTATATCTTTTCCGGGATGGGGGAGGTGGTTTTCCTGGGCCATGACAACGGTTTTTTCGAGACGGTCTTCGGGAGGTCGGGCTTCAAGAAAAGCATATCGAACATCGTATGCACCGTCCGTTTTTCCGGCCGCGGCAGAATCAGGGAGATGTTCATGATCCCGGAGAACTGGACGTTCACGTATGGCGATTCTGATCTGATCTGAACGGCTTCAGCCGTCTTCCCCGGAGGCGGCCGGGAGATATACACGCTCAGGCGGGGTAAGGAGCGAATGGTTACGCGGGAGGGGCCTTCCGCCCCCTTTTAAATCCGGAACAGGGGCCGGTATCGCTGCCGCCCGCAGCCAATGTCCCTTCCCGACACAACGCAGATGGCGAGGTACTGCCCATGATTACCGCGATCAAGAGGTATTTCAGATTCCACGAGCTGGGCACCGATTTCAAGCGCGAGACGATCGGCGGCGCCACCACCTTCATCACCATGGCCTACATCGTCATCGTGAACCCGAAGATCCTGGAGGTGGCGGGGATTCCCTTCGGCCCGAGCATGGTGGCCACCGTGCTGAGCGCCTTTTTCGGGACCCTCCTCATGGGGGTCTATGCCCGGCGTCCCTTTGCCGTGGCTCCCTACATGGGCCAGAACGCCTTCATCGCCTTTACGGTGGTGAAGGTGATGGGATACTCCTGGCAGACGGCCCTGGGGGCGATCTTCATCGGCGGC
>CAZKPR010000063.1:0-16320 GCA_964554685.1 uncultured Leptospirales bacterium | reverse complement strand
AATTTTTTTTTTGGTTAAACCTGGCTTACGGCCCTGGGGGGGTTATTAAACGGGGGGGGCAATTTAACCAACCGTCCCTTCTCAGGGTCCGCTCCTGGCTCGCCAACCTGATTCCGATGAACCTGAAGCTTTCCTTCGCCGCGGGGATCGGGCTTTTCCTCACCTTCATCGGCCTCAACGAGTCGGGGATCGTCGCCATCGGCGTGCCGGGCGCGCCGGTCAACGTGGGGAAGCTCACGGAACCGGGGCCCGCCCTCGCGGTCCTCACGGTGCTGGCCATCGCCTTTCTCATGATACGGAAGATCAGGGGATCCATGCTGATCGGGATACTCGGGATGACGGGGATCGCGATCATCCTCCAGGTCATCTGGCCCGAGCTCCTGAGCGGCGGTCAGCCCCTTATCGGGATTCCCGACGCGGCGATAAGCCTGCCCCCTTCACTGGGGCCGATCTTTCTCGAGCTTGACATTCTCGGTGCGCTGAGCTGGGGATTCTTCTCCGTCATCCTGACGGTCTTCATCATGGACTTCGTCGACACCATGGGCACGCTTATCGGTCTCTCCTATCGTGCGGGGCTCCTGGATGAAAACGGCGAGCTTCCCGAGATCGAGAAGCCGATGCTCTGCGACGCCCTGGCCACCGTGGCGGGGTCGCTCCTCGGGACCACCACCACGGGGTCCTACCTCGAATCGGCCGCGGGAATCGAGGAGGGGGCGAAGTCGGGTTTCGCCTCCGTGGTGACGGCGTTTCTTCTCCTCTCGGCGCTTTTTTTCTCGCCCCTTTTCGCCGTGATACCCGCCTTCGCCTACGGGCCGGCGCTGATCATCGTGGGCATGCTGATGATCGCCCCGATCAAGGGGATCGATTTCGAGGACATGACCGAGTTGATCCCCGCCTTCATCACCATCACGCTGATGTGCTTCACCTACAACATGGGGATCGGCATGACCGCGGGCTTTGTCTCCTACCCGGTGATCAAGGCCTTCGCGGGAAAGACGCGGGAAGTGAACCTCGGGATGTGGATACTCTTCGCCTTCTCCCTGGCGTTTTTCCTGCTCTATCCCTACTGAGGCGGATGCGGGGCCCTACCGGTTCCTCTTGAGCTTTTTCCGCCTCCGCACGGAGTAGCCGAAATAACCGAGGGGATGCCCCGAGAGGCCGAAGTACTCCCCGTGGCTGTAGCAGACCAGACCCGCGCGGTCCAGGCGGAGCCTCCCCTTCGCGTCCACGAGCCTTTCATCGACGTTGACCGCCACGATCCGGGCCAGGAAGAGATCGTGGGAGCCCAGTGGGTGGACGGCGGAGACCTCGCATTCGATATTGACCGGGCTCTCGGCGATCAGCGGGGCCCCGACCAGCGACGCGGGAAGGGGGGTGAGCCCCAGTTCGCCGAACTTGTCGGTGTCGCGCCCCGATTTTACCCCGCAGAAATCCGCGGCGCGGAGAAGGCGCCGCGTGACCAGGTTCACGGTGAAGTGCCCGCTCCGGGTGATCAGGCCATGGGAGTGACGCTCCCGCCTGATGGAAATCGAGAGCATGGGGGGGTCTGATGCGACCGTGCCGGTCCACGCCACGGTGATGATGTTCGGCGCGCCCTTTCCCTCGGCGCAGGCGACCATCACCACCGGTACCGGGTTCAGCATGGTCGAGGGTTTCCACTGGAGCTTGTTCATCTCGTTCAGCCGGGGAGTTTTCCCCATCCTGGACCATCCGGGGATTATTGTAAAGAAATTATCAGTGCCGCGGACCCCCCGGGAGGGGACGACATCCGGTCAGGTTCCGCGGGAGGGGTCGCGCCGGCAGCCATTAATGGTTTGACGGAGCGGCGCCGCGCTGGTATAAGGGCGGGAACGGCATTCCCGGGAAGGTCCCCCGGAGGCCCCGGGGCGCCGCGACGGGGAGGGATTCATCGACCCGGAACTCAATGGGCAAAGGAGCGTAGTGAAATGAAAACCGATGATCGTGCGATCGCAGGGCGCGGACGCCGCCTGTTCTTCCGGGTCATGGCCATCATGATCCCCCTGTTCGTGGCATCCGGCTGTTTCCAGGTGATGCATGTGCTTGACTGGAAGGATGACGGCGCCATGGCGGTACAGTGGACCTTCCGTTTCTCCAGGGCCCTCGAAGAGGCGCAGAAGGGGCAGGGAGCCGAGAAGGGGAAGGGGCTCTCGGAGATGATGGAAGCCCAGAAAAAGGAGCTCCCGGATTCACTCAGGGGTCTCGTCAAGGACCTGAAATTCGAAGCCATCGAAAACGACTACGACTCGGGGATGACCGTCTCCTTCCTTGTCCCGGATTACCGGAATTTTCCATTCGAAAAGATGAAGGGCGATGATTTTCCCCTGGTCCCGCGCTATGTGCCGGCGAAAAAACAGGTGGTGTTCCATTTCGAGCCGATGAAGAAGCTGAGCCCCGGGAATGAAAAGAAAGAGGGGGAGAGCGGCGTCACGGGAGAGGAAGGCGCCTCCGTGAAGGGCGGAGAAGGCGATGCGGCCGGTACCGGCGGCGAGGGGGGCGACCAGATGAACGAGATGGGGAAGCAGATATCCCGCCTCTTTCTTTCCTCGGTGCGCTACCAGATATTCCTCGGCAGGAAATTCAACGTCGAGAGGGTCGTGATCAGGAAGGGCAAGGAGGAGAAAAAAGTATCGGTCCAGCGGATCGGGGACATCTCGCTGATCGATCTTCCCCTTTTCGCCATGTTCGGCGAGGACGAGGAGCCTTTCGACATGGTCATTCATCTCCGGTAAATAATCGAAGGCCGGGTAACTTAATGCTTGACGAAATGGGCTGATCGGTGATGATGTGGGCTGTTTTTCATGCGGTCAATCCTGCGATTCGCTGAATTGTTAACCAATACTTACAGGTGTGTGGAGGCGATATGATGTGTAAAAAGATCGTGACAGTAATGGCGTGTCTTGCCCTCGGCGCCGTCCTTGTTTCCTGCAAGAAGGATGCGGGCGAGACGATCAAGATCGGGGCGATCTTCTCGGTCACGGGGCCGGCTTCGTTTCTCGGCGCTCCCGAGGCAAAGACCGCCCAGATGCTGGTCGACCAGATCAACTCGGATGGAGGGCTCCAGGGGAAACAGCTCGAGCTGGTCCTCAAGGACTCCGGGGGAAGCCCGGAAAAGGCCATTTCCTTCGCCAAGCAGCTGATCGAGGAGGACAAGGTGTTCGCCATCGTGGGTCCCTCGACCAGCGGTGAAACCATGAAGATCAAGGGGATCTGCGAGGACGCGAAAACCATCCTCATTTCCTGCGCCGCCGCCGAGGATATCGTGAAACCCGTGGCGAAGTATGTGTTCAAGACGCCCCAGAAGGACAGCCACGCGGCGCAGAAGATCTTCGCGTCGATGAAGAAAAAGGGAATCACTAAGATCGGCGTCGTGGCCAGCAATGACGGCTTCGGCCTTGCGGGGAAAAAGCAGCCCGGGCATGGGGATCACCATCGTCATCGGCGAGGTATACGACAAGCAGGCCACGGACCTCACGGGGGTCCTCACCAAGCTGAAGGCCAAGAACGTCCAGGCAGTGGTGAACTGGTCGATCGTGCCCGCCCAGTCGATCGTCGCGAAGAACATGAAGCAGCTCAACATGAACGTGCCGCTCTACCAGAGCCACGGCTTCGGCAACATCAAGTACGTCAAGGAGGCGGGCCAGGCGGGCGAGGGGATCATCTTTCCCTGCGGGCGCCTGCTGATCGTCGACGAGCTGGAGGCGAACCATCCGCAGAAGGCGGTCCTCGCGAAGTACAAGAGCGACTACGAGGGCAAGTTCGGCGAGGACGTCAGCACCTTCGGCGGCCACGCCTATGACGCGGTCATGATCCTCGCCGAGGGCATGCGCCGGGCCGGGGACGACCGCGAAAAGGTCCGTAACGCCATCGAGAACCTGAAGGGCTTCGCGGGAACGGGGGGCGTGTTCAACTTCACCCCCGAGGACCACAACGGGCTTGACATCGATTCCTTCGAAATGCTGACCGTGAAGGACGGCAAATTCGTGAAATACCAGGAGAAATAGACCCGGGACGGGCGGGGGGCCCCGGGGCCCCCCGCGCCGGCCTTTCATCGCCATGCCCCTGGAACAGCTTCTACAGTACATCCTCTCCGGCGTCACCAACGGCAGCATCTACGCAATCGTGGCGATCGGGTTCAATATCATCTACAATACCACGGGCATCATCAATTTCGCCCAGGGAGAGTTCCTCATGCTGGGGGGCATGATCGCGATATCCTTCGCCCCCTTCATGCCCCTTCCCCTGGCGATCATCGCCGCCGTCGCCATCACCGCCGCCGTGGGCGGGCTCATCGATCTCATCCTGATACGAAGGCTTCGAAAGCCCACGGTGCTGAACATGATCATCGTCACCATCGGCCTCTCGATCGTCATCCGCGAGATCGCCCTTCATATCTGGGACGAAAAGGTCCGCTCCCTCCCCTATTTCACCGGGAGCGAGGTGTCGTCGATCAATCTCGGGGGGGCCTTCATCTCGCCCCAGGTCCTCTGGGTCCTCGGGATATGCGGGGTTATTGTTTTATTCCTCGGGATATTCTTCCGCTTCACCCACACCGGGCGCTCCATGCGCGCCTGCGCCTCGAACATCATGGCGGCGAAACTCTGCGGCATCAACACCGGAAACATGGTGACGGTCTCCTTCATGCTGAGCGCCGCCATCGGGGCCCTGGCCGGGTGCGTGGTGTCGCCCATCACGCAGACCCAGTACGACTGCGGCGCCTCCCTGGCCATCAAGGGCTTCACCGTGGCCATCCTGGGTGGACTGGGCAACAGCACCGGCGCGGTCCTCGGCGGCATCATCATCGGGCTCCTCGAGGCCTTCAGCATCAGCGTCCTGCCCCTGGCGTACAAGGACGCCGTATCCATCGCCGTGCTCCTCCTGATCCTCTTCGCCCGGCCGAGCGGTCTCCTGGGCGGGAAGGAAGCCGCGGGGCTGAAGGAGTTCTGATGGCAATGGCGAGAAAACATATGCCCCTTCTCCTCTTCCTGGGGTTCGTTGTGATTTTCCAGGCGGTCGTCTCGGCCATGGGGAGGGAGTACTACCTCACCCAGCTGACCATGTCCGCCTATTACGCGGTGGTGATCATCGGCCTCACCCTCCTCATGGGCTATGCCGGCCAGATATCACTGGGCCACGCGGGATTCTTCGCCATGGGGGGATATGCCGCCGCCGTGCTCACTACGCGCGATCTCGCCGGCGCCGCCGGGAGCCCCCTGGCCGATTTCGCGATCCGGGCGGGCCTCACGACGGTTTCGCGCGATGCCTTCGGGAACCAGGTCCTCCACCTCTCTCCCTGGCTGGCCCTCGTGGCGGCGGTCCTCATCACCGCCGTGGTGGCCTTCATGATCGGCATCCCGATCCTGAAGCTGAAGGGCCACTACCTGGCCATGGCGACCCTGGGATTCGGCATCATCGTCTACCGGATCGTCCTCGGCTCCCGGATTTTCGGCGAGGCCGACGGGATCTCCGATATCCCCGCCTTCGGGCTTTTCGGCGGTATCGCCGTGAGCGGGGATCCCGCCCTTCGGGTGCAGAACTATTATATCGCCGCGGTTCTCCTCGCCGGGGGGATGATACTCCTCCTCAACATGGTTGATTCACGCGTGGGGAGGGCGCTCCGGGCCATCCACGGAGGCGAGGAGGCGGCCAACGCCATGGGGGTCGACACGCCGCGCTACAAGCTGATGGTCTTCGTGCTCAGCGCGGTCTACGCCTCCGTGGCGGGGGTGTTTCTTACCCACTTCAACGGGGGCATCGGCCCCTCCGAGGCGGCGGTGATGAAATCCGTGAGCTACGTGGCCATCGTTGCCGTGGGGGGGATGGCGAACCTGTGGGGGGCCCTGGTCATGGGCATACTCCTCAATTATCTCTCGCTCCGCGGGTACTTCGGTTCCTACGATGAATTCGTTTTCGGGGGGATCCTGATCGTCATCATGCTCTTTTTCCCCGACGGCATTGTGAGGCGGGAATATTTCGGCGGGGACGCCCTCGCGGAGGCGGCGCGAAGGCTCAGGGCCGCCATCGCCTGGAGAAGGAACAATCGCGGCGATGCCGGGGGGCGGTGACGGTTCGCGCCCCGGCGCAGTGAGAATGCGGATTACGGATTGATTAATGGAATTTCTCGATATCAGTGACATATGCCGTTCCTTTGGAGGCCTCCGCGCGGTTGACGGCGTGTCCTTCTCGGTGCGGGAGGGGATGATCAAGGCCGTCATCGGCCCCAACGGCGCGGGGAAGACCACGCTCTTCAACCTCATATCCGGGGCCCTGGCCGCGGATTCCGGGGAGGTCTACCTTCGGGGGGCCCCCATTCACGGACTGGCGCCCTTTCAAATCGCCCGGCACGGGGTGTCGCGCACCTTTCAGAACATACGTCTCTTTCCCGGCATGACGGTCCTCGAGACCGTGATGGTGGGTCGCCATGTGCGTTCCAGGGCCGGCTTCATCCCCGCCATGCTCCGCCTCCCCTGGACGCGGAGGGAGGAGCGGGAGATCCGCAATCGGTCAATGGAGATACTCGACCTGATGGAACTGGGAGGCATGGCGGAGAAGGAGGCGGTGAGCCTTCCCTTCGGCACCCAGCGCGTGGTCGAGTTCGCCCGCGCCCTGGCCACGGAGCCCGCGCTGCTCCTCCTGGACGAGCCCGCCGCGGGGCTCAACATCTACGAGACCGCGCGGATATCGGAGCTCATCACGAGGATCCGCGAGGGCGGCGTCACCATCCTGGTGATCGAGCATGACATGTCCCTGGTGATGGACATCTGCGACGAGATACTGGTCCTTTCCTCGGGGAGGGCCATCGCCGAGGGCGCCCCCGCCGAAATACAGAAAAATCCCGAGGTGGTGCGGGTCTACCTGGGGGACGACGATGCTTAGGGTGCGAAACCTTACCGCGGGGTACGGAACGCTCAGGGTGCTGAAGGGGGTCTCCCTCCATGTCAACCCGGGGGAGATCGTGGCCATTATCGGCGGAAACGGGTCGGGTAAGAGCACCCTCCTGAAGAGCGTGGCCGGCATCGTCGGTTCGAAGCAGGGCGAGATCATACTCGACGGGCGCGACATCACGGCGGAAACCGCGGAGCGGATCGTGCGGGCCGGCTGTTCCCTGGTGCCCGAGGGGAGGATGATTTTTTCCGCCATGACCGTGCGGGAGAACCTCCTCCTGGGGGCCCATGTCCGCATGAAGCGCGATTCCGCGGAGATGATCGAGAGATATCTTGCCGGCCTGTTTGCCATGTTTCCGCGCCTGAAGGAGCGCGAGCGGCAGCTCGGGGGAACCCTCTCCGGGGGGGAACAGCAGATGCTGGCCATCGGCAGGGCCCTCATGGCGCGCCCCCGCCTCATCATGCTGGACGAGCCGTCCATGGGCCTCGCGCCCATCATCGTCCAGGGCATCTTCGGCGAGATCCGGCGGCTTCGCGAAGGGGGCAACACCATTCTTCTCGTCGAGCAGAACGCCCGGGCCGCCCTTCGCGTCGCGGACCGCGGCTACGTGATCGAGACGGGACAGATCGTCCTTTCGGGAACCGCGGAGGAGCTCCTGAACAACAACGACGTGCGCCGCGCCTACCTGGGGAAGGACTACAGGAGCATCGATGAGGGGCGTGAAGCGACCTGATACGCGGATTCCCCCGGGGAACGCCGCATCACGATGGAGGGAAACCCCATGAGCACGACCACCGATTACGAAACCATGCCTCGTGACATGCTTGCCCAGACGCAGTTCGAGCGCCTCCAGAGCACCCTGAACCGCGTCTACCGGAATGTCGCCTTCTACAAGAGCGCTTTCGACGAGGCGGGCATTGACATCGAGAGCGTAAAGAGCGTCGATGACATCCGCAGGCTTCCCTTCACCACGAAGGAGGACCTGAGGAAGAGCTATCCCTACAACATGTTCGCCGTGCCGCTCCGGGACATCGTGCGCATCCATTCCACCGCGGGAAGGACCGGTCGCCCCATCGCCATCGGCTACACCCACAACGACATCAGGAACTGGTCGGAACAGGTCGCCAGGGTCCTGGCCGCGGCGGGGGTCACCCAGAATGATTTCGTCCAGATCGCCTTCGACTACAACATGTTCACCGGGGGGTTCGGCATACATTACGGCGCGGAGCGCCTGGGGGCGTCGGTCATCCCGGCGTCGCAGTCGGGGAACATCCAGAGGCAGATCCACATCATGAAGGACTACAAGACCACGGTGCTTCTCTCCACGCCGACCCACGCCCTCAGGGTCGCGGCGAACCTCCAGGTCATGGGGATCCATCCCGAGGAGCTGAGCCTGAAAACGGCCATTATGGGCGCCGAGCCCTGGGGGGAGGCCACCAGGGCGAAGATCGAGGAGAAACTCCGATGCTCCGCCTACAACATCTACGGCATCAACGAGATGATGGGACCCGGGGTCGCCGGCGAGTGCCGTGAGAAGAACGGCCTCCATATCAACGAGGACCACTACATCATCGAAATCATCGATCCCGCGTCGGGGGAGCCCCGCCCGCCGGGGGAGGAGGGTGAGCTGGTCATCACCACCATCACCCGCGAGGGGTTTCCCCTCATACGCTACCGGACGGGGGATATCTCCGCCCTGGAGGAGGGGATCTGCCCCTGCGGACGCACGACCCTCAGGATGCGGCGCGTCTCGGCGAGGACCGACGACATGTTCACCGTGAACGGGACGAGCGTCTTCCCCTCCTTCATCGCCGACATTATCAGGAAGGCCGCGGGGGGAGGCGAGCCGCTGTTCCAGATATTCCTGGACAACGAGGAGGGCGAGGACATGATGGAGGTCCAGGTGGCCGTCGTCGACAGGATGTTCGACGACGAGGTCAAGAAGCTCCTGGGGCTGAAGCAGGCGATCGCATCGGATATCGAGGGGGAAACGGGGGTCCAGCCGAGGATCACCTTCGTGGAGCAGGGCACCCTGAGAACTGCGCCCGGGGGAAGGGTCAGGCCCGTCATCGACAGGCGCTGAGGCGTTCACGCACCATTCATTCTCGTTACAGGGGAGGCGGCGGCAATGGAAAAAATCGGCATGATCATCAATCCCCACGCCCGGGGCGTGAAGAAAATGAACATCAATCCCGTCGAATACTTCGGTCGGATCGCCGGGGGATACGCGGACATACGCGTCACGAACAGCGTGGCGGAGATCGACCCGGTCATCAAGGAGTTTCGCAAGCGCGGGCTTCCCTACGTGGCGGTATGCGGGGGCGACGGGACCCACCACCATGTTCTTTCGCGCTTCATAACGATATACAAAAAGGAAACCCCGCCGCCGATACTGCACCTCCGGGCCGGCACCATGAACACCCAGCCGAGGACCATCAACCTGAAGGGAAGCCCCGGGGCGCTCCTGGAACGCCTGGTATCCCTGGTGAAGCGCCACGGCGCGCCGCGCCTCTTCACGCGGGACACCATACGCGTCGGTGACGGTTACTGCTTTATCTTCGGGGTCGGCATGACGGCGAACTTCCTCTACGAATACTACCGGGGGGAGGGAACCGGGCCGGTGAAGGCGGTGAAGACGATCTGGCTCGCCGTGAAGGGCGCGGCCTTCGGCGCCGACGTGGGGACCCTCTTCGACCGCCTGGACTGCACCGTGGAGATCGACGGCGCGCAGGTGCCCCACCATGACTTCATCGCCGTCATCGCATCCACGGTGGACGACATAGGGATCGGCTTCAAGCCCCTTTACCGCGCCTACGAGCGCGAGGGGACCTTCCACGTCCTCTCCGTGGGGTGCGAACCCGGCGTAATCGTCAGGAACCTCTGGAACATTCGCCGCGGCAAGCCGGTGAAACACCCCTACGTGTTCGACACCATCGGGAAAAAACTCGTTATTAAAAGCGACAAGAAGATGCTCTACACCATGGACGGGGACCTCTACGAGGCGGAGAAAAAGCTTGTGGCCGAGGCGGGCCCCCCCGTGCGCCTCATCTACGTCTAGATACCGCAAAATATACATTTCTAGGCCATCTGTATAGTGCGCCCTGTTATACGGGGTGGTGTGCGCGCCATAGTGCCCTTCCGCGGGAATCCATATTCTGCTTGACTCTTACCTCCCGAAGCACTATTTTATCGACACATTCAATCATTTCAAGATAATCCGAATATACACGGGGGAATGCGTGGGAAAGCGCCTTGGCATATGCATTCTTATAGCGGGGGTGATGCTCGTTGCCGGATGCGAACGGAACCGCCTCTACGACAATACGAGTCCCTTCTCCCTGTATACCTTTCTGGGGTATAAGTTCGGCCCCGGGGGCCTGCAGGTGATTAATGTTGACTCGCCGAACCTTGACGGCACCTACCTGGCGACGGACCTGATCGAGATCACCGTCCAGTTCGAAGACGTGGTCCTGGTCGACACCTCCGGGGGAATCCCGGACATTCTCCTCGCCACGAGCCCCCTGGCCGCCACGGCCCAGTACACGGGGGGGAGCGGGACCGACACCCTACACTTCGGGTTCACCGTGCAGACCGGCCAGAACTCGAGCGACCTCGACTACCAGAACTGGAATTCCCTCCGCCTGAACGGCGGCGCGATAACCGACCTCACGGGGACCCCGGTGAGCCTTCTCCTCCCCAACCCCGGGAGCGGCTTCGCCGGCATGGGCTCCCTCTCGGTGAACCGGGACCTCATGCTGTGGCCGGGGATCGTCCCCCCGGGCGTCACCACCGTCACCTCGCCGGCGCATGACGGGCGCTACGGGGCGGGGTACACCGTGGAGATACGGGTGGTCTATGATGTTGCCGTTTCCGTGAACACCTCGGGAGGCACGCCGAGGCTCAGGCTCAACACCGCGCCCTGGCCGGCGGTCGTTCCCTATTCCTCGGGGAGCGGTACCACCACGCTCCGTTTCCTCTACACCATTGCGTCGGGTGATAACTCCGGGGACCTTGACCAGGAAAATATCAACGCGCTTGAACTGAACGGCGGGATCATCACTGATACCGTGTACGGGACCAACGCCGATATTGTCCTCCCCGCCCCGGGCCTGGGCGCCACCCTGGCGGAAATCAAGAACATAGAAATCGACGCTGTGGCGCCGGGGAACGTATCCGGATTGAGCGCCGTTCCGGGCGATGGATCGGTGACGATTACATGGACTAATCCCGGTGACGCGGATTTTGCCGGGGTCAGGATACTACGCCGTGACGGCGCCGCCCCCGCGGGTCCCTTCGATCCGCTCGCCGCGGTGGTGTGCGGCAACTGCGGATCACCGACAACGGACAGCGGCCTGACGAACGGCACGAACTACTTCTTCGCCGCCTACGCCTACGACACGGTGGTAAACCCGGGGGCCAACTACTCAACGGGCGTTCTCGCCGCGGCTACACCGGTGCCGGACGGACGTTTCGTCATCGTGGGGCAGGCCGGGCAGATCAGGTGGGCGGAGGACCCTTCGGGATCCTGGACGGTCGCGACTTCGGGAACCAGCCAGAATTTCAATGCCGTCGCCTCCAACGGCGGGGGCGAGCTCCTGGCCGTGGGAAACGGCGGTAACCTCCGGTACTCGTCCGACGACGGGGCCTCATGGCAGAATAAAACGAATGCAACTGTCAATACCACGACGCTCCTGGGTGTCATCTTCGGAAACGGCTGGTGGGTGGCCGTGGGCCAGGGGGGGAACCTCTTTTACACCACGGATATCGTCGCCAACACCTGGAGCTCAAATCCACTGGGCGGCTCTGACCTTAACGGCGTTGCCTTCGGCAACAATGTCTTCGTCACCGTGGGCGCCAACGGCGTGGGATACCGCACAACCGATCCCACCATCGCATGGGGATCCACAAACGGACTTCCCTCCGCGACCTTCAATGACGTGGCGTTCGGCAACGGCGAGTTCGTCGCCGTGGGGTCTGATCCGTCTCTTCAGAACCGGATATACCTTTCATCCGACAACGGGACCACCTTCTTCGACAGGTCATTCCACAGCCTGTTGATACCCTACTACGGTGTGTGCTCCTCTCCAAGCTGGTGGGTTCTGGTCGGGGAGGAGTTCCTGGATTACGGACCGAGTCCCCTCGGGGTCGCCTCGTTCCAGGATGGAGGTGCCCCGGGCGGTTCCGGCACTTTCCGCGCTGTTGCCTGGGGTAACGGCTACTACGTGGCGGCGGGAGACGGAGGTCTCGTGATGCATGCGGTAAATCCCACTAATTTCGGTTTCTGGGCACTCAACCAGCAGTCCACCATCAACTGGTCGGGCGTTGCCTTCAGCCGGTAGGCGTGCCTGAAGGTGTTGTTTCGGGAGGTGAGTGCAGTATAAAAGGCCCGCGATTACTACCGCGGGCTTTCTTATTGAGGAGAGACGATGGGGTTTTGCCCTCCGGGACTGCAGGCGTCGTCTTATATACTAAGTCCTGGATTTTCATCCCGGACCTCGGCGGCATGGATAATTCAGCGCCCGTGTGAAGAGTAAACGGCGGACTAGCGTCCCCCTCTCTCTCCCCTGTTCCCGCCGCCCTTGCCGGCGGCGCCCCCGTTCCTGCCTGAATTTCCATCACCGGGCCGATTCTCCCCGCCGCGGCGATCAATTGAGGGGCTGGTATTCCCGCCGCGACGAACGCCTTCCCGTCCACCCGCGGGCCGCTCCCTTCGCTCCACGCGTCCGCCGTCTGGCCGTCTCGATGCATCGATCCTGCGGCGCTCCTGTTCGCCTGAGGGCCGCTCCCTTCGTTCGATTCGCGTGCCGTCGGATCCGCGACGTTCCCGCTCACCCGCGGGACGTTCCCTTCGTTCCACGCGTCCGCCGTCGGGGCGCCTTGATTCATCGACTCTGCGTCTTTCCTGATCACCTGAGGGCTGTTTCCTTCGTTCCACGCGGTCGCCGTCGCCTCGCCGGGTTGTATCGATTTTTCCGCGATCTGTGTCCTTGACGTTTTTCCTTTTATCGCGGTTAACGTTCCGTTTGTCGGCATGTGCCCGCGCCGCCTCCTTCCTCCGCTTCATGTCATCGCCGCGCCGATCGTACATCTTTCTCACGTGGGACGTCCGGATGATGCGCTTCTCCACGGCGTGGCGGCGGAAGTGATAGGCGTTGCCCCGGTAGCGGGGATAGGCCTTTACCACGTGGGGGTTGCCGTAGGCGGCCCGCGCCACTGCGGGGTGGCGGTGGATCCAGTCGTGGTGCCGGTAGTAGCGGTGCACCAGGGCCGGATACCGGCGGAAGATGATGTGGTTTACGTAGACCTCGCGGGCGATCCAGGGATGCCCGATGAACCATTCGTCATGCTGGTACACCACGATGGTGATCCGGGGATAGCGCACCAGGAAGGGCCGGTTCAGCACGATGATATAGGCCAGGGCGGGGTAGCGCTGCCAGTAGCGCCAGTTCAAATAGATCCGCGCGGCGAAGCGGGGATGCGCCTCGAGCCAGGCGAAATCGTAGCAGAGGTGCCACACCACGGGGTAGTGGGCCTCGAGCCACACCGTCGTGTTAATCGATTCGTAGTACCGGTCCGGGTCGTTCTTTATCTCATCGACGAGGGCCTTTTCCTCCCCGGTAAGAGCGGGAGTCTCCTCGGCCTTCTCCTTCTCCGGGTCCGGCTCCTCCTCGACCTCCTGGATGTCCTCGAGCATTTGGTCTATCTCTTCCTCCGAGAAGTCCTCGGGGATCTCCTCGGGCATATCCGCGAGGATCGCGTCCGGGTCGATTTCGGCCGCCGCGGGAGCCGCCTCCTGGGCCAGGGCCCCCGCCGTTACGCCTCCGGCTGAAGGGAGCCCCGTAATGAGCCAGCTCACCGCCAGGAATGCGAGCAGAAGAAGGGAGTGCAGTGTTATCGAGTGAAGTCGGTTCATGATAATCTCCATTATCGCAGGTTTGCGTTCCGCGTATCGGGTATTAGACCCGCGCACCCGGGGAAGGTTCAAGTTTTTTTGCGTTTTGATTCCGCGGTTTCATTACGTATTAGTATTGACAAACCGATCAGGAGGCGCCCTCTTTCCCCGGGAGGAAACCTTGATGAAAAATCGACCATGGACCATCGCGGAGCGGGAGGGCCTTGACCGCAACATCATCGCCACGGGCGTCACCTCGTTTTTCACCGATATCGCCTCGGAGATGATCTATCCCCTGATCCAGGCCTTCGTGGCGATGATCATGGCGGGCCAGAAGGCGCTCCTGGGTCCCGTCCTCGGGGTGATCGAGGGGGTGGCGGAGTCAACGGCGAGCCTTCTCCGCGTCGCCTCGGGATACTATTCCGACCGGATACGGCGCCGCAAGGAACCGGTCATCGCGGGGTACGGCCTCTCGGCACTGGGCCGGGTGCTCCTCCTGGCGGGAGCGGCGGGGTGGTGGTTCATCCTCGTGGCGCGTTTTCTCGACAGGGTGGGGAAGGGTATACGGACCGCCCCGCGGGACGCCCTGATCTCCGATTCCACGCCTGTTGAGGTGCGGGGGCGCGCCTTTGGATTCCAGCGCGCCATGGATTTTGCCGGGGCATTCTTGGGCGCCCTGGTCTGCTACTTCGCGGTAAGAGTTTTCATGGACCCGGTCACGGGCACCCTGAGGGACCTCGGCGGGTTTTATACTCTTTTCCTGGTTTCCCTCCTGCCGGCCGCGGCGGGCATCGCTGCCCTTTTTTTTATCCGCGAGAAGGCGGGTCCGAAGCATGATTCGCAGGAAACTGCCGGGCCGATCCTGGATATCCGCAAGTACGACCGGAACCTCAGGGTGTTCTTCCTTTCGCAGTTCATCTTCACCCTGGGGAACTCCTCCAACCAGTTTCTCCTCCTCCGGAGCATGGACCTGGGCCACGCGCTCTCCACGGTGGTGCTGATGTACCTGTCCTTCAACCTCTCGTCATCGGCCCTCTCCTACCTGTTCGGTTCATGGTCGGATTCCGCGGGGCGCAAGAAGATCCTGGTGGCCGGGTATCTCATCTACTCCGCGGTCTACTCGTCTTTCGGCTGGGTGACGTCGGAGAACGCCTCGCTTCTTTGGGTTTTCTGGCCCCTCTACGGCGTGTACTACGCCATGACCGAGGGCGTGGAAAAGGCCTTCGTCTGCGATATCGCCCCGGGGAGATCGCGGGCCACGGCCCTGGGCTTCCACCAGGCGACCGTGGGGATCGGGCTCCTCCCCGCGAGCCTCATCGCCGGGGTCCTCTTCGCCGTGAGCCCGGGGCTCCCCTTCATTTTCGGCGGGGCCATGGCGGTCGCGGCGGCCGCGGTTCTCGCCTTCGGCGTGCGCGGGGCCGGGTGAGTATGGTTCGGGAAGATAGCGATACAAGGAGGGGGTTGCCATGCCAGGGAAAATTGTCGTCATCGTCGCGTTTCTCTTTCTCGCCGCGGCGTCATGCAAGGAGAGGGAAATGACCGGGGCGCCCGGGAACGCGATCATACTCGAGGAGACCACCGTGGAGGAGATCAACGGCCGCCGCGTGGGAAGCGGCAACTACTTTGAGCGCCGCGATCCTTCCGGGGTGAAGCGCAGGAGCATCCAGGTCGCCATCTGGGACCCCGGGGCGGGGGAGGGGGCCGAAACCGTGGACATGACCCTCTGGGAGGGGGACGAGTTCCCCGTCGGCGACAGAAAATACCGTCTCATCGACGTGAACACGGGCCGGAAGGGGGAAAACGGAAGGGCCCGGATCGTTCCCGTCGATTAAACAAAAAATCGCTCATCAAATCAGGGTGCCCGTCCGATAGAATTGATGGGGGGAACCCCGCATTCTGCTCCAGGGAGGGACCATGAACCATCACCTCGTCGCGGTACTGGCATGCATCATCGCCCTTTCGGGAAGCGCCCGGGGCGCGACTCTGGAGTGGGTCATTCCCGAGGGGGACCGCCTGGAGATCACCCGCACCGCCAGGGTGCAGTTCCTCGCGAATGAAACCGTGAAGAAGGAATACGAGGAGCGCAACATCATCGACCTCACCTGTATCGAGAAGAATGACGATTCCGGAGTGGTGAGCGGGAGTTTCCGCGTGTACGAGCGCCCCTCCGTCGAGGATGTGTTCCGGTTAAGGGAGGAGCACCGCTCCCGGTTCTCCATCGGCCTCAACGGCCGATTCGACGTGCCAAAGGGGCTCTACATGCCGAACCTGCGGCACCTCCCCACCTTCACGGGAAAGGACCTTGCCGAGGGCGACGCCTGGCGCGCCGACGCGGAGCTCGTCCTTGATAACTTCTCCAGGCCCTTCAAGCTCACCTTCCCGGTGGATTACCGCCTGGCGGGGATTGAGAAGGGCGATGGGGGGGATGTCGCCGTCATCGAGTACCGCTTTCTCATCGATATGGACCTGGGGGGAGGGAAGTTCCCCGCCGATTTTCCGCGCAAGATCCTGGGGCGCGATGACGG
>CAZKPR010000062.1:0-19197 GCA_964554685.1 uncultured Leptospirales bacterium | reverse complement strand
CGCTACTTCTCATTTGTAATTCTAACAGAAAAAATGGTAAAACCGAAGGATGTCTTTTTTAAATTTGATATTATTGGTAAGGATTTTAAACAGGAAATATGCCATACCAACATGTATGTCACCAACGCGGAAGATGGAAAAATGAAATATGCTTTCAACTTTATCTTGCGGACTTGCAAGGCCCTTACAAAAGAGAATTTTGAGAAACAGGACTTTTACTTACTCGTAACATTTCCTAATAAAACCAAGGTTAGATATCTCATAAAAATGTAGTGAATCAATTTTTATAAAATTTATCATTTATTCTTGAATTGCCTTTTGTTACTAAAAGATATACGAGGCGCAATTATTCGAATGAAGAAACTATCAATCTTAATAGTATTATTCGTCGTAGCTGTTACGGCTATAACATCCTGTAAAAAGCAAAAACAAAATATTGCGTTAGCAACCTTTACCATTGGTGAGCCGAAAGTGATAAAGAGCGACAAAAGCACTGCTTTACTGAAATTCGGAGATGTGCTCGATAAGGATGATACAGTAAAAACAGACCTTAATTCACAGGTTACCATACAGGTCGGGGAAAGCATTATGTTTAAAGTCTTTCCTGAAACGACTCTTAAAATATCAAAAATATTTGAAAGCCTTTCAACTGAGCTTTATCTTGATGAAGGTATAGTTGCATCAAAAATTAAAAAGCTTGGGAAAAATCATGAATACAATGTCATGACAAAGACAACACTTGCATCTGTGCGCGGGACAATGTTCCTGGTGACCAGCGGACTGAAGACAACGATTGTATCTACATCAAGAGGCGAGGTGGCTGTCAAAAATATTGATACCGGTGAGGAAAAATCAATAAAGCAAGGCCAAAGCGCTTTTGTTGATATTCAAATTAAGATTGCTCCAATTCAAAAACTTGATTCATTGTATCTTGATAAAATAAACGTCACACCTTTTATTTCAAAACCTGAAAGTATCTCTGACGAGGAATTGAAAAAACTTGAAAAAGAACTCCGCGAAAAAGAAAAAGATATAGATGAAGATATTGAAATATTGAAATTACCGGCATTCAATGAAGGATCATTAGTACAGATATTAACAAAAGATGGAAATGCCTATACCGGGGAAGTTGTTAGCCAAACCAGTGAATTCGTTGTACTTGATACAGCTATGGGAAAACTAAGAATCAATAAAAGAGATATAAGAAAAAATGGCATAAACAAGCTTGATTAAATTTTAAAGGCGCTGTTCAGCAGTTTTTGCTTGCCCTATCGTCATCCTTGTGCCAGAAATAGTGCTGACAAAGTTAATAGTGTAACCTGGGCATAATTACAATTGGGTGAGACTTCACGGATAAACAAGGTAAAAACTGCTGGTTATTGGACGTGCAATTATGAAGAAGAAATGGTTTCGACTAGTCCCTATTTCAGCTTTATGAATTCTCCGAACATCCAGACCCTGTCATTCATGCCGACTGATATGCAATACCAGTAATTATTCCACTTGCCAACTGTATATTTATCCCTTGTCCGCGCGATGATCCTGACCATTGTATTTTTCGGTACTGCGTCATATTCCTTTGCCGAGGGATCATACGCAACCGTAGCGCAGTAGGTAAGGGCTTTAGAGCTGGTTGAGGGCTTTTCTCTGATTTTTACCAGAGTCGTCGTTATCCCCGAACCCGGCAGAACGATTACTGGTATTCCATTATATACAACTTCCGTGCCCGGTTTCACTTTATTTTCCTCTACCGGGAATACCATTCGGGATATCTTCATACCAAGAGCATTCTCGTTTTCCAACAACAGGGATTCAATAAATTTCTGATTATTCTTCTCCCGTGACGTGCATTGCAGATATTTTGAATAATATAACGATGTGTTGTCGACAGCAAAACGGCATTCAGCACGGCCGAGGGACTCGCCGCAGGGCATAGTGCTTCTGGCCCTTACATCCTGACACGTATCCGGCTCAAGAAGTATCGCGCTATTTGTAATGGAATACTTTCCACTATTGAGGAATGACATGGCATCGGTATCATAGGTGAATTCATAGGTTTTATTCTTATAGAATTGTATTTCCGACTTTCCTTTATATAGTTCAACAGCAAATTTTTTGCCTTGAATATTCATTAGTTCATCTGAATAACATATGCCGAGAATCACGAGAACAAAGATCGCGGTAATGATTTTATTGGCCACAGGTTCTCTCCGTTATTGCGATACTAAAAAGCGTTTGAGCCTCACATCAGATCAGAAAAAACGCCATGGCATACTGGCATCTTCTGAAATCATACAATCCGTTTGATTGTATCTGGGAATTTACGCGCTGTATGGCACCCGTCCATGAAACACCACCGGCGCTATCCGCAGAGATTATGACACAAAATTTCAGGCACTCTGTCCAGCAGTTTTTACCTTGCAATTTCTTTTCGGCAGTCTATTATTTGTTCACATAAGGCTCATTGCGTCACCCGGCCCGGTGCCCGGTAAGAAAGAAATTCCTGGATGGTAACCATGAAAAGATTATTGAAAGGGATCGCAATTGTTACCGCACTTGTGGGCGTCGTGTTCCTGCTGATGCTGGCAACGGATACCGCCTATCTCCTGCGCGGCGTCAGGACCACGTATCTGCGCGGCCAGACCGGCGTGGATATCTATGATTATACCGTGCAGAGCACGAAAACGATACACGCGCAGGACGGCCATACATGGGAGCTTGATGCCGCGTACAATCAATTGCCGCTCGGCGATACGCTGGAATCCTTCCTTAAAAAATATCGCACAACCGCCTTTATAATCATCAAAGACGGTAAGATCCTGGCGGAAAAGTACTACAACGGCGCTTCGGCAGATACGTTATCGGGGGTCTGGTCGGTAACCAAAACCTATACATCGCTGCTCGTTCTCAAGGCCGTTGAAGACGGATTGATCAACAGCATTGACGACCCCGTGAGCAACTACCTGCCCGAATGGAAGGTGAAACAAAGCCCCGAGCTCACGTTGCGTCACCTGGCCAGCATGTCCACCGGGCTGTACTGGGAAGAGCTGGACCAGAGACCCCTGTCGCTGATCGCCAAGCTTAATTTCTACGGGGACCTGGAGAAATTCGTACTCAACGATTTATACGCGGTGGGTAATCCCGGCGATACGCAACATTACGATTCGGGCGCGACGCAACTACTGGGCATTGTATTGAAGCGCGTGCTCGGGGAAAAGTCAATCAGCGATTATCTGGCGGAAAAATTCTGGATTCCCCTGGGATGCGAAAACGACGCCCTGTATATCGTGGACAGCTGCTGGCATGGAAACGAGAAAACGTTCGGGGGCCTGGTGGCCACCGCGCGGGACATCTCCCGCCTGGGCGTGGCCATTGCTCACAATGGCGTTTTTAACAAAAAACAGATATTATCACCGCATCAAATGAGCACGCTTACGCGGATTCCCTTTCATAACAAAACCTATGCGTACGGCATCTGGACAGGCGAGCATAAGGGCAAACGGTTTTACTATCAATCGGGACATAGGGGCCAGTTCATTATTTCCTTCCCCGCCGAGCGATTGGTAATTACCCGCCTGGGACACGAAAAACTCAAAAAAGCCGACCAGGAGGACGTAAGCGCCGAAACCTTTTTCTTTATCGAGGAAGCCCTGAAAATGATCGCTTCCGCAAAGCAGAATCGATGAAGAACTGGTCATTTTTTGGATTTAACATCACCGGTCGGTAAAGAATCGTAACAACTCTGCGTCCACTGCGCCCTCTGTGTTGAAAAATCAGTATACCCATGCTCCGGAAATATCCTGTCCCCTCGCAATGGAAATATCATTACACTACTGAAAGTCTTTCACGAGACCGTTTTGAGGGCGAAATTTCAATGCCCCTGTCCAACAGAATGTGCTTTATAAGTGACTTTTATCATTCCCAGCGCCGAGCGTAACAGTTTGCCATCCCCAACTCCCTTCATTCTCCGTAACGCTCGATCCGGTTGTCAGGGTCATTGACCGGAGAAACGATCAGATTCTCCATTCCTCGCGAGGCTGTTGCATCGCGGCGCAAAAAAATTATGGCGCCCGTCCTTCGGTTTTTTTCTTGCAATTGACATGCGACAACCCACTACACTGTTCATGCAGGGCATGCCGGGTCGGGCCGGGCGCTGCGGGTGGGGCCGTACCTGCCTTGCCTGATAGAAACAAAAGGAGTTCACGCATTATGGCACGCTGGCTTGTTACGGGCGGTTCGGGTTTCCTGGGAATCAATCTTATTCGCCATCTTGTTCAAAGGGGACACCAGGTGGTTTCATTGGACATTGAACCTTTCACCTACAGCGACATGCAGGGAAAGATTGAATTCGTTCAGGGAGATGTCCGTGACCGCGCCACGGTAGACGCCTGTATGGCCCGGGGAATTGACGTGGTGATGCATGGCGCCGCCGCCCTGCCGCTGTACAAGAAAAAGGACATTCTCTCCACGAATATTGACGGCACGCGGAACGTCTTCGCTTCGGCCCTGGCCCACGGGGTGAAGCGCGGAATTTACATATCCTCCACGGCGGTGTACGGCATTCCCGAAAAACATCCCCTCTATGAGGACGATCCCCTGGTTGGCGTCGGTCCTTATGGCGTGAGCAAAATCGAAGGTGAAGGCATCGTGAAACAATTCCGCGAGGAGGGAATGCTGATCACAACCATCCGTCCAAAATCCTTCGTGGGACCGGAGCGCCTGGGGGTGTTCGCCATATTCTATGAATGGGCCAGCGAGGGGCGCTCTTTTCCCATGATCGGCCGGGGAACGAATCTTTATCAACTCCTTGACGTGGAGGATTTATGCGAAGCCATTTTCCTGGCGGCGCAGCATAAGGACGCCCGCACGGTTAACACCGAATTCAACATCGGCGCGAAAATTTTCTCCACCATGCGGGAGGATTATCAAGCCGTACTGGACCATGCCGGTTTCAATCGGAAAATTCGCAGCTCCCCGGCAAACCTGGTGATCCTGGCCCTGGAAATACTGGAATTCTTCAAGCTGTCCCCACTCTATCCATGGGTCTACAAAACCGCGACCAAGGATTCCTTCGTGGCCATTGACAAAGCGGAAAAATTGATAGGGTTCTCTCCCCGTTTTTCCAACAAGGAGGCCCTGATCCGTAATTATAAATGGTACATAGAACATAGGGACCGGTTTCACGCATCCCGCGACAAAACGCACCGCGTGCCGTGGAGTCAGGGAATATTGGGGCTTGCAAAGTATTTCTTTTAACGCGAGAAGGAAAGCATCGCGGCATTCACTTCGGCTTTCGGCAGGTGAAATACCAGTCCCAGGGAGGGTCCTCCCTGGGGTAGTACATCTGCCCCGCTTCCTTCCATTTCTTCCAGCGGTAGGGGACCCGCTGTATCCTGAAATTGTCAAAGCCCGCCCTTCCGAACCGGTAAATGATCTCGAAGCGGTAAAAGGCCTTCTGGACATCGCCCTCGAAATCGATCAATCCGTGAAACGCGTCAAATGACTTGTGGTCCAGTTTCTTCGACGCAAGCATGATTACTTTTTTCTGGGAGGCTTTCCTGTCCAGTTCACGATCGACGAAAATCATGTTCTGGTAGATATAGGACTCCATGGCAGGGATGATGGCGAAGAGCCTTCCTCCGGGCTTGAGGATCGAAAAAATCTCCTCGGTCATCCGGTTCAGCTTCGCCAGGTCCGGTGAAATAATTGAATTTACCGCCACGGCGACGTCGAATAATCCTTCCAGGCCGCGCATGTCCGCCATGTCCATGACCAGGAATTCCGCATCGCCCACGGATTTTCCGGCTTTGGCCTGCGTGATCATATCGGGAGAGAAGTCGATCGAGGTGACCGACCTGAAATTTTTTACAAGCAAGGGAACGAGCTCCCCAAGTCCGCAGCCCAGTTCGACCACCGAGAGCTTTTTTGACCTGAGGGCCTGCAGGTCATCAACCAGGGGATTGTGCGCGCAATCCTTCAGGGGACTCAATACTTCCGAATAATAATCCCCGGATATTTTATTCCACGCCTTTTCGTTCATGATCGCCGGGTCACATCGGTGCAATAGGAATTGTATATGAACGCACCGTAAATGGGAAAATTTCCATTTGGACCGATGGGACATAATATACCGCATCATCGCTCACGCGCAAGCACAATTCATGCTTCTGCGACCGTACTCCATGGTTGAACGCGGCGATTGATCATGGAACGGTTTCCATGAGGCCGCCATACCTTTCGGGCATATCGTCAACAAACCCGGTTCAGGGGTTTTTGCTTGCCACGGCGCTCGCGATATGCGATACGTAGCTCCGACAATGCCTTGCATACCATGGACCGGCGCCGATGAGAGGATTGCATTCCAGCATGATAAAGATCACGATTCTTGCCGCGGCATGCGCGCTTGCGCTTCTCCCCCGCGAGGCCATAGGCAACCAGATGGGCTGGGGCAGGGCCGATAAAGTCAACGCCCTGGGCATCTCCGTGGACTATGCGCGCACGAAGGACACGCACGACGCGGGCCTGTACGCCGCGTACCGGTACGGCATGGCCCACATTGTCTCCCTCTATTTCAGCGCGGACGCCGGGTACCGCTTCTGTCGCGAAAGCGTCAGAGCGCGCGCCGGGGGGCAGATCATGTTCCTCTTCGTGGGTCTGGAGGCCGGTTTCCTCTGCGCGTACCGTGCAAAGAAAGAGCACACGAAATGGCACGAGCGCGCCAGGCCACCCGGCCCCTGGGCGCCGGCCGCGTATGTCGGGCTCGCCTGCACCGCGCCCCTCGGCCGAATTGTGCTGGCGCTTTCCCTCGGCGGCAACTTCTATTTCATCAACCATGACCATGAGTTCTATCTCATGGCCTCATGCCTCTTCAACTTCAAGGACAAATGACGAACTCCTTCGCGGGGCATCTCCACCGCCCGCGCCTTCCCATCGCGGACCCGATGCGCATCCGCAACCGGCCTGCCGCGCGCACGGCAACCCTTTTCCGGGGAGGCGTACCAGCACAAAAAATGGTTGAACAGTATCAGATGGGGTGCACTATATTCCATCGACGCGAACCCCGCCTGCCCGGCTTCACCGCGCCGGCGAGACCCCATGCAGAGACCGGGAGGTTTTCCATGAAGATCGCCGTCATTACTGGCAGCCCCAAGGGCGAGACGAGCGTGACGATGCAGTACGTCCGCTACCTGGAGCAGCTCTATCCCGACGTCACCGTGACATACCACCACATTTCCCATCGGATCAAGGCCATCGAAAATGACGGGAAAAAGCTTCGCGCAATCCTCGACGACGTCAAGTCCTCGGACCTGGTGATCTGGGCCTTCCCCCTCTATTATTTCCTGGTGCCGGCGCAGTACAAGCGCTTCATCGAGCTCGTCTTCGAGGGGAAGGGGGCGGCCGCGTTCCGGGGGAAGTTCGCCGCCGTGCTCACCACCTCCATCCATTTCTTCGACCACACCGCGCACCACTACCTGCGCGCGATCTGCGACGACCTGGGCATGAAGTTCGCCGGGGCCTACTCCGCGTCCATGTACGACCTGGTGCGGAGCGCGGAACGGAGGCGCTTCGGCGCGTTCATCGCCGTCATGTTCGACGCGGTCACGAAGAACCTGCCCGCGGCGCGTGTTTACCCGCCGGTACCCCCCGTCAGGTTCGCCTACCGGCCCGGCAGGGCGGCGATGAAGGCGGACACCCGCGGCAGGTCCGTCCTCATCATGCACGACGCGTCGGGCGCGGCCTCCAACCTGGCCCGGATGGTCGGCCGCCTGCACGCCTCCTTCGCGGGCGCGCCCGCGCCGGTCAACATCCGCGATCTCGCGATCAGTGGCGGGTGCCTGGGGTGCATCCAGTGCGGGTACGACAACACCTGCGTGTACGGCGACAGCGACGATCACCGCGCGTTCTTCGAGACTCGGGTAAAAACCGCGGACATCATCTTCTACTGCTTCGAGACGCGGGACCGGTACTGCTCGGCGGCGTGGAAGACTTTCATCGACCGGTCCTTCTACAACAACCACACGCCGGTGCTCCGGGGCAAGCAGATCGGGTTCCTGGTCTCCGGCCCGCTGTCGCGGCTCGACTCCCTCGGGGAGTTCATCCGCGCCCTGCCGGAGTTCCAGCACGCGAACCTGGTGGATGTCGTGACTGACGAGGGAGGGGACTCGAAGGCCCTGGACGCCGCGATCCTGAACATGGCCCGTTCCGCCGTCGCCCTGGCGGAGCGGGGCTACGAGTCGCCCCCCACCTTCTACAGCGTGGGCGGGTGGAAGATCTTCAGGGACGAGATCTGGAGCTGGCTCCGGTTTCCCTTCATCGCCGACGACCGGTACTATAAAAAGCACGGGCTCTACGATTTCCCGAAACGGAAGCCCGGCCTGCGGATCATCAACGGCCTGATCACCGTGCTGGTGAAGGCCCTGCCGGGATTCAGGAACGTGGTGTATAAACAGCGGATGAAGACCGAGATGATACGGCCCTTCGGGAAGATCATCAAATGAGTGGCGGGAAACTGCCATCCCTTGTTGCCATGCTTGGAGACCGCCTCTCCCGATATTTCGATTTCCGCATGGCCGTCATCGGATCGTGCTTCATGGGATCGGCGGTGTGGATCGTCAACATCTCCCACGGACCCCTTGGCGCCACCACCGCCGCGTTGAAACAGGCCACCTACACCCTCTTCTTCGCCGGGCTCATCATGAAAGCCTGCGAACGCCTTGCCTCGCGCGACGGTGACCCCAGGGCGAGTCTCGCCATGTCCGTGACAATCCCCTCCGTGATGGCCATAGGATTCACCTATCTGGTGCACAGCCTGAGGGGCACGCCGGAACCCCTCTTCTCGACGATCCCGACGATGGTCCTGGCCCCGCCGTCCTTCTTCTGGTGGGGAAGGCGGACCCAGGCGGGCATCAAGAATAACGATCAATCATAAGGCGCGTGGCTCTTCTTTAGCATCTAACATGTGGCGCGTTATGCGAAGAGATTGGCGCGGGCCGTACCGTGTTACCAAGATAGAAAAAATGGTGGGCCGCGGTCCTTTTCGCCAGACCCCTTATCCCGCTTCCCTGAGACACCCGGAGATTTTCACGGTAACCCGGGACGTGCTTCCCGCTTCCAGCTCTATCGTTGCGCCGACCTGTCGTGAAAGCACGTCAATGACCTGCGTCCCGATAGTGGAGACGCTCCCGCAGTCGAAGAGCTCCCGCCGCATGCCGGAGCCATTGTCGGCAACCACTATCGTGAGCACATCACCGTCGCATTTCATGCCCAGTTCGATGACGGACTCCTCCGCGCTGCCGCGGCCCTGCGTGAGGGCAATGCCGAGCAGCTCGTTTATGAGGAGGCATCCGGGCATGGCCCTGTCAAGGGGCAGGTACACGCGGGACAGGGGGGAAACTACCCTGATCGGCACCCGTGCCTCGTTTGTTCCCGTATGCCGGGCAGCAAGGCGACGGGACAGGTCCTCCACGTAGGAGCCCATATCAACCCTTGCATAGCTTTCCCCCCGGTAGATCATTTCATGTATGCCGGCCATGGAATGGATGCGCGCCACCGTGTCGGCCAGGGCACGGGCCGCTTCGGAATCGCCGAGGGCGCCGATCTGCAGGTTGAGAAGGCTGGACATGATCTGCAGGTTGTTCTTGACCCGGTCGTGCACGTCCCTGAGAAGCAGGCTCTCCTCGCCCAGCGACTTCCTGAGATCCTCGTTTGCCCTGGCCAGGACGACGTTTTTCTCCTGCAGGAATCGCTCCGAATCAGCGATCTCCCTGTTCATGTTCCAGAACCGGTCCACGAGCCCCACCGACGAGAAGATCACGAGCAGGAGCTGGCCCATCTCGTTGCTCCACTCCATCGCGGGCACCACGGGAAGCCGTCCGAGGGCGGCGAAGGTGGATATGAAGTTGGTGAGAACGAGAACGATTCCCCCGGGCACGAAATACCTGGCGAACCTGTTTCCCTTGAAGAAGTAATACACCATGGACGGGATGAAAAAGACCCCGTAGGCCAACAGGGAGTAGTAGATTGCCAGGGCGGCCGCGCGGTACGACAGGAAAAACACGCCGACTTCCAGGGCGGGGAACACCACGAGAGCGAAGAGCCTGAACCCCCGGTGGATATGCCTGTTCGTCGAGCGCAAGTCCAGGATGGTGGAAATAAACAGGGCGGAGAAGATCGCCATGCCGTTCATTGCCGACGGAATTACCACGCGGTTAAGCCACGGCCACGCCGGCCAGACATACTGGAAGGCGAAGCCTCGAAGCGCGACCTGGTGCATGAACATGCAGAGCGTGAGCAGCGAAAAATACAGGTAAGACCTGTCGCGGATAAAGGCAAACATGAAAAGGTAGAACACCGAGGTGAGCAGGATCATGCCGTAGAGGAACCACGCCAGGGGTAAAATCCGCACCCTGGATTCAAGGAGCGCCCGTCCCGAATATAACCGCGCCTGGAAACGCAGGGAGCCCAGGTTGGCGACCCTTAGGTAATAGGCGTCCGTTCCCTGGCCCTGTACGAGAGGGAAAAGAAAATTCCGGTCAATGATTTTCCTTGCGTCAAACCTCACGAGATCGCCGGTACGTATGGAATCATACCCGCCCCGGCCGTCGGGAAAGAAGAAATCAACGTGATCAAGGCTTGAAAAATCCACTTCCAGCAGCAGGCGGTCGTTGATTGCCTTACGGTTCGCCACCACGAACCTGAACCAGTAAGCGGACGTGGTGTAGCCGAAATTCAGGTAATCCCGGTCATTTGACTTCCACGCGGAGGCGCCCGCCGCGTTCCTGACCTGCGTGAGGGTGAGGGTGCCCGACGGGTCCTCCCGGTATTCAATAAACCTTGAAATATTGCGTGAGGAGATCGCGCCATCCAGCATGACCGGCGCGGCCCGGGCCGACGAGACACACATCAGCACAAGCGCCACCGCCACAAGGCCGGTGCCGGTGATACTGTATTGTCTGGCCCTTCTCCGCTTCAAGGAACGACTCCCCCTTATCCTGCTGTGCTTTGTTCTTTTGATTCCGTCATGGCCCCCGCGGGGGTGACTCCGGTGCAACATCCCGCGACCCGCATGGTGACGCGGGTCCCTTGGCCCAGGTCCAGGTCAATGGCCGCGTCCACCTGGCGCGACAGGGCATTGATGATCTGGATCCCGAGGGTGCCGATTGTATCGTGCCCGAAAAGGTCCCTTTCCATACCCGGACCGTTGTCCGCCATCTCGATCGTGAGCATGTCCTCCACGCATTCCATGCGCAGCTCAATGACCGGTTCTCCTGTCCCCCGGCAGCCGTGCTTGATGGCGTTGGTCAGGAGCTCGCCGAAGAGAAGCCCGCAGGGGACCGCCCTGTCCACCGGCATGAATGCCGGGGTTACGCGGGAGATGATCCGGATGGGCGCCGTAATCCCGGCCCCAGGGGCGTACCGGGCGGCAAGGTGCCGGCACAGGCCCTCCAGGTATGAGGCCATGTCTACAAGTGAAAAATTCCCCGCCTGATATTTCCCCTCGTATATGGCGGCCATGGAATGTATGCGCGCGGCCGCGTCGTTGAGGACCCGGGCCCTCACTGGATCCCCCGCAGTACCGGCATCCCGGCCGAGCAGGCTGCTGACCACCTCCATGTTGCTCCTCACGCGTTCATGCACTTCCCGTATGAGCGCCACCTTCTCGTCAATTGAAGTCCTGAGATCATCGTTGGTCCTCGTCAGGGTGATGTTTTTCTCCTGTAAATTCCGTTCCGAGCGCAGGAGGTCCCCGTATGTTTTCCTGAACCTGTCCACGAGGCCCAGCGACGAGGAGAGCACCAGAACGAGAAAGCCCAACTCGATGCTCCATTCTGCGGCAGGCACCGCCGGTATGCCCCGGAAGGCCGCGGCTATCGTCGCAGTACCCGCGATCATGATGCTGATTATTCCCACCAGGAGATACCTGGCGAACCGGTTGCCCCTCCGCGCATAGAACAATGCCATGGCGATCACGAGCGCGCCGAGGGCCATGACGGCATTGTAGATCACCGGGATGATGACGTTGACGCGGACCTCGAGGGAAAGGAGCGCGAGGGTCGGAAACAGGAAAAAGGCGATTGCCCCTGAGAGGCGATGAAAGAAGCGATTCGTCGCGCGGGTATCCAGGGACTCGCGGATAAAGAGCAGGGAAGTACTACAGCAGAATGCCGTGATAAAGGGCATGATGGCGTTGTTCCACCCGGTCCATTCAGGCCAGGCATACTGGAAGGCATAACCCCGGAGGACCATCTGGTGCAGGAAAATCCCCAGGACGGCAAGGGAAAAATAGAGATAGGCCCTTTCGCGCATGAAGGCGAAGAGGAAGAGGTAGAAAAATCCTGCAAGAAACACCTTACCGTATACAATCCATAACAGGGCAAGTGACCATTCCCTGTTCGAGAGCAGTGAGTTTTCCGTATGCAGGTAGGCGCGAAAACGGAAAGAGCTGTCATTGCGAATCCTCAAAAAATACGTCTGCTCCCCGCCGGCCTGGTCTACGGGGAAGAGATAACTCCTGTCGCGGATTCCCCTGCTCTTGAACGGAAGGTCATCGCCGGTCCGTATGGCGGAATAACCGCCACGGCCATCGGGATAATACCAGTTGACGCGATCCAGGCCGGAAAAATCGATTTCCAGGAACAGGCGGCCCGGGGTGCGCCGCGCGTCCGAAAGCAGGAGCCTGAACCAGTAGGTGGTTGGCGTATACCCGAAGTTGACATAGTCCCTGTCGCTCGCCTTCCACTCGGGGGTACCGGCCCCCTGTTTGACCGCCTCGAAGGTGAGCGCCCCGGACCTGTCTTCCAGGTATTCCAGTGATGCGGATACATTAAGCGATGACAGGGAATCATCGACCGATACCGACGCGGCGAAACCGGCTGTCGTGGCCAGCAGGCTTATCAGCAACGCGGCGACTCTTCTCATTCAGCGCCCCCCTCACACCGGTCAAGGGCACGGAGCATTCGGCACAAGAGCACCCGGTCAGACTGAGCATGCCATGGCAGAGGCATCAATCGCCGCCCGGTGAAACCGGCGTGATGACCCGGGGCCGTCCCGCATGACTTGCACAGTGTAGTATTCCCGCCTGGTGGATAATTTCAAGAATAATTTCATTACAGAGCCGCGCCTTTTTCATCATGCAGGGAAGCCCGGCGACGGCGCACCGCCTACGGCATGACCTCGGGACGCGGCGGATTCATGAGGAGCCGCATTCCCTCCTGCGCGTCGTACTCCTTTCCCCAGAAACGCACCTTCCGCTCCTGGTTTTTCACCGTGGCCGGCAGGTCCTTCACAAAGGGCTCGTAGAACTGTTTCTTCAGCACGTCGGCGTAGGCCCCGGGCGTGGTCACGGCGTAGCGGGCCTTCTTCGCCGCCGGGAGCCTGTCCCAGGCGACGTTCTCCCAGAAGTAGAGGTACCGCTCGTTTTCGAAAACATCGTCCCAGGCGAGTCCCATGAACTCGGCCATGAAGACGTGGCTGTTCCGCAGCTTCCCGACGTTTTCGTCCGTGGGGCCGAAGGCCTCGATCGCCTGGGCGCAGGCCGGCAGGAGCCCGATGACCTCGAGATACTGGGCGTCCCACTCGTGTTCCACGTTGCTCATCTCCGCCATCTTCGCGCCCTCGAACTCGAGCTCCTGCACGGTCCCGACCGAACCATAGGTCTCGACGGCGAGGCCCTGCTGGTAGTTGACCGTGGGAGAGTAGGCCTCCCTGGCCGCGGCGAGTGCTTTTTTCGCCTCCTCGATGAGGGGCTCCCTGCTCATATCGAGAAGCACGCCGTCCTCGCGCAGCATGGTGTTGAAAAAGACCGCGTTTTCCGCCCGCGCCTCGATGGCGAAGATACGGTCGTAGTAGTTCTTCATCTTTTGTTTTGTCGCGGCGTCGAGCTGGTCCCAGGCCATGCGGTATCCCGCGGCGGGAACGCTCGCGGGAGGGATCTCGTCGGCCCGGATTCCGTCGCCGTAGGCCGCGAGCTCCCCGGGCGAGAGGGGCGTTTCCGATGCGAGCTCCCCCACCAGCTGACCGAGGCGCATGAACCCACTGTCCATGGAGATGGCCCTGACATCGGCGCCGGCTTCGGCCTTCTTCATCAGGTCGTCGTATATCCTTTTCGCTTCTTTGATCTTCGCGTTGTCCGGACCGAGGCTCGAGGTGTAGTTCGATATGCCGTAGCCGAAACCCTCCAGCATCTGCTTAACCGTGGCGTCCATCCTTCACCTCCTTGAGCACGTTCCCGAGTCTCGCGATCTGCGCGTCCGTAAAAATCATCCTGTTCCGGTAGGGCGGATACGAAACCAGCCGCTCGAAGGTGATCCCTGGATCGGCATCCTTCAGCTGTCCCCAGTACTCCTTCAGGTTGACGAGGGAGCGCTTCCGCGCACCCGACCCCGGGGGGTCCGTGGCGAGATGGAACAGGGCCATCATAACCCGGGACGCCGCCATGATGGCCCTGTTCTCGGCCATCTCCAGGGGATGTGTCTGCTCCTCGATCTCCTCGAGCTTCTGCGCGAGCTCCCGGTGCGTCTTCGCCTCGTCGATCACCGCGAGCCTCATGCGATCGGCGCGCGCCTTTTTTTCCAAACCCAGGGCATCGTAAAGCGCCAGGCGGTTCTCGTAGCGGTCCTTCACCTCGGCCCTGCCCGCGGAGAGCATGTTCCCGGTCCGCTGCACGTATTCCTTGAAGGCCGCCGGCGAGCCCGCCTCCTCCAGTGCCTTCAGGTAGTGGCGGCAGTCGGCGATCAGGTTTTTATGGATCCCTGGCCTGCCGCCGGCACGTTCGATCTGAATCTGGAAATAGCGCTTCTGCGCCTCGAAAGCATCTCCCATGAGCGCACCTCTTTTAATACATTCCAATCCGCAGTATCGCACGCCGGCGTGAATAGATCAAGGACCTTTTACGCCATGTCGTTGCTTTTATCTTTCAGGCATAACGGTGCGGCGCCGAAACGGATCCTTGCCTGGCCCCCTCGCTCCACCCTGCTGCCAGTGGTGGAGCGGTTCCGGCGCGCATCACGCTCTCCCTTAATTCTTTCGCATTTTTTTTACCTGGCCGTCATACCGTTCCCTGTTTTCCCCTTGCCGCCATCATCCGCGCGCTTCAGTATATACCCGGTTTCAAGATTGCGCCCCGGGCGGCTTCGCAGATATTCACCTTTCACCCTCCGGGGTGAACCGGATTCCGCGAGAGGAGCGGCGAGATGAGAATACACGTGTTGCAGCATGTGTCCTTCGAGGACGAGGCGCACATCGGCGAATGGGCGGCGTCGGAAGGCGTCCCGATGACGAGGAGCGCGCTGTATCGGGGCGATCCCCTGCCGGGTGTGGAGGCGATCGACCTCCTGGCGGTCATGGGAGGGCCCATGGGGGTGTACGACGAGAAGGAATTCCCCTGGCTTGTGGATGAGAAGCGCTGCATCGCCTCCGCCATTGAGGCGGGGAAAAAGGTCATCGGCATATGCCTGGGCGCGCAGCTCATCGCCGCGGTCCTCGGCGCGAGGGTGCACGCGAACGCCCACCGGGAAATCGGGTGGTTCCCCGTTGCCAAGGCCGCCGGCTGCGGGGACGTCTCCCCGGCGGACCTCTTCCCGGAGGCGTTCATGGCCTTCCACTGGCACGGCGACACCTTCGATCTGCCCGCCGGTGCGCGGCGCTGGGCCGAGAGCGGGGCCTGCCCGGCCCAGGCATTCAGCCTGGGCGAGCGGGTGATGGCCCTCCAGTTCCATCTTGAATCAACGGCCCGGAGCATTGAAAACCTCATCACACACTGCCGCGACGACCTTACCGGGGGACCCTGGGTGCAGGAGGAAGGGATGATCCGGGGCACGGGGGAACTCATCAGCGACGCACACGCCCTCATGGAGAACGTCCTGGACCGCCTGAGACGCGCATGACAGCAGGTGTCATGCTCCAGCTTGATTGCATGGGGATGAAACATCACCCTCCTTTCTCGAATTCGAACCCCATGATAAGCATATCGTCGAGCTGCTCGGCGGACCCCCGGTAGCGCTCCAGCGCGGATATGATGCCGTTGAGCGTCTCGTTGAGCGACGGCCTTGAATTGTGAAGGATAAAATAGGGAAGATGGTCGTAGCCGATGATCCTCCCCCGGGGGTCCTCGGTTTCGGGCAGCCCGTCGGTGAACAGGTAGAGCCTGTCTCCCGGTTCAAGCTCCACGCGGGCCTCATCGTTCGCGATGTCACTGAAGGCGCCGATCAGGGCTCCCCGGGCGCTCAACTCGATGATGGCGCCGTCCGCGCCCCGGTGCAGGAGGGGGCGGGGATGCCCCGCGCATGAAAAGGTGAAGACGATCCTTTCGCGCGTCCCGCCGCGGGTAAAGACGCCGTAGATGGCGGTGACGAAGCTCATCGGCATGTTTCCCAGGAGCTCGGCGTTGAGGTTGCGCAAAAACCGCGCCGGGTCCAGGGCGTCGTTTCTGCAGACCTTCTCCGACATGGCCCTCACCAGGGAGAGAAAGAGCGCGGCCGGCACGCCATGGTTGGAAACGTCGGAGATGAAGACGCCCAGGCCGCCTTCCGCCAGGGTCGTGAAGGAGAAGTAGTCGCCGCCGATCGCCGCCAGGGGGAGGTAGCGGTAGCCTATCGACAGGTCGCTAAATTCGGGCAGGGCCGGGGTAATGAGGGCCCTTTGGATGTGCCGGGCCGTTTTCAGCTCCTCTTCCATCTTCCTGTTGCGCCGCCGCAGTTCCTCTTCGCTTCGCTTCAGCGCCTCCTCGGTCCGCTTCCTCTCGGTCACGTCGCGGGTGATCCCCACGATGCTGACCGGGCGGTGCTCTTTATCATGGATGAAGTGCAGGGCCACCTCAGTGTCCAGGACCGAGCCGTTCCTGTGGCGCATCTGCAGTTCAAGTATCCGCACGCGGCTCGGGTCGGTGTCGATTCCATCCTCGAGGAGGGAAAGCTCATCCCGGTAGAACTGCATGGCCTTCGAGAGGGATTCGGGCGTGAGGATCCTGGCCACGCCCATGGCCACCTGCTCCTCCGGCCCGTACCCGAGGAGGTGCGCCCCCGCAGGGCTGATGTAGGTGTAGTTGAGGTTCATGTCCATGGTCCAGATGACGTCCGCGCTGTTGTCCGCCAGCATCCGGTACTGCTCCTCGCTCTTCCTGAGCGCCTCCTCCTGGGTGATCCGCTCCGTCACGTCCCTGAGGAGGCCGAAGAAACCGGTCTTCTCGCCGTCGTCGCGGACCATGACGGCGGTGGACCCCTCGAGGAAGCAGAGCGTCCCGTCCCTGCGCGTCATGCTGAAGAGGGTCAGGCGGAGAACATCGCCCTTCCTGTACATCGCGTTGTATTCCCCGAAGATGCGCCCCGCCGTTTCCGCGTCCGTGAAGTCCCGGAAGCTCCTGCCGATGATATCGGCCCGTTCATAGCGTATCATCCCGCAGAGCGCGTCGTTCATGGCGGTAAAGTTCCCCTTAATGTCGACCTCGAAATAGCCGATCCCCAGGGTTTCGAAGAAATCCCGGTACGCCGCCGCGTACGTCTCCCCGGCGGAGCAGGGCGACACCTCGCCCCCGGCGTGCCGGATCACCGCGATGACATGGTCTTGAAAAGGGATGAACCGGGCGATGAACGGCTCGTCAACGCCCTGCATCGGCAGGGTATAGCCTATCCTTTCAGTTTCGCCCGTCCGCCGCACCGCGCGCACCGTGTCGGCGAACCGCGCCGCGAGGGGCCCGAAGGGGAGGTCCTCGATCCTCCGATCGAGGAAGCTGACGGGATCGAGGTAGAGATCGTCGGTTGACGCGAAGAAATCGATGATCGAGCCCTCGGGGCTTACAAGGAAAAGAAGGTCGTGAAACGCGCCCATGATCATGCTGAGCGCGCCGTTCTCGCGTATGAGGTTGATGATGGTTTCGGGAGCCGGTTCAGGGCCTTGCGGTGTCTTCTTTTCGGCGGTTCCGGGGCGCGCCGCGTGGTAGTCCCTGTTGATATCGTCGAGCAGGGGCCTCACGTCCTCCGGGATGGACGACGGGTCCCTGTAATGACGCGCTATCCTTTTGCGAAGATCCTCGTGGAACCTGTCCATCCGCGGGCCCCTCATGTCCATGCCCGGCCCGCGGCATCGCGCTCCCCGCGGGGCTGATCGCCCGGGGGAAATGCCCTGCCTCACCGAGGACGGTGCATGGATGATCATTTTATTTCTATCACCTTAAGAGTGGCATGTCAATAAGATATTTAACCTCTCCGTCAATCCCTGGCGTATTGTACACATGTCTCCCCGATACTGTTCCGGAACTTCTCCGCTACGACACGCGGCTTCACCGCGAGCGATATGCTTTCGGCACACTCCCCCTGCTCCGGGGCCGGGATGCGGAATAAAGCGACTCTTCGTCCTGGAGTCCCCCATCCCGCGTTCCAGGACAAAGCGTGTAAAAATGGTTGACCCTGCCGGCCGGGCACAGTACTCTGCGATAGGGTACCATTTATTCGCTTCATGATCCGACTCGCGTTACACAAAAAAAACAGGGAGAGATCATGGAAAGTCAGCCATGACGGCATCGTGGCATCAGGCAGGTGAACGTACGGTCAGGATCAGCGTCTACATAATCCCTCCCCTTCTCTTTTTCATTACGGGATTTTCCCTGGCGATACTTTCCATAGTCAAGGGCCGCCGAAATTATGAGAACGTCACCTTCGGCCTTCTCTGCATCTGGTTCTCTCTCCTTTCAGTAGCGTTTATATCCCACTTCATTTTCTGGGGGAACCTGGCACTCATACTCAGGATCGAGCGCGTCATTCATTTCCTCTACGTGTACCTCCCCGCGATCGCCATCCTCTTCTTCCACCACATCGTCCGGCACAGGAACAGGGTGGTCACGGTACTTTCTTTCATGCTGAGTTTCGTTCTCTCCCTGAGCACGTTCACCGATTACTATTTTTACGGCTTCAACGAATTCAGCTGGGGCTACATCGCGAAGGGGGGTCCGGCGTTCCAGGTGATGGGCGCATACAGCCTGGTGGTAGTCATATACTCGGCGGTGCTTGCCTTCAGGAAGCTGAAGACCACGGAGGATCCGGCATACCGCCTCAGGCTGAAGTACCTGATTCTCGCGATGTGCGGGATCGGGATACTCAGCCTGGGCAACATTCCCGCCATCAACGGCATCAATGTGTACCCGATAGGGAACTTCAGCTTCATCCCGATGCTCGTGATGGCCTGGGGCATTTACCGGCATGACCT
>CAZKPR010000061.1:0-19405 GCA_964554685.1 uncultured Leptospirales bacterium | reverse complement strand
GGCGACGGTTTGAGTGCGGGGGCCTTCCCCGACGGAAGAGGGGCTCCGCCTCAGCGCTTTTTCCGGTGATCGATATGAATGGCCTTTACCTTGCGCTTCTTGATCTTGACCGCGCCCTCGGGGTTGTATTTGTCCTGCACTTCCTCGATGGGATTCTTGATGAGCTGGTTCACCACCTTCTCGGTCTTGTTGAGGACATCGATCAGGATCAGGTTCTCGTCATCGGTGAAATCCTGGAGGAGGTAGTCCTCCATTTTCACGCCCTTCGGAGGCGTCCCGATCCCCACGCGGACCTTGGCGTAGCGCTCCGACTTCAGTGCCCTGGTCATCGACTCGATGCCCTCGTGGGCCAGCCCCGAGAAGAGGAAGTCGACCCTCATTTCTCCGAGCTTGAGGGATGAGTCTTCGACGATGCAGATGATGTCACGCACGTTGATCCTGAGAAACGAGGCGATATAGAGCACCGACTCCCCGATAAGGTTCACAAAGGTCTGGGGCTTCAGGAGAACCACGTCGGTTCCCAGGATTTTGCCCCGGCCGATTATGGACTTCTTTTTTTTAATGCGCACATCGATATTCTCGTTGTTCCCGATTATATCAATGACCTTAAACCCGATGTTCTGCCTGTTGTTCGCGTACTTCTCACCGGGATTCCCGAAACCAACGATCAGTTTCAATAACACCGCTCCCTTTACGAATGTGATACCGCCCAGCACAACGGCTGCGCATATAGAAAATCAATCCCTTCAGTCCCCGGAGGCTTCGGCGGATTCCTCCTTTTTCTCCTCGGCGGCGGCGCCTTCCGCCTCTTCCGCTGTCTCCTCGGCCACCACCACCCTGGGTATCTGCACCGAGGCCACGGGAGCGTCGGGAAGAGTCAGGATCACGACCCCCTGGCCGGGGGACAAATCCCTGACGTGGATCGAATCACCGGCATTGAGCTCGGTAATATCCACCGTGATCACCTCGGGGAGGTCCTTGGGAAGGCACTCGACCTCGACCTCCCGAAGATCGATCTCGAATATTCCGCCCATTTTCACGCCCTTCGACGTGCCGATGAACTCCACTGGTACTTTAGTGATCAGTTTCTCCCCCTTTGTTACCTTGAAAAGGTCAAGGTGCACGATTTCACCGGTCAGGGGATCAAGCTGGTAATCCTTCACGTATCCCATCTTCTCCGCGCCCTCTTTCCCCGAGCCGCCCTTGATGTCGAAGAGTACGCTTTCAGAAACCTTTCCCTTGAAAAGCCTGAAAAAATCCTTCATGGGAATCTGCACCGTCTCGGTCTCCCCGTGGGAGTAAATGACACCGGGAATAAAACCCTCACGGCGAAGCCTTCGGCTCGCGTTCTTCCCGAAATCCGTTCTCGGTTCAACTGATAAACTCTTTGATTCCATTCCTTGCCTCGTCTATTTTCCTGGTATTGTTCTCGGTATCGTCGCGTTCAGCGTTTCCGCCACGCGTTATACAAAAAGGGAACTCACCGATTCGCACTCGTGAATCCTTCGAATGGCCTCGCCGAAGAGCGACGCGATGGACAGAATCGTCATCCCCTTGATCTCCCTCTCCCCGCGGTAGGGTATCGTATTGGTGAAAAGTATTTCCTTGAATCCCGCCGACTCAAGATTTGTTATGGCGTCGCCCGAAAGAACGGCGTGGGTGAAGAGGCCGTACACGTCCTTCGCCCCCTGTTTCTTGAGAGCCCCGGCAGCCTTTGATATCGAGCCCCCGGTATCCACCATGTCGTCAACCAGGATGCAGTTCTTCCCCTCGACGTCGCCGATTACGTATTGCACCTCCGCCACGTTGGGCTCCGGGCGCCGCTTGTCGATGATCGCCAGGCCCGCGTCGACGTTCTTCGCGTAAAACCGGGCCCGCTCTGCACCCCCTGAATCGGGGGAGACCATGACCAGATCCTTGAGCTTCAGTTGCTTTATGTAATCGATCGCGATGGGCGCAGAAAGCAGGTTGTCCACGGGGATGTCAAAGAATCCCTGGATCTGCTCCGCGTGCAGTTCCATGGTGAGCACCCGGTCGGCCCCCGCGACCTGGATGATGTTCGCCATCACCTTCGATGAGATGGGCACCCTGGGCTCCACCTTCCTGTCCTGGCGCGCGTATCCGAAATAGGGGATCACCGCCGTGATCCTGCCCGCCGATGCCCTGAGTGCCGCGTCGATAATGAGGAGCAGCTCGATCACGTTGTCATTGGTGGGCCGGCAGGTGGACTGTATGATGAACACGTCCTGGCCGCGCACGTTTTCCTTTATCTTGATGGATATCTCTCCATCCTGGAAGCGCTTCACGTCTATCCTGGAAAGCTCGATGCCAAGATACTTGGCAATCTCTTCCGCGAGGACCGGATTCGAGGTCCCCGTGAAAACCTTCAGTAGATTCTCAGCCATCTTACCCTACCCTGTTTTCCTTTTCGTGCAATACTCCTCGAGGCGCCGGAGCTCCCCGACGGTGTTCACCCCGCTCCCCTCGATCGGGTCATCAAGGAGCAGCGTTGAGATCTCGTATCCGCGGGATTTCGCGAAACCGAGGACATCGGGAAGATAGTACTCTCCCTGGGCGTTGTCGGTCCCGATGCGGCCCAGCCCCTCGAAGAGAACGCGGGAATCGAAGCAATAGGTCCCGGAATTGACTTCCCGGATCCTTTTCTCCTCCTCCGCGGCGTCCCTCTCCTCCACGATGCGCAGAAAGGTCCCCGCGGGGTCCCTTAGTACGCGTCCGTAACCCGAAGGATCTTCCGGAACCATGGTGAGCACCACGGCGCCGACGCGGCCCGGGTCCGACGCGGCCCCGAGGGCGCGGAAGGTATCCGGCCGCACAAGGGGGACGTCCCCGCAGGCGACGATGATACCTCCTTCGTGATCCCTGAAAAGACTCTCGGCCTGCATCACCGCATGACCCGTGCCGAGCTGCTCGTGCTGCCACACCGTCCTGGCGCGATCCCCCACGGCGTCGATCACAAGCTCACCGCGATACCCCACGACGACGCATATGTCGGTAACGCCGGCGTCCCGGAGATTGTCCAGAACATGCAGTATGAGTGGTTTGCCCATGAATCGGTGCAGCACCTTCGGCAGATCGGACTGCATGCGCACCCCTTTGCCGGCGGCCAGCACAATGGAAGCTACGTTGTTGATAGTCAGATTCCCCGCTTCACGAAATCTGAGGTGCCAGGATTCGAACCTGGGATCACGGGACCAAAACCCGATGCCTTACCGCTTGGCCACACCTCAAAGAGCATTTGCATGCTTGGTCCGTCCCGCCTGCACCGCAGACGAAACCGATCAAAGACGCAACGCGCAGTTACGAAAACGTCGTCGGGATCACCCCCGCTCCCGTTTCCTCGATATGCCTCCGTGCCGAGCGCGCCCTCTCCCTGTCACGAAAGATGGCGACCAGGCTCGACCCCGACCCCGTCATAGCCGCATATTCGGCCCCGAGGCCATACAGCAATTCCTTGGTTTCCCCGATCTCCGGGTGAAGGCGAAACACCGGCTCCTCGAAATCATTCACCGCCTCGGACCGGAGTTCCCCGAAGGCCCCCCTGGACAGAATGGAGGCGAGAACCCTCGTGCGTTTCCCGATCATCCTCTCCCGGGCCGCGTCGGCATCCAGCCCCCTCTTCAGGGCCCTGTACGCCGATCCGGTATCGACGTGTATGTCCCGCGTCACAATGAGCACCGCTGCGCTCTTTTTACCGGGTACCGGGGTCACGATATCGCCGATGCCGCGGCACACCGCGAATCCACCCTGGAGGCAGAAGGGAATGTCCGCCCCGATCTTCGAGGCCATTGCCGGGAGCTCCTCAGGCCTGAACGCCGCGAGTCGGGCGTTGAGAAGCTTCAGTGCCGCCGCGGCGTCGCTGCTCCCGCCGCCCAGCCCCGCCCCGGCGGGTATGTTCTTGACGACGGAGAAGGTCGCGGATCCACCCCTCCCCATGCCTTCGAAATAGAGGCGGGCGGCCCTGGTGATCAGGTTGTCATGGTCGTGAAGAGTGTCGATTATCTTTGCGTGAGCCCCGCCGGCGCTGCGGACCTTTACCAACGGCCCCTCGCCCCCCGGATCGCCCACCGTGAGCTCTTCGAGTTTTAAAAGATCATGAAGGGCGACGCTCGCCATCACGCTGAAGATGTTGTGATATCCGTCTTCCCTGCGGTTGAGAACCTCGAGATGGATATTGACTTTCGCGTCAGCTCTGATCGAATCGACCAATGCCCTTTTGGACCCTTCCTTTAGAAGAAGCAAAACTATTATACGGCACCGTATATGTCAAGAATTAATTATTTTTTCAATATCTTATTGACAGGCAAAATGAGCATAAAATGTTTGGTTTTTTTGGCCCGGGCGGCCACCATGCACCCATGAACACGATAATCGAAACCATACGGAAGAAACGCCTGCTCATCTTCGACTGCGACGGCGTCCTCTTCGAATCCCACTCGGCGAATATCGCCTTCTTTAATCGATGCCTGGAGAAAGGCGGCTATCCCCCCCTCGGGGACGCCCTGGAGGAGAAGGTTGCCTACATGTCCACGCGTCAGCTCATATACGACCTCGTGCGGGACGCCCGGGAAGCCGAACGGCTCTTCCGGATAAGCCAGGAAACGGACTACACGCCTTTCATCCCCGGTCTCAGGCCCCTCTTCGATTTCGAGGATGTCCTGGGAATTCTCTCCTCGCGCCATCGCCTCGCCGTGGCGACGAACCGGGGACGCTCCATGGAGAGACTCGCCGCGCATTTCCGCCTGGACCGATGGTTCGATTATTTCGCGTCAACCATCGGGGCGGAGCCCAAGCCCCACCCGGAGATGCTTCTGAAATGCGTTGCCCGATGCGGCGTCACCGCCGAAGAGGCCGCGTATTTCGGCGACGCTGACTCCGACCGCGAGGCGGCGGAGAGGGCGGGCATCGACTTTGTCCGCGTGGGAGGGGAAGCGCCGGGGATCGCGTCGGTGGCGGAACTTTGCGTCGAACCATCCGGACCAGAGCGGAATTGATCAAGGTCCTGGTCCCGCCCCATCTGTCCACGACCCTTTAATAATCTTCCATTCGTAAAAATTGCTTGACCCTCTTCGGAAATAATGGAGGGTGTACTCCTTGCGGCGACCTGATGAGGTAAAACATATACACGCCGGAGGTAGTACCTTGAAAACAAAACAGAAAAACACCATCGCCGCCATTATGCTCTCTTCAATCTTAATGGCGGGGTCCTTCATATCCTGCGCAAAAAAGGAGAGCGGGGATGACGCCATCACGGGCCTGCTCATCGGCATTGCCGCCATACTGAACAAGCCGGTCCTCATGAGGTCAACAACCTATGATCTCGACGACACCGTGATCGGCCTGTCCGAACAAAAGCTCTTTTCCGCTGCCCTGTCAACCTCACAGCCTGACATGACGAACATGCATGAGCTCTATGCCGGGGTCGAGCTCCAGATCAACCTGCTTGATCTGGAGAATATCGTGAAGCAGACCCCTCTCCTCGCCCAGTTCTGGGCCATCGCGAGCATGACCTCGTCGGTCGACGCGGGCCCCGACGGCCTATGGATGACCGCGGACGACACCATCGACCCGATCCTGGGGTATCACGAAACCACGCATGACGGGGAGACCTACCGCCTCACCGCGTACGAGGATTTCGGGGTAACCCCGAAGGAGATCGTCGACTACACTGTCGAAGGCGGCAGGAAGGTCTCCACCGTATCGTACAGCGCCGGGACGGATGGGATCTTCGGCACGGAGGACGATGTCCCGGAACGGCTCACCCGTTTCCACTACGACGGCGGGAGGATGGACCGGGCGGAGCACTACTCCGGCGACGGCTCCACCTTCGAAAGCGTGTATCGCTTCGAGTATGACGGCTCTGGCCGGCTCGTCTCGATGACGTCCTATGACGACCCGGCCATGGAGAACAAGCTCAACTACGGCTCCTATTCGGAGCTCCTGTGGGACGACAGCGGGGAGCACACCACCCTCAGGGTGAACCTCGGCATCCAGTACCTTTTCTTCTGGACCTGGCAGAAGCTGAAGCTGATGACCTTCGACTTCGAGTTCCAGGAGAATGGCAGGATCCGGAAGCGGATCATGTACCAGCCCCTGAGCTCCACGCAGATCGACATCTGCAATATCTACAACTATTCCGGGGGCGGGTTGCTCGACCAGGGGAACATGAACGACAGCGCGGACAACTTCTCCGACGACGGCGAGACGCGGGTATCCCGCACCATCAACGAGATATTTCTGGGCGTGGATTGATCCCCGGTTGATTACTGCTCCCGGCAGGCATACTTCTCAACGAACCGCCTCGTGGCCCATCGAAAGAGTGCGTAGCCATATTCGGCCCCGGCGAGGTAAAGTCCCGCCAGGAAGACGAGGTGTGACAGGCCGTAGATCAGGGGGCCGCCGATAACGACGATGAGGGGCTCACTGAAGTAGATCGCCGCGGCCGCGAAGAGGGCGACGGCGGGCCAGCCGATCACGTAGCTGAACCCCATGAGGACGATGCCGGCGATCACCCTGCCGCCCGGCTTCTCCCTGAAGGGACCCAGGTCGGCGCCCTCCTCGATCGCCCTGCGGGCGAAATCCGTTCGGGCCACCCTCCCGGCAATCGCTTCCATGATGCCCATTGAAGCTTCCCCCGCCGACTCGTGTTCCGGGACCGCTCCCGCGAAGGGCAGTCCCGGGATTGCATGCCATCCGCGCCATCCGAACCCTCCTCCCCGGATAACGCAATAAAAAAACCTTGACAAAAAAAACTGCTCTTCAATAACGAAAGAAGATAATGTATGCGCGCGCCGGGCCACGCAGGGGCCGGCATGGCAATTGCGACTGCAACCTCTTCAGGTAATCGGACAACCACCACATGAATAAAAAGAACGTACCGGATATCGTCATCTCGGGGCAGACCCTTTCCCTGGGCGAGATACTGGAGATCGCGCGGGGAGAACGCGCGGTCCGCATCGGCACTGACCCCGCCTTCAGGGACAGGATCTCGCGCTCCCGCGACATGCTCCTCCGCGCCCTTGAAAACGGAACGCCGGTATACGGCGTCACCACGGGTTACGGCAGGTCATGCGGCAAGCGGATGGCACGCGAGGTCGCAATCAGGAACGGTTTCAACCTCATACGATTCCATGGCTGCGGCACCGGCGAGGCCCTGGGAATCCCGGAGACCAGGGCCGCCATGCTGACCCGAATCCTCTGCTTCTCCCGGGGCTACTCAGGCGTTTCAATAGGCCTGCTGGAGCGATTTGCCGATTTCCTGAACCGGGGAATCACGCCCGTCGTCCCCGCCGAGGGCTCCGTGGGAGCCTCGGGTGACCTGACGCCGATGTCCTATGTCGCCGCGGCACTCATGGGCCAGGGCGAGGCATGGTACCGGGACCGCCGGGTTCGCGCGGCCGACGCCCTCGCGGATGCCGGTCTCGAGCCCTACGCCTTCGAGCCGAAGGAGCCCCTGGCGATCATGAACGGGACCTCCACGATGACCGGCATCGCCTGCCTGGTGATCGAACGGGCCCGGCGGCTCATGGACGCGGCCATTTCCGCCACGGCCCTCACCATCCACGCCCTCATGGGGAACGCGCACCACTACGACCCGATCATCGGAAAGGCGAAGCCGCACCCCGGCCAGGAGTACGTGGCCCGGATGATCGCCCGCCTCATCGAAACGAATAGCGACGGATCCCTCCTTGAGGCGGAATCACTCGACACGCTCCAGGATCCCTATTCGGTCAGGTGCTGTCCCCAGATCGTCGGCGTGCTCCTCGACGCCGTTGAATGGGTCACCCGCTGGGTCGAGATCGAGGCGAACAGCGCCAACGACAACCCCATCGTGGACCCCGACACCGGCAAGGTGCTCATGGGAGGGAACTTCTACGGCGGCCACATCGTCTTCGCCATGGACGCCCTCAAGGCCGCCCTCGCCTCCGTCGCCGATATGACTGACCGCCAGGTGGCGCTCCTCGTCGACCCGAACATGAACCGGGGGCTCCCGGCGGACCTGGTCCGCGTGGAAGGCGACGCCGTGCTCTACAACCACGGCTTCAAGGCCATGTCGATCGCCTCCTCCGCCCTCGCCGCCGAGGCCCTCAAGGCGACCATGCCCGCCGCCTCCTTCTCGCGCTCTACCGAATCGCACAACCAGGACAAGGTGAGCATGGGTACCATCGGCGCCCGCGACGCCGCGCGCATTTGCGAGCTCACGGAAAAGGCGGCGTCCATACACCTCCTCGCGGCGGCCCAGGCCTGCGAGATACGCGGCGCCGCCGAATTGCGCCCCGGGGTCACCGCCATCCTTGAAAAGGTCCGGGGCGTGGCGGGGCCGGTCTTTGAGGACCGGCCCATGGACGAGGATATCACCGCCCTGGTCAGGGCTATCTCCGAAGACGGTCTCTTCAACATGGAAGGGAAATGACCGCCGCGGCCATCATGAACGACACGATGACCCTGGCCTGCGTCCATGGCGCTGAGCGGGTTTCCGCCTGGGCCGACCTCCTCGACAGCATCAACGTCTTTCCCGTGGCAGACGGCGACACGGGCCGGAATCTTAAAATCAGCCTCGCCCCCCTGAGAGACCTCGCCGCGGGGAGAGAACGCGCCGTCCGCGAACTCCTTGTGCGCGCCCGGGGAAATTCCGGCAACATTGCCGCGCGTTTTTTTTCGGCCTTCCTCGACGCGGAAACGCCGGACGCACTTCCCGCCGCCGCCCGGGAGGGAAGAGACCGCGCGTGGAAGGCGGTGATGGACCCGAAGCCGGGAACCATGCTTACGGTCTTTGACGCCCTGGCGGACGGCCTCGGGTCCGAGCCCTTCCGGGCGGAACCGCGGCGGGCCGGGGCGCTCCTCGACCGCCTGGAGGAAGCGGTGCGGTCAACGCCCCTCCTCCTGCCGAAGCTCGGCGAGGCCGGCGTGGTCGACTCGGGGGCCCTGGGAATGTTCATTTTCTTCGAGGGATTCTTCATGTCCCTCGCGGGAGGGGACCTCTCCCGCCGGCCCGTCACCTCGGTCTTCGAGGGGGGCCTCAGGGTCGCCCCGTCATACCGGGACGAGGGCGAGGAGGGCTACTGCCTGGACATCACCCTCGACGCGGGAAGCCGCTCCGACGAGGCCCGCCGGACCCTGGCCGAGCTGGGTGAAAGCGTGGTGGTGATACCCGGCGGAGACTGCCTGAAGGTCCACCTTCACACCGGGGACTCCGGGGAGATCCGCCGCCGGGTGGAAACACTCGGATCGATCATCAGCTGGTCCGGCGACGACCTGGGCGAGCAGACACGGACGTTCCGCGACCGCACGAGGGCGCAGGCGCTCCACGTGATGAGCGACGCCGCCGGCTCCATAACCCGTGACGACGCCTTCGGACTTGGGATAACCCTTCTCGACAGCTACATCACCGTGGGCGACACCGCGGCGCCGGAAACATGCGTTGACCCGGCTGCCCTCTACGACGCCATGCGGAGGGGCATACGCGTTTCCACGTCCCAGGCCTCCGAGTTCGAGCGCCACGAGCTCTACCGGAGCGCCCTGGACCTTCACGGCCCCGTGCTCTATCTCTGCGTCGGCTCCGCCTACACGGGCAACTACGACGTGGCGCGGCGCTGGAAGGAGGAACACGACGCCGAAGGGCTCTTCACCGTCGTCGACACCGGGGCGGCATCGGGCCGCCTCGGAACCATCGCGATCAACACGGCGGAATACTCCGCCGGCGCGCCGGACCCCGAAGCGGTGAGGGCATACGCCGCCGCGGCGATCGAGCGGTGCCGCGAATACATCTTCATCGACAACCTGAAATACCTCGCCGCCGGGGGCCGCATCTCGAAGTCCCGGGCCTTTTTCGGCACCATGCTGAACTTGAAGCCCGTGGTCTCGCCGACCCCGGGGGGCGTGGTGAGGGCCGGGATGGCCCGGACGACAGAGGAGCAGATCTCCTTCGCCCTGGGGAGGCTCGCCGATGAGGCCCCGGGCGTCGCGCCCTTCATCATGCTGCAGTATACCGACAACCGCGAGATGGTCGAAGACCGCGTGCTCGCCGCCGTCAGATCGGACCGGCCCGACGCGGATATCCGGGTCCGCCCCTTCTCACTCACCACGGGGGCGCACGTCGGCCCCGGCGCGTGGTCCATCGCCTTCCTTCCCGAACTGTCAGTCCCGGGGAACCATGGATAAGGGCCGATTCGCCGTCATCATACCCGCGTACAACCACCAGGAGCGCGTCGCAGACGTGGTCCGATCGTCCCTTTCCCTGGGCTTTCCCGTGATCGTCGTGGATGACGGCTCCACGGACGCCACGGGGGAGCGCGCCGCCGCCCTTCCCGGGGTTATCATGGTGCGCCACGGTGAAAACCGGGGCAAGGGGGCGGCGCTCAAGAGCGGTTTCGAGGCCGCGGCCCCCCTGGCCGACTGGGCCATCACCATTGACGCCGACGGCCAGCACGACCCCGCCGACGCGGCGAGCCTTATTTCCGCCATCCCGGCGGACGCGAAAGAGAAGGCCCTCCGCCCGATAGTTATCGGCGCCAGGAAGGACATGACGGGAAGCGACGTGCCCTGGACCAGCCGCTTCGGCAGGGGCTTTTCCAACTTCTGGGTCCGGGCATCCGGGGGGCCCCGGGTCACCGATTCCCAGAGCGGGTTTCGCATCTACCCCCTTCCCCAGACCATGGAGATGAGGGTCCATGCCGACCGCTTCCAGTATGAGGTGGAGGTCCTCGCCAGGGCGGGATGGATCGGCATACCCGTCATCGAGGCCCCCGTGGGGGTGAGCTACACTCCGGGAACTCCCCGGATCTCCCATTTCCGCCCCTTCGTCGACTTCATGAGGAATTCCCGCGCCTTCGGGAGCCTGATCTTCCAGAGAATCCTGGTACCGCGGCCGATGAGAAGAATGTTCTCGTATAAAAAATCATTGTAATTTTCACTTCCCGGATAAATCGTGCACTCTCCGCGCCCGGCACGGCCGCGGCGCAACCCGTTCCCATCTCGCAGGCTGAGGACCATGGCGGCATGATACACAAGGCGCTCCACTCACGATGGACCGCGGTTATCCTGACCGTGGCAATAACCGGGGGCCTCCTGGCGGCGGCCCTGAACATGGCCCGGATCGACACGGATATAATGGCCTCGCTTCCCCGGGATGACCGGGTCATGGCCGACGCGGCCTATATTTTCAGCCACCACCCGATCCAGGACCAGGTGGTCATCGATATCGCGGCGAAGGAAGAGGATCCCGATCTCCTGGTGGAGACGGGAGAGGCGGTGGAGAAGCGCCTCAGGGAAAGCGGGCTTTTCTCCGACGTCGGCATCGAAACGACCCAGGCGCTCTTCCCCGAACTGATCAGGCATATCCAGGATAACCTGCCGCTCCTCCTGAGCGAAGACGAACTCGAGGAAGCAATCGCGCCCCTGCTCGAACCGGAGCGGGTGCGGGAATCCCTCGAGTCCCTCCGCGCCGACCTCCTCAACCTCGACGCCATCGGGCAGGCGGGAATGATTTCCCGCGATCCCCTCGGCTTCAGGAACATCGTCCTCGCGAAGATGGCCCCCATTGCCCCGGCCAGCGACGTCCAGTTCTACCGCGGACATCTCCTCTCCGCAGACGGCCGTCACCTCCTCGTCGTGGCCCGCCAGAAATCCCCTGGGTCCGATACCGTGGCGGCCCGGGCCATCGACTCCCTCATCAGGGGAATCGCCGGGGAGATCACGCGGGGCGGTGCGCCCCCCGTCACCCTGACCCCCGTGGGCACCTACCGCGCCGCCCTTGACAATGAGACCACGGCGCGGGCCGACACGCAGAGGGCCATCATATTCGCCACCCTGGGCATCGCCCTCCTTCTCATCCTGGTGTTCCCGCGCCCCCTCATAGGCCTTCTTTCTCTTGTCCCCGCCGTGGCCGGCACCGTGGCGGCCTTTTTCGTCCATTCCCTGGTGTACGAGTCGGTGTCGATCCTCGCCATCGGATTCGGGGGTGCGATCATCTCCATTACCGTGGACCACGGCATGGCATACCTCCTCTTCCTGGACCGCACCGTGGAGACCAGGGGGGCCCAGGCCGCCCACGACGTCCGCTCTGCCGGCCTGATTGCCGCCCTTACCACGGTGGGCGCCTTCCTGGCCCTCTTCGTCACCGGTTTCCCCATACTGGAGCAGATAGGCCTCTTCGCGGCCCTGGGCATCGCCTTTTCCTTCGTCTTCGTCCACACCGTGTTCCCCAGGATCTTTCCCGTGATGCCGCCGGCGAAGGGCGAGCGATTTCCCTGGCTCAGGCTCGGCATCGACCGCGCCGTCGCCCGGGGAGGGCTCCTCAGACCGGCAGGGGCCGCCCTCTTCGCCCTCGTGATGCTCCTGCTCGGGGTGATGGAATTCAGGGAATTCCACGTTGACCTGGCCTCGATGAACAGCGTCACCGCCGAGACCCTGGACGCGGAAAAACGGGTAACGCGGACATGGGGGAATATCCTGGGGAAAGTCTACCTGATGACGGAATCGCCCAGTCTCGAGGGGCTCCTGGCCGAAGGGGACCGCCTCGCCCGTGATCTTGACCGTGAGACGAAGGAGGGCGTTCTCGCCGAGGCCTTCGTGCCCTCGATGCTCTTCCCCGGGCGGGACGGCGCCGCGGCCCACCTCGGGGCGTGGAAACGGTTCTGGAGCGCGGAGCGAATCGCGGCATTTACCAGAACGCTCGCCGCCGAATCGGCACGGGCCGGGTTTTCCCCCGGCGCCTTCGGCGACCTCTTCCGCCTCATCGAGGCGCGCCGCGCCACCCCGGGCCCGGTACCCGAAAAGTTTTTCGGCCTCATGGGCATATCGCGGAACGAGGCGGCAGGATCCTGGTCGATGATGGCGACCCTCCTGCCGGGCAAAAACTACAACGCCGAAGCCTTCCACGCGCGTCACGCCGCCCGGGAGAACGTGAGGATGTTCGACCCGGGACTCTTTTCAACGCGCCTGGGGGGGATCCTGATGTCAACGTTTCTCAGGATGTTCCTGATCATCAGCGCCACCATCGTCATCCTTGTGTTTCTCTTTCAGCTCGACTGGAAGCTCACCCTGGTCCCCCTCCTTCCCGTCGCCTTCGGCATGGTCGCCACCTTCGGGACCCTGAAAGTCCTGGGCCGGCCCCTCGATCTTCCGAGCATCATTCTCTCCAACATCATCATGGGGATGGGCGTCGACTACTCCCTTTACTACGTCCGCTCCTACCAGCGGTTCGGCAGCAACGATCACGAGCACCTGGGCCTGATACGCATGGCGATCCTCCTGGCGGGGTTCACCAGCCTCATCGGCTTCGGGGTCCTTGCCCTGGCCAGGCATTCGCTCCTCCGGGGCGCCGGCCTCACGGCCTTCCTCGGCATCGGCTACTCCCTGGCCGGGGCCTTCCTCATACTGCCGCCGATGATGGACCGCGTCTTCCGGAAAAGGGAGGAGGCCATTGCCCGGGGAGGAGGGGACACGCCGCGCCGGGTAATGAGGCGCTACCGACACCTGGAAACCCACCCGAGGGTGTTCGCGTGGTTCAAACTGCGCATGGACCCCCTCTGCCGTGAGCTCGAAGGCATTATCGCCTCCCTGGACAAAGCCCCCGGGACCGTCATCGATGTCGGGTGCGGGTACGGCATCCCCGCCGCGTGGCTCGCCGAGACCCTCCCTTCGGCGCGCTTTCACTGCATCGACCCGGAGGCCGAGCGGGTCAGGGTCGCCGCCATGGTCCTGAGGGACCGCGGGACCGTCGCACGGCTCGGGGCGCCCGCGCTCCCCTCATTCGATGGAAAGGCCGACGCGGCCCTCATGATCGACATGATCCATTACCTCGACGACGCCCTCCTCCGGCATACCCTCTCGGGACTCGCCAGAAAACTCCGGCCCGGGGGAGCCCTGGTCATCCGCGCCACGGTCCCCCGCGGGGGGAGAACGCCCCTCCTCAGGCGGATCGAGACCCTCCGCAACCACCTGCGCGGCATTCCCTCGCACTTCCGGAGCGACGCCGCCCTCGAGGCGCTTATCACCGGATCGGGTTTCGGCCCCGTTTCCCTCCGCGATTCGGGAGGGGACCGGGAAGAGAAATGGCTTGTGGCGATCCGCCGAAGGGGCAGGTGAAAATGTCCGCCCTCTTTTACCGCTTTATCACGTTCTTCTCGAGATTTTTCGGTCGATGGTTTTTTATGCTCTTCTCCCGCTTCGTATCGACGGCATACTTCCTTTTTTTCCCGAACCGCGTCGCCATTGGCCTGCGCTTCTACCGCGCACTCTTCCCGGGGAGAAGCCGCCCCTACCACCTCCTCTGCACATGGCGACAGTTCCACGGCTTCACCAACGTCTTCCTGGACCGATTTCTTCTCGATGCGGGCGGGTATATCACCTACGAATCCGAGGGGTGGGAGATGATCGAGGAGGCGGCACGCAGCGGCAGGGGCGGCATACTGCTCATGTCGCACATGGGAAACTGGGACGTGGCGGCGCACCTGCTCCGTGAGCGCGGGCTCCGGCTCATGCTCTTCATGGGGTCGAGGGAAAAGGAGCAGATCGAGAAGCTCCAGAAAAAAGACCTTTCGGCAAAGGGCTTCTCGATCGTCGCGGTGGATCGAGAGGGTGGATCACCCCTCGACATACTGGAAGGCAAGCGGTTCCTCGACGAGGGCGGCGTGGTATCCCTCACGGGGGACCGCCTCTGGACGGCGAACCAGCGGAGCGTCCCGGTGCGCTTCCTGGGCCACAGGGTTCATCTCCCCGAGGCGCCCCACGCCCTGGCGCTGGCTTCCGGGGCGCCCATCTACGTCTTCTTCGCCTTCCGCCTCGGCGCCGGGCGGTACCGCATAAGCGCCTCGGGGCCCCTGGACGTCACCGCCGCGGGGCGTGGCGACCGCGGAAGGGCCGTCGCCCAATCCGCCCAGCGCTACGCGGACATACTGGCCGCAAAGGCGCGGGAACACCCCCGGCAGTGGTACCACTTCGAGGAATTCCTGGGGGAGAAGCTCGACTGATCCATCACCCTTCTATCGGCCCTTGAATTCACCCTGCCGTCGTTCCATGAAGGCCCTGACTCCCTCCAAGGCGTCTTCGCTCTTGATGATGGGAAGCAGGTCGGGGATGAGGCGCGCCATGGCGATCCGGTCGCCGTCGATGCGCGCCCTCCGTGCCGAAAGAAGGGAGGCCTGCACGCCCAGGGGCGCCTGCCGTGATATCCGCTCCGCCATCTCAAGGGCACGATCAAACTGCATCCCCGGCTCCGTCAGCTCCTGCACAAGACCCAGGCGGAAAGCCTCCGCCGCAAGGAGTTCCTCCCCCGTAAGAATGTAGCGCATGGCATTGCCCCAGCCTATCTCCTGGTAAAGCCGCACCGTGGCGCCGCCCACGGCGTAGATGCCACGGGTAACCTCGATCTGTCCAAACCGGGTATCCTTCGCGGCGATGCGCACGTCGCAGGCGAGAAGGAGTTCAAGCCCCACGGTAAGGCATATTCCCTGGGCCGCCATCACAACGGGCTTGGCGACCCGATTGTCCTCGTCCCACCCGAAAGGATCCATGGACCCCGCCGGGAGTTTCGGATACTCACCCTTGGAGAAAACCTCTGCCCACTGAACGAGATCGAGTCCCGCGGTAAAGTGATCCCCGTGTGCAAAAACCATCCCGCAGCGTAGATCTCCGTTGCTGTGGAGCTCGCCGAAAGCCTCAGAAAGCTTGAAATACATCTCAACATCGAAGGCGTTCCTTTTTTCGGGCCTGTTGAACCCTATCAACAGGACGTGTCCCCTTCTTTCAACGGTAATTTTTTCCGCTCCCATGCAAACCTCCCGCGGCGCACGCGTTCATCGGGAAACGCGGCCCATCCAGTGTATCAGCTGTCTTCCTTTCTCCTGAAAGCGCCGAGGCGGAAATCCCCGATCACCCCCAGGGCATAATCGCGCACCTTCATGATCGCGCCGTAACCGGTCAGGCCCGAGAAGAGCGCGGTCACCCGCTTTTTCCGGGGCTCCTCGAGATAGAGCCTGTCGAACCGGAGCGGATTCCCCCACTCGGGATCACGCGCATCTATGAGACCGTCGCAGAATTCGGCGATCTCGTGGAGGAGGAAGGCCGTTTCCTTCAGATACTCGCTCCTGTCCCGCTCGATCTCTATCTCCCGGACTCCGGGCTGCCCGATCCGCGCGATATGATCTTCGATCCTCCTGGCGGGACGCCCCCCGCGGGGAAGAGCCAGGGGGGCCAGGGACGCCTCGAATGCGATGAGCCTGTCCCTGAGGGGCTTCTCGGTGACGACGATGAAGAGCGCGGGAAAATATTCCAGGCAGAAAAGGGAGAGGGCGCCGTAGAAGCGCGAGATCTCCACACCCGCCTTCGGGTGAAAACGGATCTCCGGGTATTTCTCGATACGGGCCTGCATCTCCCCGATAATGCGGTCGACCCGCTCGGAGAAGGGCTTCTCCCCCTTTTTCTTCTCGTATCGCTCCCTGACCTTCTCAAAATTAGCTATCTCCGCCAGGATGAAAGCCTCCATGTTCATCCTGTTCCTGAGCGCCGTTGCCAACCGCTCCTCGAAGGCCTCGCGGTTGAACCACGTGGGATTTTTTTTGGAATGCTCTTCGTACTTTCGCTTTAATTTTTCAAGGAGTCGAGACAGCTCTTCATCGGTCATCGCCACGGGCGGGGCCCTCCTCTCAAACGAAACGCCTGATGAAGTCGCGGATGGTTACCCTCATGAGTTCCCTCATCAGGGGATCCCTTTCCCTGCAGTGAAGGTCGAACAGGGGCAGAACCGAGCTTTTATCGTTGATGCGCCGAATCGAGTGCAACGCCGCGGATCGAACATACACCGTATCATCGCCCCCCAGGACATCGATAAGGCTCCCCAGGGACTGCCTGTTCCGGTAATTCCCCAGGGAATTGCACGCCTCGGCCCTTACGCGCCGATCAGGGTCAGAAAGGGCCCCCTGGAGGGCCGCCATGGCGCCAGGGGATGGCGAAAAGCCGATCACGTGGGCGGCCTTAATGCGGAGTTCGGCGTTGTCGTCATGAAGAAGTATCCGCTCCGCTCCCCGGATGTCTCCGATCCGCTTCATGCCGGCCAGGGTATCGAGGAGAATTTCCCTGATGCCGCTGTCTTCCTCGATGCCGAGACGGCTTGAAACGGCGTTGGCCGACGCCGCGTACCCGAGGATTTTAAGCGACCTGGCGCTCTCCCTCCTGACCTCCCGGCTACGGTCGTTCAGGACCGCATGGAGCACCCCCAGGGAATTCCCGTCCCGCAGGGCCCCGAGGGCCTCGATGGCGACGATCCGCACCTCGTCATTGCGGTCGTTGAGGGCGGTGGATCGTATCAGGCCGAGGGATTCCTGGATCCCGTTCTCCCTCAGGCAGTTTATCACGTATATCCGTATCGACTTGTTGCCGTCCCTGAGAAGCGCCGTGAGGGAGGGATAAAAACGCTGATCGAAAAGATGGTTCATCGCCTCGATGAAATAGATTTTGTGCACGGGGACTTCGCTGTTCACCATCTTCAGGATGATGGGGTAGAGCCGGTCGTCGCCCACCTTCTTCAGGGCACGGGCTGAGCTCCGCCGGATCTCCGAATTGGGGCTTACGAGAAGGTTTGCCAGGGGGAGAACGAAGCTCCGGTGAGTGAAATCCCCCATGGATTCGATGATCCGCGCCTTCTTCTTCGCCCAGGCGGCCCCGTTCATGAGATCGAGCCAGCGGGAGGCCACCTCGTCGGGGGGGTGCGACTGCAGTTCGGCGAGGATCCTTTCCCGCTTCGTTGCGTCCGTCTCGTCCACCAGGGCGCGGATGAGCCGGGTAATGTCACCGAGAGGGACCCTCGAAGAAGCGGCGAGGGCCGACGAGACCGGCAGGTACACGGCATTGGAGAAGAAAAGCATGGCCGCGGCAAGGGCGGCCGTCGTGATCGCGTGTCGAAAGCTCATAACGAGTCGAGTATTCAGGCTGCGGGCATTTTGTCAATACAAATGATTGCACGCGGCATGAAGGTCCCGCCTACCTGAGGACCCCGTGGAGATAGAGTTTCGCAATGGACTGGATAAGGGCCGCGTCGAGAACGTCGCGTTTCTGGCGGTCATATTCGTAGACCACGAGCATCACTCCCCCGATGATCATCGTGGCGGTCACCCGGGGGTCCAGGCCTTCCCGGTAGACCCCCCTGCGTATCAACTCTTCCACCTCGCTTGAGACGACCTTCTTAATCCCCGCGATCGCCCGGCTGACATGCTCGTTCACCTCTTCGTCGACACCTATGATCTCCTTGTAGATCAGCTTGATCACGATCGGCTCTCCGAGAAGCACGGAGATGCAGGCGACAAGGCGCCTGCTGATGAAATCGAGTACCCTGGCGGAATCGGGGGCATTGCTGAAAAATTCGTTGAACTCGTCCTGGTCGAAGATGTCCTCGATCTTCTCAAGGACGACATCGAGTATGGCGTAGAGGATCTCCTTCTTGTTCCTGAAATACTGGTAGACCGTGCCCCTGGCGATGTCCAGTTGCTCGCACACCTGCCCGATATGTGTGCTCTGGAAACCCTTATCGATGAACATCTGCTTCGCCGTATCGACTATCTGCTGTTTCCTTCTTTCTCCCTTCGGTGGCATGCCTCGTCTCCCGCCCTTACCTTTTAGACCTGGTTTCATTTTCGTCCTTCGCGCCGCGAAGAATCCTCAACTCTTCCTTGAGTGGAATCAGGGAATCCCTTAACTCCCTCATCATCCGCTCGGCCTGTTCCTGAAGTTCCTTGCTCATTGGCCTGTCGTCTCTCGATTCCGTTGATGCCGGGAACGCGGCATCTCCGTAAAGGGGCCGCCCGTACTATTCTTATCGAATTACCGGGGGTTACCCTTTAGATAGAAATGGCGCGCGGCAGCCGCGTCGGGAAATCCTTCTCGCATGAAGTAAGGGCCTTCACTCCCGTGATCAATTGATGCTGAACGCGATGCCGGGATGCCATGCCGGCGGCCACGAATGAAACGGGAGAAGGATTCGCCCACGCATTCGTCTCGTCATCGCGGGAGCCGAATGGTGCAACGAGTATCCGGCCATGGGACATCACCGCTGATTGCCATGCCCGCAGGCAGTTGATTCGTAACGGGGAACCTTCCTGCATACCACGCCTGGATAATGCCCGGCATGCGCTTTCTTGATGATTATCTGAATTACGCTCACCGTTTCGAATAATGAAAGAATTAAAAACCCGGTGTGCCCATAATATAATCAAAAAAGGTGATAATGTATATGTAATACGACCCCTCTAATTTGAGTCAACAATTTTTCAATAATATCCAGTTTTTTATTCAGAAGAAATGGAAGGAACTGTGGACCGTGAAAGAAAGGAAGGCAATAAAAAACCCCCACCGGATCGCTTGATCTCAGCGGGGGTCCCGCCAGGGCGCGTGT
>CAZKPR010000060.1:0-20073 GCA_964554685.1 uncultured Leptospirales bacterium | reverse complement strand
TTTCCCCTGATACATTCCAGGGAGGCCCCTACGAAGGAAAAGATTGCGACCGCCTTTGTCCTTATCGGGACGGGTATCGTCAAGAAATTCCTGATTGCCGACAACCTCGGCTCCATTGTAAATTGGAACCTTTCTTTTGGCGTAGCCCGTCTCAGCTTACACGAGGCGTGGATCACCATGCTCGGGTTCGTTGGCCAGATATATGGAGATTTCAGCGGTTATAGCGACATTGCAATAGGTCTCGCGCTTCTCATCGGTTTCAATCTGCCGGCCAACTTCAATTACCCTTACACCGCGACGTCAACCACCGAACTGTGGCGGCGCTGGCACATCAGTCTTTTTTCATGGCTTCGCGATTACATCTATATTCCACTCGGGGGAAACCGGCACGGCACGGCCAGGAAGTATATTAACATACTCATCACATTTTTCGTATCGGGGCTCTGGCATGCCCTGGGATCTGTCTTCAATTATATTGTATGGGCGCTATCCAACGGATTGATCATAATCCTAGAACAGCAGTTCAAAAACATCTACGAGCGCCTTCATCCTCGTGTCCGACACGTCCTTACCTTGATTTTATTCACGATAACCGCGAGCTTTTTCAGACTCGACGTGTCCCAGGCGGTCCAGATAATCAAAAAGATGTTCGGCGTCAATTCGCTTCATTTCTCACTTGAGAAGCCGACCTATTCTCTCCCCATTATTTTGCTTCTCTTATTTCTTTGTATCGAACATGGGGTTAAATTCTACCGCGTTAACAGCAACGGGGGGTTTTCCATCAACAACAAGCCCCTGGTGATACTACTCCTCTGCGCGCTCACGCTTTTGGCGCTCATATTCTCAGGAGCGACACAGCAGTTTTTCTACTTCCAATTCTGATTGCAGGTGCGACAATGAAACCCCGGTTCATTTCATTATCCATAATCATCACTCTCTTGCTGGGCGGCACGGCCTCCGTTGTCCTTCAATACGCGAAGAAAACAAGCGCAACGCCCGAAATAAAGGTCGATACGCCCTCGGAAAATCCACTCTACGGTGAATATCGCCGTATCGGCCAGCGTCACGGTCTTGACATGCGTTTCACCCGATACGCACAATGCGAGAAAATGACGTTCACGCCCATTGCCGGCCACCCCCTGTTTTCTATTGACCCCCATTCCCTCGACATTCTCATCTTCGGTGACAGCTGCGTTGCCTGGGGTATCATTCCTGAAGTCGTCGAGCAGATAACGGGACTTCGTGTCGGACTCTTCGCCTTCGAGGCATTCCCCCTTAATCTTGCTTCATTGAAGGTAATCGACAATGTTGCCTCCTACTACCTGAAGCCGGAAGGGCTGGTTCTGCTTGGTTTTTCGAACTGGTTCCACGAGCAGAACGCTCATGGCCCCATACTCCTCCATTCCGATTGGATGTACAGGGTAGGCGGCATGACAAAAAAATCCTTCGAGCGCTTCATGGAGGGGGAGCGCGCCAGGGATTCTGCGGGAGAAGTATCGTTGCGAGAGACCATCTCCCGATATTTCGATTTCGCATCGTATCGCAAGATGTACGGAGGCTTCAAGGGCTACCTTGGAGAAACGCTGCATTTATCACTCCTCCAGATCGCCCTCTACGGCGATTACCTGGAGCCCGTCATCAACCCCGGGTGGCACAAGAAAAAGCAATCGATGATCGCCCAGGTTCACTGCTTTCTTCGATGGAACAACCGTTCGGTAGCGGTGCATATGGCCGATGCGGGTACACGCTCCCTGCATTCCGATGCCGCGGGCGATCCTTCCTTCACGAACCGGCACACCGAAGCGGTTTCAGCCGCCGTGGGCAGGTTGCGCCATCGAAAGATTTTCCTAATACATTTCAAGCATTCAGAGGACAAGTACAGGAAGCTGCGGAGCATATACTCAGCCTATTACAAGAACATCGCCGGGCTGATAGATCTGGGCCGGGCCCATCCACGAAACGAATCATACGAAATGGACGCCCGTGAACATCCGATCAATACCGGAAGCCTTCACCAGAGCATCATACTCGGAAAAGAGCTGAGAACATTTCACCCCGTAACGCCTATCAAAAACAGATCAGAGTCCCATTGACCGCGACACGATCAGTTTCATGATCTCCGATGTGCCGGCGTAGATCGTCTGGATCCTCGCATCGGTAAAAAAGCGAGAGATCATGTATTCCTCGCAGTACCCGTATCCTCCGTGTAGCTGGAGGCAGCGATCAGCCACCTTCATCGCCGTTTCGCAGACCCAGTACTTTGCCATGCAGGTTTCCCTTGTCACGTCCACGCCTGCGACATGGTTATTGATCAGGGTATCCACGAAGCACCGCCCCGCGGTTATCTCCGAGGCAAGCTCGGCGAGAAGGAATTGCGTGTTCTGGAACCTCGAGAGGGGCCTGCCGAACAGCTTCCGCTCCTTTACATAATCGATCGTTATCTCCAGGGCGCGCTCCATGGCCGCCTGGGAACCGATGGCGCAGACGAGCCGCTCCTGCTGAAGCTTCTGCATCAGGTAGATGAAGCCCTGCCCCGCCTCTCCCAGGATATTTTCCCTGGACACGCGGCACTCATCAAAAAAGAGCTCAGCGGTATCCTGTGCCTTGAGCCCGATTTTCTTGATCAGCGGCCCCCGGGTGAAACCCGGGGCATCGCCCTCAACAACAAACAGGCTCATTGCCTGGGCCGGCGGCGTGTCGGGCTCACCGGTCCTGCACGCCACCACGACGATGTCCGCCAGATGCCCGTTGGAGATGAACGTCTTCTGGCCGTTGATCACCCATTCATCGCCGTCTCGCTTCGCCGTGGTGCGGATCGACGCGAGGTCCGACCCCGCCTCGGGTTCCGTCATGGCCACGGCCAGAATCGCATCCCCTGAAGCCGCCGCGGTCAGCCAGCGCCTCTTCTGTTCCTCGCTGCCGTATGAGAATATATAGGGCGCCACGATATCGTTATGGAGTGGCACGAAGAGCCCGCTCGCCCCGTGGCGCGCGAGCTCCTCCGTGATGATGACCGAATAGAGCCAGTCCGCGCCGGCACCTCCGTATTCCTCGGGAAGCCAGGGGAGAAGAAATCCGTTGTCACCGAACTTTTTCCATATCTCCCTCGGCACGATCCCCGCCTTCTCCCATCCCGTGTACCGTTCTCCCACCTCCTTGTTGAGAAAGCGCCGGAAGGTATCACGAAAAATCTCATGTCCCTCGCTGAAAACCACGGTGCGTTTCATGTATCCCCCTCTTGTCGCCTCAACGGGAAATCGCCGTTACTCATTTCGTTCATTCCTTCAGGGTCTGCGCGAGGTCATCGCCATACATAGACTCGATCAGGTCGCCGTAGCGGGCAATGATGTTCTTCCTTTTCAGTTTCATGGTAGGCGTCAGGAGATCATCCTCGATGCTGAAATCTTCCGGGACGATCCTGAAATCCTTTACCTGCTCGAACCGCGCGAGCCCGGCATTAAGTCGCTCGATTTCCCCGCGTATCAGCTCCCTCACCTCTGGTATCTCGGAAAGGGATCCCGTGTTCGTCGCAACACCCATTCCCGCGAGTCGCCCTTTCATCTCTGACGGCTCAAGGGTAACCAGGGCCGTGATATACTTTTTGCGGTCACCGAAAGCAAAAGCATTGCTGATGCATGGCGAACCCTTGATGACGCTCTCGATATTGGCGGGGGAAATGTTCTTCCCCGCCGCCGTGATGATCAGCTCCTTCTTCCTGTCCGTGATGTACACATACCCCTCGTCGTCAATAACGCCGATGTCCCCTGAATGGTACCATCCCTCTCCATCCCTGGCTTCCCGTGTTGCATCCGGCATCTTCCAGTACTCCCGGAACACGTTCGGACCACGGACGAGGAGCTCGCCGTCCTCCTCTACCTTTACCTCAACGCCCGGAATAGGCTTACCCACGGAGCCGAAACGGTATTCATTCGGTGTATTCCAGGTGGCCGGGGCCGAGGTCTCCGTGGCCCCCCATCCCTCAAGGACCAGAATGTCCGCTGCGTCGAAAAACTCGGCTATCCGTTTCGCCAGGGGCGCGCCGCCGGAAATGAAGTAGGCAAGGTTTCCCCCCAGTGCATCCTTGAGCTTTGAGAAAACAAATTTGCGCGCGATACCATAACGAAGAGACAGGTAAAGTCCGAATCTTATTTTCGACGATTTACGCCGGCTCGCCTCGGCGCCCACGCGGACGCTCCACCAGAATAGTTTTGCCGCGAGGCCTCCTTTTTCGCTCGCCCCGGCCACGATCCTTTCGAAAACCTTTTCGAAAACCCTCGGCACGGCAATGGCATGGGAGGGCCGTATCGTTTTCATGTCCCGGGCGATGGTATTCAGGGATTCGGCGAAGGCGATGGTCCGGCCGAGGTAGAGGGTCATGTAGTAGCCGGCCACGCGTTCGAGGGCATGGGACAGCGGCAGGAAGCTCAGGTTCGTCCGGATCACGTCAACATCGGGAATAAGTGAAAGAATCGAATCAAGAACGAAAAGGATGTTTCCGTGGGTAAGGAGGACGCCTTTGGGCGGACCCGTTGTTCCGCTTGTGTAGATGATGCAGATCGGGTCATCCTTCTCGATCGCGTTCACGGCTTTTCCCATGCTCCCGACGTCGGAGGGTGCCCTTAACAGGTCGTCCATGGAATGCGTGGCAATGCCGCACTCATGCCCCGGGCCCTCGAAAAGCACGACGTCGGTGAGAACGGGAATGCTTTCCCTTACATTGAGAATCTTCTCGAGCTGTTCCCGGTTCTGCGCGAAGCATATGGTGCTGTCGGAATTATCAATGATGTAGCTGACGTCCTTTGCCGTGAGGGTCGGGTAAATCGACACGGATATGGCGCCCCGAAACGAGATCGCCATGTCGGCAATCGCCCAGTACAGGGAGTTTTCCGCCATGATCGCCACCCTGTCGCCCTTCCCCACGTTTCGTGAATCCAGCCATGCGTATACGGCCGCAATTCGTTTGCCGAAATCACCGTAGGACAAGTCATGGTATTCACCACTGTCCGGATAGCGTATCGCGATTTTTTCCGGATCCCCGAGAATACAGTCGTACACCACCTGGATCACGCTCTTGCGTTCCATTGCCATCCTCCCCCCTCATGGTTCACCGCTCTCCGAGACCTCGCTGGACCCACCGTGCAGTTTGGCGTGAGGTACGCGTCTATCTAGGCATAGAATTTCTTCTTCTTCACCGCCATGTCGCGCAGCAATCCCGCCGGCGTGAAACGCGCGCCGTATTTCTCGGCAAGTCCCTCCATGATTCGTACGGTCTCCGCCGCCCCCACGGCGTCGACATGGCGGAAGGGACCGCCCCGAAAAGGCGGAAAGCCAAGGCCGAAGACGGCGCCGATGTCCCCGTCCCGGGGAGAGGCGATTATCCCTTCCTCCAGGCAGGTAATCGCCTCATTCACCATCATAAGGCTTACCCGCTGCTGCACCTCCGCGACGTCGATTTTTTTCCTCGCCGGGTCGCCGAAGAGAGCGTACACCTCCGTGTTAACCGGTTTCCCGCCTTTTTTCTTTTTCTTTACATCATAGCGATAGAGCCCCTTTTTGCTCTTGCGCCCGAGGATCCCTTTCCGGGCAAGAACGGAAAAATCAAGGGGAGCGGTGATCCCCCTGGGCTCGAAGATGGGCCGCACCTCCTCGATCACGTGGATACCCACGTCGATACCCACCTCGTCCAGAAGCGTCATGGGACCCACGGGATAACCGAAGGTCTTCATGGCCCGGTCCACATCGGGAATCTCTCCCCCCTCGGCAATGATCCTGCTGCTTTCCAGGAGGAGCGGTGCAAGAATGCGCGTGGTATAAAACCCCGGTCCGTCCTTCACGACGATGCAGGTCTTCCCCTGCCGTATGCCAAGCTCGCGCGCCGTTGCGGTTACCCATTCAGCGGTCTTTTTCGTCGTGATGATCTCGAGCAGGGGCATCCTTTGCACGGGGGAGAAATAGTGCATCCCGATCACGTTCTGCGGCCTCCTGCATCCCTCGGCAATCGACTGGATCGGAAGCGCCGAGGTGTTCGATGCGAATATCGTGTCGCTACCCGTCGCCTCCTCAACGCTTTTCAGGATGCTTCTTTTCAGATCGATATCCTCGAATACCGCCTCGATGACGATGTCGGTCCCGGCGAACTGAGAATAATCGTCGCAGGGCACGAGCTTGCCGTACATGACGTCGGCATCGAATTTTCGAACGGCACCCGAGCGTACCTGGCGGGTGAGCCCCTTCCAAACCTCCTTCATGCCTTTCGCCGCGGCATCGAGGTTCATGTCTTTTATGAGAATCGTGTCACACACACCAGATGAAACGGAAGCGATCCCGCTTCCCATGAGCCCTGCCCCAAGGATGGCCAGCTTCCTCGGCTCCCGGGCCTTCTTCTTCATCGGGTTTTTCTTCAAATCCGTCATTGCGAAAAATATATTCATGAGCGATTTCGCCTCCGGTGAACCAACCAGTTTGACGAAACGCTCCCTGTCCTTCTCCATCCCCCTCTCGAGTCCTTTTTTATAGCCATGCTCTACCGATCCGATGATCTCCAGTGGCGCCGGGTACAGCCCACCGGTCTGTCTCATCACCATTTTCCTTGCCTGCTTGAAGACCATTCCCCTCCCGAGAGGGGACTCGAGGAAAGCATCTATAATCCCGCGTTTTCTTTTTCTCTTCGATTTTTTCCTGGCAAGTTCCAGGGCCTTTTTTATCCCCGTTTCCTTGAGACCGTAGGGAACGACGATCTCGTCGATGAGACCGAGTTTCTTTGCCTTGCGCACGCGCACCTGTTTTCCCGTGAGCATCATCGGGAGCGCTTCTCTCAGCCCTATAAGCCGCGGGAGCCGCTGGGTGCCCCCTCCTGCAGGGAGGAGCCCGAGCATCACCTCGGGAAGCCCCATTACCGTATCCGTGCGGTCAGCCGCGATCCTGTAATCCGCCGCAAGGGCGAATTCGAGACCTCCTCCGAGGCAGTTGCCCCGGATGCAGCAGACAACGGGCACGGGAAACGCGGCGATTGCGTTGATGATCCGGTGGGCCGTGGATATATACTCCATGACCTCGCCTTCGCTCTTCATTGCAAGGACCTCGTCAATGTCGGCACCAACGATGAAGTTATCATCTTTTCCGCTCAGCACAACGAGGCCGTTTATCCCGGCCATCTCCGGATCCTTGAAAATCGATTCGATCTCCCCGAGGAGGGCGCTGGAAACCTTGTTAACCTTCGTCCCCCTGCAATTAACGGTCACCACGGCGACCCCTTCGGGGGCCTTTTCCAGCGTGATATGTTGTAATTTCATCCTGCTCTCTCCTGTGCTTAGTGACGCGCATTTTCGACGATGATGGCGCTTCCCACTGCGCCGGCCGCGCATCCGGCGATAACCCCGAACCGCTTCCCTTCGTCCCTGAGCCTGTTGCAGCAGGTCGTAAGAAGCCTCGCCCCCGTCGCACCAAAGGGGTGTCCGATCGAAAGCGAGCCCCCGTAACGGTTTAATTTTTCCATGTCAACCTTCCCAACGCGTCCAGGAAGGCCAAGCTTCTCCTTACCGAATGATTCCGACTCAAGACACCGGATCACCGCCAGCATCTGCGCGGCAAACGCTTCATGGATCTCGATGACCCCGAGATCCGAAAATTTCAGCCCTGAGCGCTTCAACGCCAGGGGTATCGCGAAGGCGGGGCCAAGGAGGAGTTCCTCCCAGAGATCCTGGCCGGTGAAGGCCTGGCCGCGAAGGTATCCCTTCGGCTTGAGTCCCAGTGACTTCGCCCTTTTTTCGCTCATCAGGAGCACCGCCGCCGCTCCGTCGGTCAGGAAGGATGAATTTGCCGCGGTGACGGTGCCGTACCGCTTATCAAATGCACCCTTCAATTTTGCTATGCGATCAAACCTGGTCTCTTCCCTGGGCCCGTTGTCCCTGCAGATCGCCCGGTCCCGCCCGGGGGGCACCACGGGGACGACTTCTTCATCAAATTTTCCTTCATTCATCGCCCTTACCGCCCGCTGGTGTGACAGCTCGGCGAACCGGTCCTGGGACTCGCGGCTTATGCCGAGCCGCTTCGCCAGGCGATCCGCGTTCTGCCCCATGATGAGTCCCGTGGAGTATTCACCCAGGGCCGGCCTTTCCGGCGTGATAAAATCACGAAGCTTCATTTTTCTCAGGAGCTTTAGCTTCCCCCCGAGGGTCTTCGGACGCCGGAACATCGTCATGTCGAGTATGAACCGCCGGTACGCCTTGGATATCTTGATTGCCGGATCTGAAAAAGTTTCCACGCCTCCCGCGATCACCGCACCGGCGTCACCGGCCATGATGAGGTTCGCTCCCGCAACGATGGCCGCGTTCGCCGAGATGCAGGCCACGGTGCAGGTATAGGCGGGGATCCTGTTAGGCAGGCCCGCCCCGAGCATGATCTCCCTGGCGACGTTGGTGGTGGATATGTCCGCGGCCACGGTTCCCATGATGACATGGTCGATCATGTTCGCCGGGATGCCCACGCGCGAAACCAGCCCTTTGACCGCGTGCCTCCCTATCTCCCATCCCATCATGTCATAGTAGCCCGTTCCGGACCTCTGGAATGGCGTTCTGCACCCGTCTATGATTGCAATTCTGCTGCCCTTCCCCTGCATGGCTCGCCCCCTGTCTCTGCACACCGGAATAAAATTTTATTGACTTATTGTCATACATGATACTAATGTTTGTAATACAATATGTCAAGAAGAAAACGCATCGACCATCTCGTTACATAGTGAAGAAATGTCCTCTCGACACAGGGGCCGGGGAAGAAGCATATATATGTATTTATATTTATTTCATGTTCAGGCAATTTTTTCATTGAACAGCGGTCGGCTCGTAATGATATATGTTGCAATCATTACGGGAGGCCTGCCGCGCAATCTCATGACCCTCCCGTTCTTTCCGGAGCTCCCCAATGCCTAAGGAAAAGCACAATCGCATGGGTCTCGTGCCAATACAGAAGTCCCCGGATATTCCAAGCCTGGTGGCGAAGCAAATCATCGACAGCATCGCCTCGGGGTCCCTGAAACCCGGTGACAAGCTTCCCTCCGAGCATGACATGACCCGGCGTTTCGGAATAAGCCGTATCTCCCTGAGAGAGGCGATGAAACTCCTCGAAGCCAAAGGCTATATCGAGTCACACGGGCGCAGGGGAAAATTCGTCAGGGAAGGCGGAGGACCTCCCTTTGAATCGACCATCGAGGGGATGATATCAGTCAACCATGAAAAAATTTGGGAGCTCCTTGCCGTCAGAAGGATCATCGATTCCGAGGCCGCGCGCATGGCGGCCAACAAAGCCTCGCGTTCCCAGGTCGCCAGTCTCAGACGCTTCAAGTCTGACGTGGAGAAGCTCGGCGTACCGAATCTTGTGGCCACGAGGGAGGGGGGCAAGCTGTACGCGAAGATTTACAACGACCTTGCCGACGCGACCAACAACACGATTTTCGCGCACCTGATGAAATCGATCTCCTCGCTTCTCAAGGGTGCGCTCCCCTACAGCCGTCATAAACTCATCGCCGTGCCCGACGCCCCGGAGCGCTTTTACTCACAGCACGTCAGGATCATCGAGGCGATCGAAAAAGGCGATGCGGACGAGGCGAAGCGCGCCGTGGTCGATCACATAGACTGGCTTGAAAAAACCCTGAAAAAACTGCTGACCTGACGCCATGATCTCCGCTTTTCATCCTCGTCACTGCAGGGTAAGGATAAATGACTCATTCGGACTTCCTGATATAAATAATTCTTGCACTAATTCCATCAAAAAATTATTAATTCACTAATTATTAAGGGATTGCTCATGGGACTTACCTACAAGGATTCCGGCGTTGATGTGGCGGGTGGCAACAACTTCGTCAGGAGAATCGCCCCCATCGTCAAATCGACTTTTTCCGACCGTGTCATCACCGGCATCGGAGGATTCGGCGCGCTCTTTTCCGGCGCGTTCCCCGAGTACCGTGACCCGGTGCTGGTGTCGGGCACGGACGGCGTCGGCACTAAAATCAGGATCGCCCGCATGATGGGGAAACACGACACCATCGGGATCGACGCCGTGGCCATGTGCGTCAATGACATCGCCGTGGCCGGCGCGCGTCCCCTCTTCTTTCTCGACTACCTCGCCGTGGGCAGACTCGAGGAGGAGGTGATGGTGGCCATCGTCGAAGGACTCGCCGAGGGTTGCCGCCGCGCGGACTGCAGCCTCGTGGGGGGCGAGACGGCCGAGCACCCGGGTGTCATGGAGCCGGGGGATTACGACATCGCGGGCTTCGCCGTGGGAGTCGCGGAGCGGGACCATATCATCACCGGCGCCTCCATCGGTCCGGGTGACGTAATCATCGGCCTGCCCTCTTCCGGCATCCACTCCAACGGCTTCTCCCTGGTGCGAAAGCTCTTCTTCGAGATCCGGGGCTACGGCGTGGATACCCACATTCCCGATCTCGGCGGGCCCCTTGGCCCCGCGCTTCTCGAGCCGACGCGCATCTACACCCGAGCGGTCCTCCAGGCCCTGGATGCGGGCGTCGAGATACGCGGTCTGGTCCACATCACCGGCGGCGGATTCTACGAGAACATACCCCGCATCCTTCCCGATACGGTTTCCGCGAGAATCCAGAAATCATCGTTTGAACCTCCCCCGGTCTTTCCTCTCATCATGCGGGAAGGAAACGTCGATGAGCGGGAGATGTTCACCACGTTCAACATGGGTATCGGCATGATGGCCATTGTACCTCCGGGCACGGTGGACGGGGCCCTTTCTTCCCTGAAAAACGCCGGTGAATCGCCCGTCGTGATTGGAGAGATAACCGCCCGGGGCACCGAGCCCGTGGTGATCGAATAGAAGTTTATTCTAATTCATGTACACGCGCCGATTTCCCGCGGCGCGAACTGACAGAATGGAGGTCTCACATGAAATATATGCTGCCGATATTATTCCTCGCCCTTGTCACGTCCTGCGTCACCCTTCCGAAGAACCTGAGGACGCCGGAAAACGCGGAAAGCGCCGTGATCGGCGTGTCGATCCGGACGGTAACCCTGAAAATTTTCAAGAACAAGCAGAACATAGTCTATTTCGTCCGCCTTGATGACGACGAGAAGGAAAGCGTTATCGGCTCCCGGGTGCTCCCCGCCAACTTCGTCAAGGGTGAGTACGCCTACCTGGTCAACGCCCGCCCGGGGCGCTACGTGGCCGTAGCGTCTGTCTTTTTCCAGACCGAGAACAGCTACAACAGCCTCTTCGACAGAGAAGTAATCACCAGCACCGTCTCCGACGTGGGGCCCGGGGAATTCGTCTTCATGGGCGCCATCCAGGTGGAAAACCGGCTTAAAAGCCTCTACCAGAACATCGAGCGACACGGCGACAAGGAACAGCTTCATTATTTCAACCTTCTCAGGCCGGTCATGTACGGCACCTTCTATACCGGTTCGCTTATCAATGCGGACCGTTCCCCCGCGGCCGAACAAAGCTTCCTTGTAGTGGCCAGGGATCATTTCAAGGACTCGGAATGGCTCCCCAGGATTGCGAAAAGGAAAGAAGGGCTGGAAACCACGCAATAATTTATTTGGAAAAGTTACAAAAAATGTTTGCCATATTTGAACAAAACGATAAATATCGTCAAAAATTTCTGGAGGATTTTTTTATGCGAAACTTTAAGAAAACTGGTCTGGTCGCCCTGATGGCGTGCATGGCCTTCATTGGCACCGCCTTTGCCCAGGACGCGCCCAAGCCACCTGCGCCTTCGACGCAGGCTAAAGAAAAATTAATGATCTATAACGGCGAATTCCTGAAGGTGCAGCTTTACGGGTTCGTCAAGCTCGACGTGGTTTCAAACTCCAATGACGTGGTGTCCGAATCGGGCCCCCTGGCGGTGGTGAACGACAGGTACTATTTGAATGCTACCGATGCAGCATTTCCATTCATCGTTCCCTCAACCCCGGCGGACAACTACACGCCGTTCATCCATTTCAAAAAGAACCCTTCCGCACGGAGCGGATCCCTTGTGTTCGACGCGCGGACGAGCCGACTCGGCATCAAGATCTCCGGTCCCGAGTCGAAGTGGGGCAATACTTCGGCGGCCGTTGAGGCTGACTTCTGGGGCGGGCACCCCGGCTCCGGAACCCCTTCCCGGCAGGGCCTGGTCCGTATGCGCCACGCCTACGGCAGGGTTGACTGGTCTTCCGGCACTTCCCTCCTCGTGGGGCAGTACTGGACCGTGAACATGCCCCTCTACGCCCTGGCCAGCACCGCCACCTTCATCCCCTGGGGAGCCAACGGTCTCCTCTTCATGCGGGAACCCCAGATCGCGGTGATGCAGAAGCTCGGCGTTGACAGGTACAACGTACTCATCGAGGCATCGATCGCCCGGGTCCAGGCGGGCAACGATACCGCCGGAACCCTTTACCCGGGACCCACGGGCGTCCAGCTCGACGACCGGGGAGCCGGCGAGGCGAGCAAGATTCCCGGCTTCCGCGGACGCGTGAGCTTCAACATGAAACCGATCGACCTCATCGCCGTGACCCTCGGCGCCATGGGGCACTACCAGTTTGAAAAGCAGCAGATGGATTACTCGCGCCTCGGATTGTATCTCGGCACCGCCATTCCTGCCGGCACTGCTCCCTTTGTCAGGGTCGGTAAAATGGTAAATTCCTACTCCTATGGTGCGTTTACCAAGATTCAAATATCTCTCGTGAGCCTTGTCGCCAGCGGCTTCATGGGATGGAACATGGACACCTTCCTTTCCGGTCTCGGCGAGGGCGCCGTTGTCAACGCCGCGGGCACGAAGCTCGTTCCGGTCCACACCAAGGGCGGATACGCCCAGCTGAAGGTCGACCTGAGGAAAGTCAGCCCCATCCCGATCGAGCTCGCAGGGGGCATCGGCGGAGAATTCAAGCAGAACAACAGGTTGATCGCCAACGGGAAACAGCTTTACAACAAGACCATTTCCGGGACGTTCACTTTCCACCTGAACCAGTACACCTGCTTCATGTTCGAGGTCGCCAAGCACGAGACCAAGTACAAGGGCGTGCTCGGCTCAGCCGAGAACATGCGCTACCATGGCGCCGCGGCGGTCAATTTCTAACCGCTCGCCAGCCAGGAACGCAAAAAAAGCTGCCCCTAAAGGGCAGCTTTTTTTTATCAATGCAACAACCAATCAGAGGGCCTTTTCCATGACGCGGTTCAGCCGCTTCACGAAATCCCCGGGGCTTGCAAGCTCCACCCCCTCGATCAGCATCGCCTGCTCGAGGAGGAGAAGGCTCGCGTCCTCGATGAGGGAATCGTCATTCGATTCGGCAAGGCGCCGTATGATCTCGTGTGCCGGGTTCACCTCCAGTATCGGCTTGAAATCGGGGATGTTCTTCTGGCCCATCGCTTTCAATATATGCTGCATCTGCACCGTGGGGTCGTTTTCGTCCGCCACGATGCATGAAGGTGAATCTGAGAGGCGCGTGCTCGCCTTCACATCCTTTACCCGCTCGCCGAGAAAGCCCCTGATCTTTTCGATAAGAGGATCTATCGACTTCTCCTTCGCCCGGTCCTCGTCGGTCTTGAGCGACTCGGCGGCGTCGCTCCGGTTTACCGACTTGAGACTGATCCCGTCGTACTGCGGGACCGAGGTGATGATGATGTCGTCGATCTCGTCGTCAAGGACGAGAACCTCGATATCGCGGTTCCGGTACACCTCCAGGAGGGGGGAAGTGCGGATATTTTCCTCTTTCCGCCCCGTGATATAATAAATCGCGTCCTGGTCAGGCTGCATTCTCTGGCGATATTCCGCGAGGGTCGTGAATCCCTCGGCCTTCGTCGACTTGAACATCGCGAGATCCGTCAGCCTTTCCTTATTCTCGATGTCCTGGTAGAGCCCCTCCTTGATCGGAATGCCGAATTCCCGGTAGAATGCGTTATACTTCTCGCGATCGTTCTTCTGTAGTTTCGCGAGCTCATCAAGGATACGCTTCACCGATGACTGCTTTATCTTGGCAAGGACCTTATTCTGCTGGAGAATCTCCCTGCTCACGTTGAGGGGAAGATCCTCGGAGTCAATGACTCCCCGGACGAAGCGCAGGTAGACCGGCATCAGCTCCCTCTCGTCATCGGTGATGAAGACCCGCTTCACGTAAAGCTTGACGCCGGGCAGGTAATCGGCCCGGAAAAGATCGAAGGGAGCCCTGGCGGGAATGAAGAAGAGGGTGGTGTAGTCGAGCTTCCCTTCCGCGTGGGTATGGATCTGCAGGAGGGGGTTTTCCATGTCATGGGATATTGACTTGTAAAACTCGTTGTAGTCCTCCTCGCCAAGCTCGGACTTGGGCCTCTTCCAGATCGCCGAGGCTGCGTTTATCTGTTCCGTCTTCGGCTCCTTTATCTCCTTCCGCTTGTCTCCCTCACCCTCGTGGCGGACCCCCTCGTAATGAAGGTATATCGGGAACGGTATGTGGTTGGAATACTTTTTGATAATCGATTCTATCCTCCACCGGTCGGCGAATTCCTTCCCTTCCTTGTTGAGATGCAGCACCACCGTGGTTCCCTGGCGGTCACGCTCTGCAGAAGCGATTTCGTATTCGCCCTTGCCGTCACTCGACCAACGGAAGGCGTTCTCCTCACCCGCCCTGCGGCTGAGCACCTCGACCCTGTCGGCCACCATGAATGATGAATAAAACCCGACCCCAAACTGCCCGATAAGATTAGAATCCTTCCTCGCGTCGCCGGTCAACTGATCCACGAAGCCCCGGGTGCCGGACCTCGCGATGGTGCCCAGGTTCTCCTCCAGCTCCTTTTCGTTCATCCCGATTCCCGTATCGACAATGGTAAGGGTGCCGTTCTTCTTCGCGTCGAAATGGATGTCGATCCGTGGTTCGAAGTCGAGCTTCCTGTATCCCTCGTCCGTGAGCGTCAAATACTTGAGCCGGTCCAGCGCGTCCGAGGCGTTGGATATGAGCTCGCGCAAAAAAATCTCCTTATGGGAGTAAAGGGAATGAATGATGAGGTGAAGAAGCTGGTTCACCTCGGTCTGAAACTTGTGCGTGGTCATGTCATTCTCCTGTGTAATTATTCTCGGCGGGACGCGTACAGGCCGGACCATGTCCCCCGCGGCATTATCACCCGGAAAAGCCGCACATCGTGTCTCTGCCATCGAGGGGGGAAAGGCCACAGTACGTCTACCCACAAAACCTCAATAAAAATCCGTGGTGAAAAATATCAAGAAAAAATATTGTCTTTTATACCATTTACTGTAGTTTATGCGCGTAACCTGAACTGGTTACCCGCAATCAGTGATGTACATGGTCACTCCGCATGGATAGTATGACCGGCAGGAGCAGTTTCATTATGGAGTCAACCGTCATGAAAGACAGGATCAATCCTGGCCCATTGTATCGCGCCGGAGACCCGGTATGATCACCATTGATTTTTCATGCGACCGGGGTCACCGCTTTTCCGGTTACTTTAAGGATCATGCTTCGTTCAACGACCAGTCTGAAAAGAAAATGATACCATGCCCCCTCTGTGATTCGAGAGAGGTACGGCGTATATACACAGGATGCTCCATTCAAATCAGGGATTCGGCGCCCGGTGTTTCTGCCCGTGAGCACACGCCGCTTTTTCAGGCACTGCGGGAGTTCAATCAATTTATCCGGGAAAACTTCGAGCACGTGGGAAGGAATTTTCCCGATGCGGCGCGGGCCATTCACTTCGGCATGGAAGAGGAGCGCGCCATATACGGGGAGGCCACGTCCGAGGAACTGCGCGACCTCGCGGAAGACGGCGTCTCCGTCCTGCCCCTTATTGACGTTGAAAGATTTGAAAACTGACGCGACCTGCCGGCTTCCGGAATCTGCCATCATCGGCCATCACGGTAAAGCAGCCCGCTCAGGAGAGCGCAGGCCATGTATACCACGCACGTCACGATATTGAAATAGTATCCCGCGGCGAGCGAATAGGGCGCCTTGCTGATTCCGCCCGATGTATGAAGATAAATGATATATATCATGTAGAGAAGGTTAAGAGCTATCCTCGCGATCATTGCGGCAAGGCCCGGAAAATACACCGTGGCGATCATAACCAGGGTGATTCCAATCATGTAGTGGGCTATCGGATTGTTGATGGTGAATACCGAATCAAATATGATGTACTCCCCGACCGGCAGCACTACCGAGAGAAACGCCAGAAGTGTTGCCGCGACGACGACTTTCTCGAAAGGATTTATTTCCAGGAACTTATTCACAACGGCCAGGAGCAGGTTCTTTGCCCACTCGTAGATCCAGGCGAACAGATCGAGAATAAGATTCAAAATATCGCGCATCACTCCACCATCCTTTATCAATTCATCGCGCACACCAGGTTTACCGCTTCGGTAAATCCCCTGGGCCCAACGCCCCGTGTTACCCGCAACCCATCAACTCGGCTTCCAGCATGTGAACCGTCAGGCTTCCTTACCAGGAATGGGAGATCAACGACCCGCAGCATCGCGATATCATTTTCGCTGTCGCCGATCCCCACGGACCGTAACGGGCCGGAAGATATGTCCCGATAGTGCTCCATTACTCTTTTCACGGCAATTCCTTTATCCGTCTGCGATGAAACCAGGTGATAGAATCTCCCCCCTTTTGTTACCGACGCACCGTGCCCGGCCAGGGCTGCATTGAGTTCTGCCATGTCTACCCTTCCCATAGTGACGAAGGGAAGCGATGCTGAACGCTCTCTCGCACGTTCCGCATCCTCTGATGAAAGATCGGTACGGAGAATGATTTCATCGATGTCCATTTCATCGATAAAGCGCACGGGACCATCAACAAGTGATTCCAGGGTTCCCCTCTTCCGCCTCAATTCATCCGCGCTGCTTCCGAGGACTTCAATCCTTCCTGAACCTTCCGGCCAGAATATCCCTCCTCCGTTTTCGAACACGATGGGAGAGGAAAGGTTAAGTTTCCGGTGGATACATTTCATTTCCTCAAGGGTCTTGCTCGACACCAGCACAAGGGTTGAACCCCGCTCCCTCAGCTTGTTCACGCCCTCCATCGACGCGTCCATGGAGTATGTGTCATGGTCGAGAAGCGTGCCGTCGAGGTCTGAAAAGAAAACATATCTCATTCCGGCAGGTTCCTGACGAGGCTGAATTCGATCCTGCGGTTCCTGCGCCTGTTTTCATCGGTGGTGTTCGGGTACAGTGGCACAGTCTCCCCCATCCCCACATAGGAAAAGCGCTCCCTGCGCAAACCCTTCCCGGCTAGATACTCGTAAACCGCCCTGGCCTGCCGCTCTGAAAGCTCCAGGTTGTCCTCTTCCCGCCCGACATCGTCGGTATGTCCTTCGATAATAACATCATACTCGCCGTATCTTTGCAGTATATCATGAACCCGGTTGAGAATCAACATGCTCCCGAGACGAAGGTCATCGCCCCCCGACTGGAATTCTATGCCGCTTACCCTGATCCTGATGCCGCGCTCGTTGACCATGGCCAGAACATCTATCTCGATGCGGTCGGGCGATGATTGCCCGGTATTCCCCGCGCGATCCGTGGCCTCGAGCACCATTTTGTATTCCGACGCGGATTCAACGACATCATACGCATCACCAAGGCCGTCCCAGAGAATCTCCCGGGGCACCTCACCCGTTCCCCAGAATGACTTGAAGATATCACCCGAAGAGGAATAAATTTTAATATTCCACTCACGCACGCCGGACAGGTCTTTCGCCCAGGGTGTAATTCTCATCAGATCGTCTTCGTTGTCTCCATCGGGAGAAAAACTCCTCGGCACGTGGGATACTTTCAGCCTGGGAGGCGTGCTGTCGATGATGATTCTTTTCGGCTGGGATTCCGGAGTATTGCCGCTGCTGAATACCGCCGATAGCCTGGCATAGTAGATCCCGTCCTTCAGACGAGAACCATCATCATCGGTTCCGTCGAACGTTAATACTTTCGGCAGTGGTCCGTTCTCGCTGATTTCCCTTACTGACTTCATCCTGCCATTCATGATAGTAACCCGCCACTCCGTAAGTCCGGAGGTTCGGGATAGTACGGGAAAAAGATTTATTAACGCGTCATGGTTGAAGGAAAAATATTCAGACGAGAGGGTAATGTCGGCGATTTCATAGGAACGGGTCAGAGTTATTTCCCGTATCTCGGACACCGCGCTGTTCCCGGCCCTGTCAACACCGGATATGAAATAGCTGTACAGTCCCTCCGGAACATCATTTCCCGTATCATCCGTTCCGTCCCACACCACGCGGGATGGCGCGCCGTGCCCCTCCCACCTGTAGCTTTTTACCGCCACCCCATCCCTGTTCCTGAATTCAGCCATCCATTCATCATCGGGTCCCGTCTTGATCCTCTGGCTAATAATGAAGAAATCTTTTCTCCCGTCACCGTTGGGAGAGAATAGATCAGCTGCTTTTTCCAGTTTTACCTCCGGAGGCGCGGTATCGACGAAGATCCTTCCCGTCTTTCCCGCTGCCATATTGTCGCGCTCATCCCAGGCCTTGAACAGATACTCGTAGGAACCATCCGGGACAGTCTGTCCATCGTTGTTCGTGCCGTCCCAAATGATACGCGCCGGCACGGCAAGAGATTCCTTTCTGTAGAAAAGCCTTTTGAAAAATTCCCCTGCCGAGATACGATCGCCGACCTCCCTCTCTTTCATGGAATAGTCCTTAACCACCTGGCCAGATGAATCCAGTATCTGGAGCGTCCAGCCCTTGATCCGGTTCCTGTCATGCACGGAGAGTGTGAACACGGAATAATCCTTCATCCCGTCACTGGTGGGAGAGATGAATTCCCTTTCCGTTCCTATCTCCGTCACCGGCGGTTCCCGGTCAGGGTTGCCGATCATGAAGGTGGCACCAAGGTAATGGAGGAGCTTCAACGGGCGACTTATATTCATCGAATAATCGATGGAGCCGCCTATCCCATTTCCGTCAAACTTCACACCGAGACCTGTTGTGAAGGATCCGTCGTTATAGGCATGAGAAATGACATATCCCGCGCGAACCAGCACCCTGCCCACGATTTCTCCCTCGAGTCCAAATTTTATCGGAAACTCTCGATAATTGAGAACCGTGTATTCATTATAAAATGAAAGCTTGAAATTCCGGACACTGAAAAAAACGAACTGGTACCCCAGGGCGACCTCGTTCAGATCCGAATGGGTTCGATTACTCCCGAATGGGTATCCGAAATGAACCGACAAGCCGAGACGCGGCTCCCGAACACAGAATCCGTACCTGGTGCCGGTACCGGGGAATGAATATATGAAGCCAAGGGTCCCACCGGTATAATAATAATTTCCCTTTCCCCTCCCGTGGAAGAAGCTCAACGAAAATCCAATTGCCAGGCGGTGAAAAATATCCCGCGCGTTTCCCACCGTGATTGAGTAACCGCCGGTGATGTCCTTTCCATCCCGGAACTGCATGTAACGAAATGCGGCGCCGAACACGCCGTATGAAGTCGGAAGTGCCAGGTAACCGCCGGCGTCATGGTAACCCGTGGGGAGCGGCGGCGACCCGTACATGAGGCTGAAGCCGGTGCGCTCGATATCCCCTATCGCCGCAGGGTTGCTGTAAAAAAAATCTATTCCCTCGGACGCCGCGCCGGTCGCCGCTCTCCCAAGTGAGGCCGGGGAGTTGCCGAACAGGAAAATTTCCTTTCCGCTGTAATGCTCCGCCGCCGCGGAAACACTACAGATCAGGAGGATCAATAAAATTGTTAGTAGTCTTTTCATGTTCATGATGAAGCGGATCGTTATGTCCCAGCCGGGCCGGCATGGCGAAGACAGGCTTATCGACAAACACCCCCTAAATCAAGTTATTTTTATCCGTTGTCGCGGTTTCAGCACTCTGATGGCGCAGCTTTCCGCCCGGGAAGATTCATCGGAAACGATACCTACCGCTTCCAGGCGTACATCACGAGGCTCTTGGGAAAGAAATAATTAAAGAAGGACTCAATTCTCCGCATTAATTGAGAGAAAAGTCCGAGATGCAGGAAACGGTGATACGCCTTCGTGAGGGGATGGTCAGATCGGTGGAGTCCCACGACGCTCCGGATCATCCACCAGAGAGTATGAAAGGAATGCTTGAAGCCCACGGCAT
>CAZKPR010000059.1:0-20174 GCA_964554685.1 uncultured Leptospirales bacterium | reverse complement strand
GACCTTCTTGGCCATGAAGACATGAACCGGCCTGATGTTACGCCACCAGGCCCTGTCGATGCGCCTCAGTCCATCGGAACGGCAATCGAACCAGACGCGGCATCCCCCTTCCTCGGGCAGGACCCGGTATCCCGTCTCGCCGCGGAAGAAGAATGAATCGATGTCGAAATAATATATCCCGGGCCTCTCAATCTTCGAAAGGGTAAAGGGGCCCATGGAGGACCCCGCCTCCAGGCGCTTCGGGACCTTCCCCTGGAGATCGCCGATAAACTCCCGGTTCGCAATCACCTTCCACGCGCTCCGGATACCGTCCACCAGCGCCAGGCGTATGAAGAGGAAGGGACGCGTCTCAAAAACCGCGAAGGTGGGAAACTTCGACGGCATCGTTTCGATGTGATCGAACACGGCCTCAGCGTCTTTCTCGATATATATCGACCGTTCATCATGCAGGGTCATGGCCGTTGCCTCCTCCATGGTTTACATGCCCCGGTGCCCCGTTCCAATCGAAAAGGGGGGCGGCTTCCCGGAGCGCCGCGGCGGAACCGCTCCCCCTCAGGCCCCTGACGCCCTCGGCGAAGAGGATGGCCGCGAAGACGACAAGGACCGCCCCCAGGAGCTTCAGTACAATGAGGTAGCCGCGTTCCCCCATGAACCCCCGCGCCCGGTCCACTGCGAGGGCGACACCCATCTTGGAACCGACTATGCCGGCGTAGAAACCGGCGACGAACCCCGCCGCGGCCAGGGCCGATACGCCGAAGCCCTTCAGCGCCGTCGGCGCCCCCACGGTGACCCAGAACAGGTAGGGATGCGGATTCAGAAGGTTCGTCACCATCCCCCTGCGGAGTGAACGCGGCTTCGTATCCTCTCCTTCAATAATAGCTTTCTTCAGGGTAAGGGAATCAATCCCCAGGTAGCAGACGTAGGCGGCGCCGGCAATGGAGATGATGCCGCTGAACAGGCGGAGATTCGACATCACCGCCACGGCGAGAAAGGCGACAATGAGAATGGGCAGGTCGGTGAGGAGCGGCACCGCGGCGATCCTGAACCCCTCCCCCCTGCCGTGCCTCACCGTTTCCGAGACCATCAGGGCGAGGAGCGGCCCCGGCATAAGCCCCGCCGTAGCGCCCAGGGTAAGCCCGGAAACGATGTAGAAAATCGAGCTGTCCATCCGCCATGCCCTCGCGGTCCGCGCGCCCCCGCAGGGGCGGGAGTTCGTGAATCGCTACATCCTGTACGCCCTCAGGAATGTGACGGCACCGGTGTAGCGGCGCTTCCAGTAGGGGTTCTTCAGCCTGGCATAGGAGATCCGCTTCCCGGTTCGCGGAGCGTGAAGAAACCGTCCCCTCCCCGCGTATATCCCGACGTGGGAATACCGCCGCCCCGAGGTGTTGAAAAAGACCAGGTCGCCCGGCTCGAGGCTCCTGACGCTTATTTTTTTTCCCGCCCGGTACTGCCTCGCCGCCGACCGGGGGAGAAGGATGCCGTTCTGCCGGTAGACGTACATGACGTACCCCGAGCAGTCGAACCCCCGGGGGGTCTCCCCGCCATGCCGATAGGGAACGCCGATGAAGCGCCTGGCGGTCCTCACGATCCTTTCGCCGTCGCGCATCCGCGAAAACCAGCCGTAGCGCCAGTCGTCACGGTAGAAACCGCCCGGCACGCAGGAGGTGAGGAAAAGGAGGAGAAGGATTGTTCCGCGGCACGCATGTCTCATGGCAGTGGATCCGTGTGGCGCGGGACATCGTGACCGCACCGTTCTTAATTATCGGACGATGGAGGAGAATTCCTGAGCGTTTCGCGGGGAACGGATCACGACTTCATGTAGAGGCGCTCGAAATCCTCGCGGGAAAGAACGGAAAATATCTTGTTGAGCTTCGCCTTGCTGAAAATCCGCTCGATCGAGTCGCTCAGGTCGAAGAAAATGAGCTTGATGCCAAGCGACAGGCTGTTGTTGAGGAATTTCACGAAGGTGCCGATGGCCGAGGAGTCGATGAAGGTCATCTCGCCGCAGTCGATGGCGATGATCTCCGGCTTGTCGGCCACAAGGCCGTTCCAGGTGTCCTCCACCTGGCGCACGTGGCCGAGAAAAAACTCCCCCCTGATCGTGACAATCTTCAGTGACCCGTGGTCCGCAGTGGTTATGGAAATCACGCCGCTCTCCTGACCGTGGGGCGCCCCGGAACCAAGAAAATTTTTCAGGGGGCGGCGGCAAAATGATTGACCGCCTGCCCGAGTGAGATAGTCTAATCGCATGTGCGCTCATGAGTCAACAAATTAATTCCGGTCGGTCACAATGAAAATCATCGAAGGCGGTCTCGAGCAGGTGGGGGGATTCTCCTACTCGGCAGTTGAGTGCGGCATTCGCTACGAGGGTAGGCTTGATTACTGCCTGATCGCGTCGGAGAATGAATGCAACGCCGCGGGGACCTTCACCACGAACCGGGTCACCGCCGCGCCGGTGAGGCTCTGCAGGGAACGGATCGGCGGCCCCGTGAAGGGGATCCTGATCAACGCCACGAACGCCAACGCCTGCACGGGGGACCGGGGCCTCGCCGCCGCCGAGACCCTCACGTCCGACATCGCCGCGCGTCTCGGCGCGGCACGGGGGTCGATCCTCATGGCCTCGACGGGCATCATCGGCCGCCAGCTTCCCCTGGAGAAGATGATGGCCGCCCACGAGGGGCTGGTGGCGGGGCTCTCCCGGGAGGGCGGCAGGCTGATCCCCCGTGCGATCATGACAACCGACACCTTTCCCAAGGAGGTCTGCGCCTCCTTCGAAACCTCCGCCGGGGAGTTCCGCGTCGCCGGGACCGCCAAGGGATCGGGCATGATCGCCCCGGACATGGCGACGCTCCTCTGCTTCATCGTGACGGACGCCCCCCTCAAGGCACGCGATCTCCGGGCAGCTTTCAGGGAGGCGGTGGGGAGCACCCTGAACGCCATCACCATCGACGGCGACATGTCGACCAACGACACGGCGCTGATCCTCTCGCCCCGTTCGAAAGCCCCCCTTCGGGGACGCGGGGACCTGGCCCGCTTCCGCGAGGCGCTCCACGCGGTCCTGTCCCGCCTGGCGGAGATGCTCATCGACGACGGCGAGGGAGCGACCAAGCGGGTGAGGATAACCGTAACGGGGGCCGCGACGGATGGCGACGCCGCCCGCATCGCCCGGGCCGTGGCGGAATCCCTCCTGGTGAAGACGGCCATGTTCGGCAACGACCCCAACTGGGGAAGGATCGCCGCCGCCGCGGGGCGCTCCGGGGCCGCCCTCGAGGAAAGCAGGCTCCGCATCGCCTTCGGGGAGGTCCCCCTCCTGGTGAACGGCTCACCCCTGGATTTCGACGGGGAGCGCCTCGCCGGGATCCTCCGGGGCAAATCCTACGAGATCAGCATCGACCTGGGCCTCGGGAAGGGGTCGCGGTCAATGCTCACCACCGACATCTCTTTCGACTACGTGAAGATAAACGCGGAGTATTCGACCTGACAGCCGCCCCCCCCGCGCGGGGGAATGGGAGGCGACCGGGGCGGTAATTCTCCGGGCCGGCGATTATTTTTCTTGACGGATAGCGGCGCCCGGTTATCATCTGCTTTGCATTACAGATAGCGGACGTTTTACATCAGCGATCGGGGTTCAGCCCGATTTCTTTTTTTTGGGGTACCGCCATGAGCTCGGCAAGGCTGAAAAAAATCATCTCCGACGACAGGGCGCACCTGTTCCAGAATTACGGCGACCGTCTTCCCGTCTGTTTCGTCAGGGGCGACGGCGCGTACCTCGTGGACCAGGACGGCAGGCGCTACGTCGACTTTTTCTCCGGCATCGCCGTGTCGAGCCTGGGGTACGGTCATCGCGACCTGGTCAAGGCGATCCGCCAGCAGGCGGGAAACCTGCTCCACTCCTCCAACTGGTTCTACAACCGGGAGCAGAACGAGGCGGCGCGTCTCATCGCCGGGGCGTCCTTCCCCGGCAAGACGCTCTTCGTGAACAGCGGCACCGAGGCCAACGAGGCCGCCATCAAGCTGGCGCGGCGCTACGGCATGAACAGGAACAGGGGCCGGTACCAGATCGCATCCTTCACGAACTCCTTCCACGGCAGGACCTACGGGGGAATGTCCGCCACGGCCCAGAAGAAGATCCACGACGGCTTCGGCCCCCTCGTGCCCGGCTTCAGGTATCTCCCCTTCAATGACGCCGCCGCCTTCGCGAAGGAGGCGAAGAAAAACCGCGGTCTCTGCGCGGTCATGATCGAGATGGTCCAGGGCGAAGGCGGCATCGTGATCGCCGACCGCGAGTTCGTCCGCGAGGTCTTCCGCATCTGCGCGAAGAATGAGATCCTCACCATCGTTGACGAGGTGCAGACCGGCATCGGCAGGACCGGGGCCATGTTCGCCTACCAGCACTACGACGTGGTGCCCGACATCATCACCATGGCCAAGGGCCTCGGCGGGGGCGTCCCCGTGGGGGCCCTCCACGCGAAAAATTTCCTGCCGGAGTTCCTCCCCCGGGGCACCCACGGCACCACCTTCGGGGGCAACCACCTGGCCTGCGCCGCCGCCGCCGCGGTGCTGAAGCAGATGGGAAAGAAGGGATTCCTCGACGGGGTCCGGAGGATCGGCGACTTTTTTTTCGAGCGCCTCGGCGCGCTGAAGGCGCGCCACGGTTTCATCAGGGACGTGCGGGGCATGGGGCTCCATATCGGCATCGAGATCGACCGCCCCGGGGCGGACCTGGTGCGCAGGGCCCTGGAGGAGGGCCTCGTGATCAACTGCACCGCCGAAAAGGTCATACGGATCATGCCCCCCCTCGCCATCACCCTGAAGGCCGCGAGGGCCGGTATGGAGATACTTGAACGACTCTTCGACGAGGAGGGGAAACGCGATGAAAGTACCCCGCGTTAACACCAAGGACCTTGTCTCGGTGACCGACCTGACCGGGAAGGAAATCATGAAGCTCTTCCGCTTCGCCGCGGAGCTGAAAAAGGACGCCGCGAGGGGGAAGCACCGCGACTTCCTGAAAAAGAAGTCCCTGGCCATGATATTCGAAAAGAGCTCCACCAGGACCAGGGTCTCCTTTGAAACGGGGGTGACCCAGCTCGGAGGCCACGCGCTCTACCTGGACGCGAACGACATCCAGCTCAAGCGCGGCGAGTCGATCGTCGACACGGCGCGCGTACTGTCGCGCTACGTCGACGGCATCATGATCCGCACCTTCTCGCATGACAACGTCACGGACCTGGCGAAGAACGCGACGGTCCCGGTGATAAACGGGCTCAGCGACGCCCACCACCCCTGCCAGGCCCTGGCTGATTTTTTCACAATATTCGAGCGCGGGGACGATCTGGGGGACGTCACGCTGGCCTACATCGGCGACGGCAACAATGTCGCCCACTCGCTCATCCTCTGCGCCGCCCTCCTCGGGGTGCATATAACCCTGGCCTGCCCGCGTGGATGCGAACCGGAGGCGGCGGTGGTCGACGAGGGACGCAGGATCGCCTCGTCCACGGGATCGCGCATAGAGGTCACCAGGGACCCCGCGGAAGCCGTGCGGCACGCCCATTACGTCTATACCGACGTCTGGATCAGCATGGGCGAAGAGAAGCAGGCGGGGAAAAAGAAAAAGATCCTGGCGGACTACAAGATCACCCGCGAGCTCCTCGCGAAGGGGCGGGCCGATTCGAAGGTAATGCACTGCCTGCCGGCCCACCGCGATGAGGAGATCGAAGGCGACATCCTCGACTCGAACCGCTCCATCGTCTTCGACCAGGCGGAAAACCGGCTCCACGTGCAGAAGGCCGTCATGTGCGCCCTCATGTCCCGGGGGAAGTGAACGCCCTCCCCGTTCATCCTCCGCGCGAGGAACCCCGGTGGCCCATCGCCGATGCGGTACGGATCGGTATGTTCACGGAGACCCCGATGTTGGAAATCAGCTGGAGCCTCAGGCGGTCAAGGGCAAGGGAGTGAAGCTGCATGGCCCCGGTGATGCCGACGTGCCGCGTGACCTGGATCACCATGCCGATACCGGCGAAGAGATCGGGACTGCGAAGGGGATGGTCTATGTCCAGCCACTCGTGCACAATCCCCACGCCGATATTCGGTCCCATCTTGAAGACCGGCCTTCGCAGGAAGAACGGCTTGAAATAGAACCGGCCATAGACCGCGTTGACCACCTGGTACCGCGCGAAATCCTTCCGGTGGTTCCTCGACACGTGGAAATAGTTGGCAAGTCCGAAGGAGAGGAACGAGTGGGTATAAAAATCCACGAAGAGCGAGGCCCCCAGGGGGGAGTCGAGGTCGCTGTAGAGCATCCCCGAGTAGTGGACCCTGAAGGAGAGGTCGCCCACGTCGGCTTCACCGCCCCGGAATTTCGCCGCCGCGGGTACCGACAGGAAGAGTCCGAGGCAAATCGCGAAGAAGCGTGATCCTTTCATGACGCGTTCCCGCGCGGCATGCCGTCCGCCATATGACGAATTTCCATGGGGCCCCGGATCAGCACACGCCCCTCACGCGCCGGCGTCCCACCCGCCGGCGGCGCGAAGCCGCGCAACGATCTCATCGGCCTCCTTCCTGAGAAGCATCTTGTCCACCTTGGTGCTCCTGGTCAGGGGGAAGGGCTTCCCGGCGGGCCAGATCTCCACGTGCTGGGGACGCTTGTAGGCGGCGATGGACCTGCAGTGCTCCGCCACGTCCCCGGGGGTGAGAACGGCGCCCTCCTTCGGCCGCACGAAGGCGACGATACCCTCGTCGAACACACCGTGGGGCACCCCTACCACCTCGGCGACATCAACCCCCGGGAGGCCCGCGATGTGCGCCTCCACCTCGTCGGGGAAGACGTTATACCCCTTCTGCTTGATGACGAACTTGCGGCGCCCCGAGAGGTAGAGGGCTCGATAGGTCCCCATGTCCCTGAAAAATCCCAGGTCTCCCGTGTAGAGGATGCCCTCACGGGATATGGTCCGCGCGGTCTCCTCCGGCTGGTCGTAGTACCCCAGGAAGACGATGGGCGGGTGATAGCATATCTCGCCGATCTCCCCGTCCGGAAGTTCATCCCCGGCCGCGCCGTCCTCCCCCATGGGGGCGCGAACCGTCACCTCCGCCAGGTCGGGGAAGGCGCGGCCCACCTGGCCCGCCATCTCCTCTATGGAAATGCCGTCGGGGGTAAAGGTGGCGAATCCCGCGTTCTCCGTCATGCCGATCCCCGTGCCGAAGCGGGGCGCCATCGTCGCGAGCTTTTTCAGAAACGCGACGTCCACGGAGGAACCGGCATAGGCGACGAAGGCGAGGCTCGAGAGGTCCTTCTTGTCGTATTCGGGATGGGCCCAGAGCATCCGGAACTGCGTGGGGATCTGGCCGAGGACGGTAATGCGGCGCTTCTCGATCGCCTCCAGGGTGAGGGCCACGTCGAAAACCCTGAGGAACACGGCGGTCCCGCCACGGTACAGGGTGGTCATGAGGAGCTCCGTGACGCATCCCACGTGGCTCGGGGGAAGGTTGATGAGCACCCTGGCGTTCTCGGAAAGCCCCGTGGCCCGGTGCAGGATCTCGTTCTGGACCAGGATGTTCTCGTGGCAGAGAAGCGCCGGCTTCGGCTCCCCCGTGGTGCCCGTGGTGTAGATGATGAGGGCCGGCGTGCGCGGGCCGATCTCCGCGTAGGCCTTCTCGAGGCGCCGCGTGAAGATGTTTTTTATTTTGAGCCAGAGAAGGCCCGCCTTGCCCATGAGCTCCATGATCGGAACCGCCCCGTCGATCGTCTCCCCCGTGTCGGGGTCGGGGACGAACTGGACCAGGTACTCGACGTAGGAACAGCGGTCCCGGACGGCCTCGCCTATCCGGGTGAAGTCGATGACCGGAGTCCTCCCCAGGAAGAAGAATGCCTTCGGCCTGATCTTGCCCAGGTCGCGCACCACCTCGTCCTCCTTGAGGCGGAGGTCCAGGGGCGCGATGATGGCGCCGATCTTGAAGCAGGCGTACATGAAAATGACATGTTCGGGGAAGAGGGCAAGCTGGGTGGCCACGCGGTCCCCCTTTTCGATGCCCATGTCCATCAGCTTCAGGGCAAAGAAATCGATGAGGGTGTTGAATTTCCCGTAGGTGACGGTCTTGCCGTCCTCGTGCTGGATCATCGCCTCCTTGCCGGGCGTTTCCCTCGCCCAGTATTCGACATAGTTGTTCAGAAGCGGAAGCCTTTGCTCGTGATCGTTCATTGACCGTACCCCCTGTGTGCTGATGACCCTGACGCGACACCGCGGAAGGACCGCGCGGACCCGCCGCGTCATCGGGCGCCCAGGTATCCCCCCGCGAGGACACGCTCCCCCGCCGCGCCCGTGACGTCGAAGAAAAGATCGTTGCCCTTCCCCCTCCCCAGCAGCCTGACGAAAATATCAGACCCGGGAAGCACCATGCCGGTGAAGCGGCACGCCACGACGCGTACCACTTCTGCCGCGCCGCCTAGCTCACGGTTCACCAGTTCGGTGACGGCATAGGCGAGGGTCGCGGTTCCCTGGAGTATGATGCCGGGAAGCCCCACGGCGCGGGCGAAACGCCTGGAGGTGTGAATCGGGAAGAAGATATCGGTGCAGCCGTCGTACACGAAGGGCCGCAGGGGATCGATGGAGATCGGGGCTTCCCAGGCCGGGACTCCATCCTCCTGCACCCGGGGCACCGGCGGAAGCCGATCCTCCCCGGAACCCCCGCCGGCGCATTCGACGCCGCGCAGCATGGCGCCGATATGCTCCGTGAAGACCGCGGCCCCGCCGTCGTCTGAAGCATCGAGCCGAATCACCACGTGGGTGCCGGCCCGGTGGGGAAGTATTGCGGCGATGCTGCCCTCGATTGCCAGGGTCGCACCCGGTACCAGGGGCCGATGGAGTTCAAGGTGCTCGGTGTAGTGGACCTGGGTGGCGAGAAGCTCCCTGGGGAACTCCTCCGCGTCGATGAATTCGGCGATGCGCCCCAGGACCCTCCAGGTGACGGCCACGGGAAAGACCGGGTGGGCGATGAGGCCACCTGCCCCCTCGTCATCGAAATAGCGGGGATTGCCGTCGCCGATCGCGGCGGCGTAGTTCATGGTGTCCCGCCAGGTCACCGGGACCTCGCACTTTTTAAGGGGCGTTCCTGCCAGTGAAGAGTCGATGACGGGTTGCATCGCCATGGTGAGTGAGTATGGCCCCCCCTTTTCCTCCCGTCAACAGCAAATCATCGCGCCTTTGACTTTTCAAGAAAATCCAGGTAGTGCCGCGCCGCTTCTTCCGGGCGCTCCAGCATGGGAAGGTGGCCGCACTCCTTCATGATTACGACCGAGGGGTTCGGCAGGCCCTTCTTCAAGACATCCACGCATGACACGTCGATGACCCGGTCGCGATCGCCCCAGAGCACGAAGACCGGGAGCGACAGCCGCCCCAGGAGCGGCTCCAATGACGCGGGACGGGCCTTCATATCCTCCATTACCTTTTCGTTAAATTCCCTGCTCGTCGCGGCCATTCCCGCGAAATGGCGCTTCAGGGGCCGCGGGATGAAGGGCGGCTTCGCGAAGACGAAGGCGATAAGCCGGTCATAGTCCTCCGGGCTCTCGACGACCAGGCTGTTCTTCCCCTCACGGAGATTCTTCCTGAACTCACTCTCCACGGGCTCGGTGATGCCGCCGGTGTTGAGAAGCCCAAGGGTCAGGACCCTGCCTGGATAGAGGGCGGTGAATATGCCGGCGATATTGCCCCCCATGGAGTTGCCCGCGACGTGGACCTTCTTCTCCCCGATGGCGTCGAGGAATTCCCCGAGGCGCCGCGCCTGGGCCGCGATGTCGTAGCGCAGGGCCCGGTCCTTCGACGACTCGCCGAAGCCGGGAAGGTCGGGCGCCACGACGCGGTAGCGCTGCGTCAGGTGCGCGGCGAACCTGGTCCAGTTGTCCTTGTCGCCGCCGTACCCGTGGACCAGGACCAGGGTCTCGCCCTCCCCTCCTTCAAGGTAGACAATCGCATGATCAGCTATAGCAACGCGCTTCTCCGTGAGGTCCGCCTTGCCCCGCTCCAGTTTCATGAAAACACCAAGGGTCATACCTGGAAAGAAAAAATAGATGGCCGCCAGAATTACGACGAGAGCAAGGACACCCACCGCGATAGATTTTTTCATATCCTCCCTCCATAAAAATTTTTCGATAGTTCAGAAAAACAGCATGGATAATCACGATCCAGGCGTCATTAGACGCTGAAAAAGCACTCTATCCGAATGGGGAGGATGATCAAGTACAATTTTCCACACCGAAACCCCTGCGCCCTTCACTCGGCCGGAATGGCCCGTCTATGACATACCTCCTTGTTTCCTGACTGAATCATTTTTTTCTAGACAGACATCGCACGATGTGCACAGGGTGGGTTCAATATAGTGCGGATCGATATTAATACGCTGCATTCTCACTCACACATGCACAAAAAATTAATCGCATACCGTACCGTTACAAAATCAACAAAGGAGGCAGAATCAATGTCCAACGAAAAAGTCATGAATCGATGGCTCGTGGTTATCGGAGCCATCCTGATTCAACTGGCCCTGGGCGCCATTTACGCCTGGTCAGTCTTCACGCCAAAACTCACCGCGGCCGACGGCACCTACCAGTTTTCGGCGGGGCAGGCCGCGTGGATTTTCTCGGCGGGCCTTTTCTTTTTCGCCCTGGTGATGATATGGGCGGGAAGGCAGCTGGCCACGATCGGCCCGAGGAAACTTGCCATGGCGGGCGGGCTCGTCCTGGGTCTCGGGTATGTCCTGGCGGGATTTTTCGGCAGCAGCTTTGTCGCCCAGCTGGTGTTCATCGGCATCATCGGCGGTTCGGGCATAGGCCTGGCCTATGTCGTTCCGATCGCCGTAGGGGTGAAATGGTTCCCCGACAAAAAGGGGATGCTCACCGGCCTGGCCGTCGCGGGCTTCGGCTTCGGCGCCACGATCTGGGTCAAGTGGGCGGGCTCATGGGGCGGCGGCCTTCTCAACACGCTCACCCTGGCGGGCCTCGACGGCGTCCGGAGCGTGTTCCTCCTCTACGGCATCATTTTTGCCATAATGGTCCTGATCGGCAGCTTCGTCATGGTCGATCCGCCCGAGGGATGGCTCCCGGAAGGCTACACGCCCCCCCAGGCCGACGCTGGGAAGGCGACGGGATCAGTGAATTTCGAGACGAACGAGATGCTGAAAACGCCCCAGTTTTACATGCTCTTCATCACCTTCGTGTTCTCGGCACTCGCCGGCCTCATGGTGATATACTGCATCAAGCTCTTCGGGATCGATTCCCTGACGTTCTCCAAGCTCCAGACCCTTGATCCGGCCAACGAGAATTTCAAGGACACCGTCGCGTGGGCGAGCAACATCGCCGGGACCGCCATGGCCTTCTACGCCATCCTCAACGGCCTCGGAAGGATCGCCTGGGGGATGGTCTCCGACAAGATCGGCCGCAAGGTCTCCCTGTTCCTGATGTGCCTCTCCCAGGGCGTCATCATGCTGGCCTTTTACAAGCTCGGCGCCACGGAAGCGGGCCTCGTCGCGGCGGCCTGCATCATCGGTTTCAACTTCGGCGGCAACTTCGCCCTCTTCCCCGCGGCGACGGCCGACTTCTTCGGCAACAAGACCGTGGGCAAGAACTACGGGTTCGTGTTCTTCGCGTACGGCATCGCCGGCATCGTGGGGCCCCAGATCGCCGGTCTCTTCAAGGACGCGGCGAAGGGAGCGACCGATCCCTCGGCGTGGCTCACGCCGTTCATTATCGCGGGATGCGCGTGCCTCGCCGGCGCGCTCATCATGCTGGTCGCGAAACCTCCGAAGAAATAGCGGCCCGCGGGCCAGGATTTTCTCAGGAAAAAACCAGGCGGAGAGCCGGCATCATGCCGGCTCTCCGTTTTTTTTACCCGAAAAGGACAGGTGCGCGGTTTACCCGCCAACCCGGAACCGGCGGGACGCGGGAAAAGAAGGACGGGATCACCCGATGATCCTCACCTTCCGCGAAACGTAGATGTCAAGGGGCGAAACCGAGAAGGGGCGCTTGCCCTCCACAAGGCGTATCCCCTGAGCGAGGAATGCCGAGGCCACGAACTCAGAGCAGTGCATCGCCTTATCCTCCATGTCCTTCTTCACGTCGCGACGGAGGAATACCTTCTTAAAGGCGATCGCCACTATCTGGAAGTAGGCGTACTTGATGATGCCGGCGCTGTCGGTGCAGTAGCGGAGGAGCTTCTTCCTATCGAGGTCCTTCCCCCTGTAGCGGACCAGGCGAAGATCGTAGTACTTCGCGTAGGCGCGGACGTTCTTGATGGTGACGCCCCCCGCCAGGACCGAGTCGGCGATGAGGCCTTCACCTATGTAGATGATGCAATGGGACAGCCGCGGCCCGTGGGCCTTCACACGCTTCCCAATTTTGCTGACCAGCCATATGAGATTGCTGAAGTGGCTCCCCCGCTTGTAGGTGAGGATAATATCGCCGGTCCTCAATTTTTTCCTCAGCTCGCCGAACCTCACATGCGCCCTCCCAAAAATAAATTCTCCCCCCGGCGGGCAGACGGGCGGCGCCTGAATGCTGTCTCCTCATCTGCCCCCGGTCAATCTCCCGTTATATTCATGGCCCGTCTCATCCCGTGCCATGCCATCATGAAAAAAAGTTCCGAACTCGGAAATATTTGTCAATACATAATAGGCTTGTTGCGCAATTGCATTTCACCCTGCCCCACCCCGCGAGAGGCCCGGCAGGGCCGTTTCTACTCAACCACCCGGGAGAAAAGGGTCCCGTTCTTCGAGGAGCGTTACTTCGGTACCGGCGCAGCCCCGAGGGCCCTGTTGCACGCGGGACAGCAGAAGACATGAAGGTTTGCCAGGAACCTAAAATGGCTCCGGTAGACCTTAAGGGTTTTCATCTCGGCATTGCAGCAGGGGCACGAGGGGCCGCGGCCCTCCTCGTCGGTGCCCGTTTCAACATGAAGTATCCTCATTCCATCCTCCGACTCTCGTAAATCCGTTTGAATTTACTGCATCTCCACCGGCGCATTTTTTTTATACCGGGAGTCAGCCGGTGAACCGGCACGACAATTCACCACTATCTACACCCCTGACGGCCCGGCTTCTTCAGGCCCCGTTATCATCAGCGCACCTCAAAGCCGATGATGACGATGTCATCGTCCACTGGAGTTGTGCCGCGAAAGCGGTGCACCTCATCCATGACCGCGTCGAGAGATCCTCCGAGATCCCGCCCCGCCGTTTCACCGATGACGGCGAGAAGACGATCGTAGCCGAGCATCTCCATCCGCTCATTCGTGATTTCGGGCACGCCGTCGGTATAGAGGTACACCCTGTCCCCGGGGCGGAGCGGCACCTCGAGGGTCTCGAAGGCGATATCGCGCATCACCCCGAGGAGCTTTCCCCTGGCCGGGAGGTAGCGGGCCGTGTTGCCTCCCCGTTCATGGATGACGGGAGGCGGGTGGCCGGCGCAGGCGATGGAGAGGCGCATGTCTGCTCCGGGAGCGTCAAAACGGAAAATGCCGTAGAGGGCGGTGAGGAAGTAGTGCTGCATGTTCTCGCAGAGTTCTCCGTTGAGGGCGTCGAGATAGGCCCCCGGTTCGTGGGGGTACTTCCTCAGAAGGGAGTTGCTGACCGATTTGATCAGGGAGAGAAAGAGCGCCGCGGGAACCCCGTGGCCCGACACGTCCCCGATGAACACCGACAGCCCGCCCTCCTGGAGGGGTATGATGTGGAAGTAGTCCCCTCCCACGGCCTCCAGGGGGAGGTAGCGGAAATCGATCGCGAGACGGTCGCAGTCGGGGGGCTCCGAGGGGAGCAGCTCCCGCTGGATCATCTGGGCTGTTTTGAGATCGCTTTCGATCATCTCGTTCCGCTGCTCCAGCTCTTTAAGGCTCGCCCTCAGCTCGTCCTCGAGGCGCTTCCTTCCAGTAAAATCACGGGTCACCCCCAGTATGTACGACGGTTTTCCCGCCTGGTCCCTAATGAAGGAGGCGTTGATCTCCACGTCGACCATGGTCCCGTCCCTGTGCCGCTCCCTGGTGACCAGGGAGCGCGTGCGCAGGGGATCGCGCTCCGCGTCGTGCAGCAGCTCGTCGCGGAGGATATCCCTGGCAAGGCCGAGCCCCGATTCATCGAAGCGTTCTTCCGGCGAGAGGCGCGAAAGCTCATCCGGGGTCCATCCCAGGATATGGGTTACCGAGGGACTCACATAGATCATCCCACCCGTCCTGATGTCGATGGTCCAGATGGCGTCGCTCACGTTCGCGGCGATGCGCTGGAAAAGCTCGTTCGATTCCCTCAGTGCGTCGTTCATCCGGTGTATCTCGGTGACATCGATCATGACGAGGATCGAGCCCACCCTGGCAGCGTGTGAAATAATCGCCGATTGATTGAGGAGGAGGCGGCGGGGAGGGTCGCCCTTCAGGGTAACCGCCTGCCGGGTCACGTAGTCCGCGTCGTGGCGATACTCGGCGATCAGCTCCTCCAGGCGGGGAGGCCTGGACGCGGTGCCATCCATGCCGAGCATGAGGGCGGCGGCCTCGTTGAAATGGAGGACGTTCCCCTTCGTATCCAGTATCACCACGCCCTCCCTGATCGAGGCGAAAAGCTCGCTCGCGACATCTCCGATGGCGGGGGTAAGAAAACGGTAGCGCACTATGGTGTAAAACACGAAGATGCTGAGTATGACGCTCCAGGAGGCCGTGTAGCGCACGACATCTCCCATGCCCGGAAGAGAGGGAAGCAGGAACTGGTTGATCGCCGCCATGGAAAGCGCGATGAAAATCCCCGCCAGGAGCGGAAAAAGCTGTTTCCTTCTCACGGGATCGGACTCGGTCTGCCAGGAGCCGTAGACCATGGCCCATGACACGACGATGGGAATCACGATTGAAATCATGGAAATCGGAGTGAACAGGGGTCCCTCGGTGAAGCGCCATCCCCAGGGATAGCGCGTATACCCGGGCACTACCAGGTCCGCCGTCAGGGTGACGGCAACCGAGGCGACGGCCACGGCCAGCACGGCATGGTAAAAGAGGTCGCGGCGGCGGCCCAGGAACACGTAGGTAAAATTGATCATCAAGAATCCCGTAAAAAACCAGAAAAAGGAACAGGCCCTGCTGAAGGGCACGATGATCGCTTCGTCCATGGGAAGATGGAACGTGGAGCTGGTAACCACCCAGAGGGTGATCGAAGCCGAGAGAAGGAGGAAGGAACGGTTGATCGGCTTCCCGGGATCCAGGGCAACGACGTAGGACATGGTGAAAAAGTTAACAAGGAAAGCCAGCACGGGTAATATAAGGTAGGGGTTCATGGTTTTCGCCGGATATGATGGTTAGTATAGGGCGGGGAATGGTAACGGTCAACGAGAATATGAACCCGGGATGGGGATTTTTTTCATCTTCCCCTTCTCCACGCCACGGTTCTTCATCCCATCCTCCGGAGAAGCATTACCGTCAGGTCGTCCGAGAGTTCCTCGGTCCCGATAAAACCGTAGAATCGCTCCATGAGGAACTGCAACGCCTCCCCGGCGGATCCCCGCGGCGCCGCGGCGAAGGCGTCTCTGACGCCTTCGATCCCCCAGCGGCGCTCATCCCGGTTCTCGCACTCCAGGAGGCAGTCGGAGTAAAGGAGAAGCTGGTCGCCGGGACGGACCCTGAAGACGAGTGACCGGTACCTCTCGTCAACGCCTTCGATCCCGAGGAGCATGCCCTTGCAGTCGCCACCCTCGATACCGACCACGTCGACCCTGCCGGTCGCCTCCCTCCTGATGAGCAGGTCCGTGTGGCCCGCGTTGACGTACTCCACCCTGTCGCCCGAGAACCTGAGGATCGATCCGGTGATGAAGTTTTCAACGGCCCCGATCTCCCTGACGAGCCGCGCGTTCACCGCCGTCATCACCTCCCCCAGGACCGCGTCTCCCATCTCGCTGAAGCGGCTGAAGACAAGGGGCTTGGCGATCATCGTGATTAGCCCGGAGGATATACCGTGTCCCGAGACGTCGAAAAGGGACGCTCCCCGGAGGACGCCCTCCCTCACGTACAGATCATAAAAGTCACCCGAGACGCCCGCCATTGGCCTGAACAGCACGTCCACGTCCCAGTCACCCCCGGTGGGAAGGCTCTTCGGGAGGAGGCTCCTCTGCACGTTCACCGCCATCGCCATGTCCCGTTCGAATATCCGCCGCGCGTCCTCGAGCTTCCTGTTGGCCGACCCGAGGCTCTCGTTAATCGCCTCCATCTCCTCGATGGCGGCGTTCAGGTCCTCGTTCGCGCGCTCCCGCTCGGCGATCTCATCGCGAAGGCGTTTCGTCGGCCTCATGTCATGGGCGACCACGACGACCCCGAAGGGCTCCCCGGCGTTGTCCCTCATGGCCGCGCCGAGGAGGTACACGGGGATGGTCCCGCCGTTCCGCGTCCGGAAGCCGACCTCGATGCCGTTTTCTGCGTACGCATCCGCCAAGATTCCGGGAAACAGCGATTCGAAGAGGTCCCTCTCCCCGACGATTTCCCCCAGGGGTCTGCCCGCGAGGTCCCCCTCGCTGAATCCGAGAAGCTTTTCCATCCGGCGATTGATCCTGATTATGTTCCCGTCAGCATCCAGGAGGGCGACAATGTCCTGTATCTTCGAGATGATCTCATTGGCGGCCGCGGCGGGGGATATCCCCATGAGGCGGTACTTCCAGATCGAGTACCAGACCCCGGCAAGCCAGGCCATGCCGAAGGAGACACCGATGGCGGGAACCGCCTGGATGCCCAGGAGCGGCAGGAACACATTGACCGAGGACGCCAGGGTGAATCCCGCGGCGGTGGATATGACGATGATCCGGGACTGCCTCCGCACCCGCGGGTGGTCCGAATCCCGGCCCCATCGCCACGCGAGGTAGATTCCGAAGAGCACATACCCGAGATAGTAGAGGGTGAAGGCGATGCCGACGGGGGTCGGGGGCTTCATGACCTCGTACCAGGAACCGTCGTGATAATAGAAATCAAGGATGAGCAGGTTGCCCGTGAATGCGACAGCCGTGAAGGCCAGGCCCGGAAGATAGAGAACGGCATAGATCCACCGGCCGCGCAGGAGGGATTCCCGCTTTGTCAGCACAATGAAGAAATGGAGGGCGATCCCGGCGAAGTTGCACCACCCGATGGATGAAAGCCGGTACCAGAACCAGCAGGCTTCCCTGTCGGGGGCGCCGTACACGAAGGCGTAAAAGAACGCCCAGGCGGCGAAGCTCACGCAGAGGGCGAGGAAAAGGCGGTTCACCCTCGACCGGGGCTCCAGGCTGTAGGCGTAGATGCCGAGGGCGAGGTACACGACGAGGGAAAAGAGCGACAGCAGCGCGTAAGGATTCATGTACGACGGGCCTTATGCATGAGTTGCTACCCCATGGCGCCTTCGATATCCCGCGAGGAGCGCATGAACTTGAGGGTATGGGGGGGCTCCGTGCGCTCTGCCTCCGGTTTCGAGACGAGGGTCAGGGCGCCCCGGGTGCAGGCCCGGGTGCAGAGGCCGCACCCGATGCAGCGATTGACATTCGCCCCGGCGGTCCCTTCCGTCCCCACGGAGAGGGCGTCCATGGGGCAGCGGACCGCGCAGGCACCGCATCCGTCGCAAAGGGAAGCGTCGATCGCTATGAAATAGTTCGTTCGCATGAGGAGGGCCGGCGAGGGAAGCTTCCTCAGAACCCTGAGGCCGCCGCAGCAGTCCGGGCAGCAGTTGCAGATCGCCCCGGGGTCCTTGCTGTCGGGGATCTGGTGCACCAGGCCCGCCTCCTCTGCGATATCCAGGACCTCAATGGCCTCGCTCTTCCCGATCCTTCTCCCGAAGCCGTACTCAACGTAATAATCCGCGTAGAAGCCGAGGATGAGGCAGACCTCCCGGGGACGGGGGCATCCCGTCCCGAGCATATGCTGCTGCAGCGCGCAGAAGCACTGCGCCAGGGCGATACGGTCCTGGCTCATGATGATGTCCCTAGCGTCCTCGTAGGGGGCCACGGGGCGCGTGATCGAAAGGGGCGCCTGGATGGGGATCGAACGAAGGGGCACCAGGGGCTCCTTTTCGTCGCCGGGCCTCCTTTCCACGGGAAGCTTTTCGGCCCAGATATATTCCTCGTATAATCGGGCGAGATCGGGGTCGATGGTGTTCACCTGGTTTTCCAGGATGCCGTGGGCGAAGGGTGCCGCGGCGTAGTAGCGCGTGCCGTCGACCCGCTTCGGGTAGCAGAGGCCCTTCGCCGCCATCTTCGAGAGCGCGGCGGAAAGGGACGCGGGATCGCGTCCGGTCCGGGCGGCGATCGCCTTGTCGCTCTCCAGGTTGTCTGAAAGGAGGAGGTACGTCTCCGCGTCCTCCTCGTCAAAGAGCTTTCTCAGGAAACGAAGCTCGATGCCCGATTTCGATTTCGGGAAATAGGCGCTGTGGCGCCCCACCTTCTCCCTCAGCTTTTCGTAGAGGCTTTCGGTCATGTCGTTCCTTCACGCATCATTTTTTCGCGGGATCCCGTTCCGTCACCGCGGGAGCCGCCCCGTCACTGGTAGATGATAAGTCCCGGCTCGGGCCTGAGCCCAATCACCTGTGACGGCGTCATGAGGGGGCTGTCGTAATGGACCCCCTTTTTGTCAGAGTAGTAGTACCAGAGCTTGAATCCCTTGTGCGGTATGTTGGCCGCGAGTGCGTTGCGCTCGTGGGTCGCGGCCTTTCGCTCCGGGGGGCCCCATCCCGAGGTGGCGTGGACGAGGATTACGGGGTCATAGTCGCTCCTTACCCGTGAGCGGTTGCGTATCATCTTGGCGTGGAACTGGTGGACGACCAGGTGACGCCTCCCCCGTATCCCGTGGGCCACCATGTAGTCCCTCATCCTGCGCTGGGCCTCGTTCAGCTCTTCCGCGTCAATGGAGCCGATTTCCCTCATCGGCCTGGTGGTGCGCCACTCGGGATCAAGGGCCAGGTGCACGTTGGGGTAGTTGAGAAAAGGAAGCAGCTGGTCCATGGCGTGCTCGACGGAGTATTTGCCTATCTGGTGATCCAGGTAGACCAGTATTCCCCTGGCGTAGGCGTAACGGATATAGGCCTCGACCATCTCCCGCTTCATCAGGTTGATCTCCCCCCGGGGCTGGCAGGTGCCGTAGATAAGGTAGAAAGCGGGAAACGCCCCCCGCCCGGCGTTGAGGGAGGCGTACTCCGCGGCGGTTTTCTTCAACATCGGCGCCAGCTCCTCCTTGGGATACCGCCCCACGATCCCCATGATCCTGGATTTCGGGTGACCGTAATATGCCACGACGTAGTTCCCGGAAATTGCGCCTGGGGCCGTGTACATTGAATCGAGTAGTATATCGTAGATCACGTTGCCGCTGGGGCTCTCCCTGAAAAAAGGCCTGGTATCGCGCAGGGGATAGGTGTGGACGGACACCGTTTCCTCGACGGGGGCGCCGATATTTCCGGGGATAAACAGGAGCAGGGCGCAGAACAGGCGTTTCTTGAAGGAAATTCCAATCATCGACAGGACCTCTGAGCGAATCGTTCCGTGCCGTCAGGACCCGCGAAACCCGGGCGGTGAATGCCGCTGCCTCACGGCACGGAAGGTGTGATGAAAATGCTATGACCGGTCGCGGCGAGTCAAACATTTATTGGCGCTCTTCCCGGTTTACCCACAAAAAAATACCCGCGGGGCCATCCGGGATAATCATTGACAATGACGGGCATTGATGTATAATGAAAAAAAACGTAAGGAGGCATCACTATGCGGAACATCCTGATCGTGTGCGCCTGCGCCGCCCTTGCCGCCGCGGCCTTTACCGGGTGCAAAAAGGGGATCGCCGTTGAGTGCAATACCAAGATGAGGGACGTGGCTGTCCAGAACAAGGATCTCGGCGCCTCGTTTGCCGTATCATGCCCCGCCGACTGCCAGGGAGGATCGATATGGGGTACCGACACCTACACCACCGACTCCTCGGTGTGCATGGCGGGAATCCACGCCGGCGTCATCACCAGGGAAAAGGGCGGCGAGGTGAAGGTGACCGTGGTCAAAAGCCTCGAAGCCTATACCGGAAGCGAGAGGAACGGCGTGACCACGAGCAACTGGGGAACTTCCTGGGGCGACACGGCCTTCCAGGTATCAAATTAGCGTTACTAATTACCTTAAAAAAATACCCGGACCCCAAAAGCGTAACCGGCAATTTTATAAAAAAAAAACACGCCCCCAC
>CAZKPR010000058.1:0-20185 GCA_964554685.1 uncultured Leptospirales bacterium | reverse complement strand
TGACCCCATTAAACACCCAAGCACCCTTAACCAGGGGGTAAAGGCATTTTGGTTGTATTTCACCTTGCTGAAAATGCAGCGGCGGCTGATCAGTCCACCCGTGACCGTGCCGCCGGATTCAGCATCGGGTACAAGCAGCTGTATGCTTGGTGGTTGCCGGTCTGGGAAGACTTCGACCTTTCGAAGGTAAAGAATTCGGCCCTGCTGTACAGGAGAGAGATAGTATTTTCCGGGAAGTACACGATGAAACCGGATTCCAATTTTCTCTATAACCCTGTTTTTTCCGTAAGATTTTCAGAAAAATGGTCTTTGAGTGGAAGCTTTCTCTACGGGTTTTTCACCAGCGGAAAAACCTACATGGCGTCACCAATATACCAGACCATCACAACCTCAACGGTCATACAGTTTTCCAAAAGCGTTGCGCAAAAGATCCAGAAGTACGATGCCGATCTCCTGGCAAACGTCCAGGTTGCCGACATCATCAAGGTTTTTTTCGGTCTCAAGTACCAGGGTTATGATTACCGGTTTATTCGAAGTTCTAACATGTACACCTATGGAAACCTGATTGTGAACCTTAAGGACGAAATACGATTCCACTCCGTGGGGGCGGGAGCGGGGGCCACGGCCACCGTACACCTTGGAGCCGGTTTTTTCTTCATTCCATCAGCTTCCCTGATTTATCTTTCCGGCAGAGATTACCAACACAGGCGGCGCGACTTCTTTCAGCATTATTTCCGGGTTTTTTATATCGAGAAAGGCTCACGGAATGCCCACATGACCGGGGTCAACGGTACAGTCGAGCTGGCATACCCGATACAAAAAACGGGACTGACGCTGAGTATCGGCTTCAGGTGCCAGTACCTCTACTACCTGCGCAACATCAGAAAAAATTATACCAGGGATTTCGACCTGTTTTTCGGGCCAAACATTTCTATTGTTTACACGTTCTAATCCTCGATTCCAGGAAGACCGCGGTGACCGGCGGTCCTGCCTCTTGCCATGTCAGGAGTCGTATTCGAAAATATACTGCGTGTAGCAGCCGCACCGCGGGCAGTAGTACTCTTCCTCGAAGTAGGATCCGATAATGGACCCGCCCCCCTTTGCATGGACGCACTGGGTTTCGGCACTGCCGCAGCGGTCGCAGGGCACCGGGCGGTCGCTGCGCTTCACCGTTTCGGGATAGCGCCCCCACCGCGGCGATTCGCTGTGGGTGATTTCCTCCTTCGTCGTGCCCATGGCGACCTCCAGCACCTGTGCGTCACTGAACCGGCAATCCCAGGCGGCGCAGGTGCTCCTCGATGGCCTCAAGCTCCTCCACGGTGCCGAGGTAAAGGGGCACCCGGGTCCCGTCCTTCATCAGGAGAGACATCCATCGTTCCACCTTTCCCAGGGTGCTCACGCGGCAGGTGTGCAGGAAGGCATAGCGTCGCTCGACCCTGGCGACATCGGAAAGCATCCATGTTCCCTTCGTCGCCCCGCCCTGGAGCCAGAGGAGGGTGTTCCTCCGGCGATCGAGCTCCACGGTCCCCCATCGGCGACCCAGGACGGCGGTGTAGAAAACGGCGAGGACCATGAAAGGCAGACCCGCCAGGGGAGCCAGGAGCAGGTCGGGGGTAAAGTCTCCTTCCATTACCCTGGAACAGACGATGATGGAGAGAAACGTCGAGGCGACGATTCCGAAGATGCCCAGGAGGACCGCTCCGATGATCGCGCCAATCCTCCGGCGATGGACCACGGTGATCCTCTCATCGGAAAGCCGCATAGTACAGGCTCCATGGGAAAACTCCATCATTATCGCTACCACCTCCCCGTGATTTCCGGACCGGGACATCGCCGGTCCTAATCGGAAATGACGACACCCCTGGATGTGAAGGACACGCCCTGCTGCCCCTTTGTGCCGATCATGATCGTCTCCACGATGGGCCTGTTGACCTTCTTCCGGGCACGCCACCGCACGATGAAATTCGCGCCGATCCCTCCCCGATCGTCCTTTTCCTTTATGGCGAGATTATACGTTTCCAGGGGACGCAGGGACACGGTTGCGTTTTTTTTGACGTACCGGTGTATCAATTCGCCCCTGGCAGTATAGTAGTCAATCGATTCAATGACAATGGCGTTCCCGGGATCGATGTTATGGATGCTCAGGGTTACGGAAAGTTCCATGTCCCATTTAAGATCCCCGTGATAGATCGATGAGTAGGCGGGCACGTACACGGTCTGTCCGCTCGAAGTCCCTGTTTCTTCGGCTGACAGGCCCGTGCCGCAGAGGCAGGCCCCCAGCAGGACACAGAGGGCGGACGCAATTATCCACGTTTTCATGACCTGGACTCCTCCGGTTTGATTAATTACAATATCCTGACACATCGCAACCCTTCAATCCTTTTTTTTCCAGACGATGAAGCCCCTTCATCCTTTACGGGAAGGGTTTGCCCCTTCAATAGCAAAGAATAAAAGTGGTTGCCCTCGTATTCGTCCCGTATCACAACTGGTTTCACGCGTGCCGCGCCGGTTCAGGCGGGACCACGCATCAGAGGAAGCAATGCCATGCCAGAAGAAACCGTCCTCTCTTCACGGGTCGCCCCCTCACTCTCCGGCAGGAGCCTTCTCGACTACCTCTGCGGGCGCTTCAGGTACCATGACAGAAAAGAGTGGGAAACCCTGATCCGCGAAGGCAGGGTAACGGTTAACGGCGGCGTGTCCGCGCCGGAGCGCCTCCTTGAACGCAACGACATCGTCGCCTACCGCACGGTGCTCCGCGAGCCCCCGGTGGACGCAGCTTTTTCCATCCTCCACGAGGAGGAGTGCTTCATCGTCGCCGCAAAGACGGGAAACCTGCCCTCCCACGCGGACGGCAACTATATAAAAAACACGTTCATTTACCTGCTGCGCCGCCGTCTTGAAGGGAGCGGCCGGATGGAACAGGTGAATCTCGTCCACCGCCTTGATCGAGAGACGAGCGGGATCATCGTGGCCTCGAAATCGGAGGCCGCGCACCGGGCCCTGGTAAGACAATTCGAGGGGGGTACCGTTGAAAAAGAGTACCTTGCCGTTACGCGCGGCGAAGCGGCGCGCGACCGCTTCGAAGTATCGGGGGCCATCATACGCGATACCGGAAGTTCGATCTCGATACGGCGGCGCGTGGCCCCCGGGGAATGCGGTGAAGGACGCGCGTCCTTCACCCGCTTCGAGGTCCTCGGGCGTCTCCGGGGGTATACGCTCCTGCGCTGTATCCCCGCCACGGGAAGGACCAACCAGATCCGCGTTCACCTCGACCATGTCGGCCTACCCCTCGCGGGGGACAAGCTCTACGGCCGGAGCGACGATCAGTTCCTGGAATTCGTGCGGCGCGCCAGGGCCGGGATCCATGAGCCCCTTCCCTGGATGGAAGCCCCGCGGCACCTCCTCCATGCCTCGCGCCTCGCCTTCGACCATCCCGTCACGGGGAAGCGCGTCTCCTTCGAGTGTCCCGCGCCCCCCGACATGGCCCTGTTCATCGAAGGGGCGAGATAGCGAACCGGGCCGCCGGCTCAGGCGTGGTTCCTGAGCTTAAGCTCGGCGGGATGAGGCTCAAGGTAGTACTGGCCCTCGAGGTAGTCGACGCCGTACCGGCGCACGAAGTGCCTGGTGAGGGTCACCGGCACGATGAGAGGGACCTCCTCCCGTCCATACCGCTCGATAATGTCCCGGAGTTCCTCCTTCTCCCTCGGGTCCAGGAACTTCTTGAAATATCCCGCCATGTGCGACAGGACGTTGACGTTCTTTCTCACCGTGGCCCTCTGGCGCAGGGCGTCCATGAACAGGGCCTCGTAGCGCGCGATGAACTCGCCCCGGGGCATGCCCTTCACCCCGGCCACCAGGGATCCCATTTTTTTCAAGAGCGGGGGGCTGTGGGCCATGAGAAGATACTTGTGCCTCCCGTGGAACTCCACTATTCCACCGCGTCCCCCGTTCCCCTCCAGGAGGTCTTTCCACCGCCTGAAGGCGAAGACGCGCACGATGAAATTCTCGCGAAGATGCACGTCGTTGAGGCGCCCCTCTTCCTCGACGGGGACAAGTGGGAAGCGCTCCATGAAGGCGGCGGCGAAAAGGCCTGAGCCGGTCTTCCGGGCATTGCCCTTCTCATCATACACCTTCACCCGCTCCATGCCGCTCGAGGGCGATCTGCTTTTAAAAATGAAGCCGCAGAGATCAAGGCCCTCGAGGTCGCGTAATTTCGGCCTGATCCACGCCTGCATCCTCTCCGTGACGTCAAGGCCGGTCTTCTGCGTCACCATGCGCGGTGCCGCCGGGTCCCCGACGAGGCGGAGGGCCTCCCGGGGAATCCCGAATCCCGCCTCGTATTCGGGGCAGACGGGCACGTATTCCACCAGGGGACCGAGAATATCCGTTATAAAATGATCAAGCTTGTGACCGCCGTCGTAGCGCACCTTTTCACCCAGGAGGCAGGTGCTCACTCCTATCCTGATGCCGCTCTTCATGGGTCATCCCCCTCTTCGCATGTCATGCTTTTCACCCGCTCTTTTCATTATGCCATTCTGTAGGACCGGATCAAGACATTTACCCCGTCCGGCGAAAAAATTCACGTGCCCGGACGGGGAGGGCCCGCCATGAATTATTCTTGACCGCCGCCTCCCTTCAATGAGAGCATGGGAAACACCCCCGCTGCCGCGGGGCGAGATCATGCCGACGGGCCCCGCGAATAATGAACAGATCATCATCACCCTACGCACGTCAGCTCAAAACGGGGTTTCCCTTTCTCAGGTTCTCGCGGGAGCTGGAAAAGGAATTCCGCGAATCCTACGGGTCCCTGGTCATACCCCGCATCCGCATCGCCCTTGTCATCGCCATCCTGATCATCATCTTCTATGAGATCATCGACAGGGCATTCCTGCCTCCAGAACGGCTCTTCTGGACGAGCCTTATACGCTTCGGTATCCTCTTCCCCGTGATGGCAGTATCCTTGGCGCTCACCTTCGTGAAGTCATTTCACAGGAGGATCGTGAATTTCATCCTGGCCCCCACCCTGATCGCGGGCCTGGGCATCATGGTGATCCTCGTCATCAATTACGGGCACGGATACGACGCGCGCTACCATTCCCTCATGCTGGCCACCACGATCGTCTACTTCCTGTCGGGTCTCCTCTTCCGGACCTCACTGGTGTTCCTGTTGGCGGTAATGGTCTTCTACGTCACCGGGGCCGTTATCGCCGGGGCGGACATGTCAATCCTTGTCGCGAGGAGCGTGTTTCTTTTATGGATGAACCTGATCGGGGCCTCGGGATGCTACCTCATTGAGCGCGCGACACGGGTTAATTTTTTACAGAGAAAGATATTACAGGAGATATCGGAGCGAGACGGGCTCACGGGGATCTACAACCGCCTCGCCTTCGACACCACCCTGGCCCGCCTCTGGGGCCAGGCCGTGCGCGACCGAAAGTGCATGGCCCTCATGATGGCCGACGTGGACCACTTCAAGCTCTATAACGATGCCCATGGCCACCTCGAAGGGGACGAATGCCTGAAGCGCATAGCCCGGACCATGGAGGACTACGCCCGGCGCCCCTTCGACTCCGCTTCACGCTACGGGGGGGAGGAATTCGTGCTTCTCTGGTATGATGCCGAGGAGTCCTTCGTGCGGGAGATGGCAGAACGGTTCCGCGAGGAAGTGCAATCCCTCGGTATTCCCCACGAAACCTCCCCCGTATTTCCTGTGGTCACGGTGAGCGCCGGGTGCGCCCTCATCATGCCGGGCCCCGATGAAGGTCCCGAGAAGCTGATACGGGTCGCCGACGAGGCGCTCTACCGGGCCAAGGAAGAGGGGCGAAACCGCGTCGTCTTCTTCATCGCTCCGGCATTGTCCCACCTGTAGATCGCCGGCATCATCCGCCCCAGGAGAAAAAATATTCTTTACACCCCCTCATCGTATGGTAGGCTGATTGGCGTCTCCCATCAGTACGCGTGAGAGGAAACCGATGGCACGAAAAAAATCCGTCAAAGCGCTTACCACGACCACGAACGAGCTCATGGGGCGGGACGCCGAGTCCCTGAAGAATTCCTTCATTCACCACCTTGAATATTCCCTTGCCAAGGACGAGTACTCCGCCACGGATCACGACCGCTTCCAGAGCCTCGCCCTTCTTGCCAGGGACCGGATGGTGGAGCGCTGGATCGAGACCCAGCAGGCCTATTACCGAGAGGACGCGAAACGGGTCTACTACCTCTCGCTTGAATTCCTCATGGGCAGGGCCCTGGGGAACAGCCTGATCAACAGCGGGATCTACGACGAAGCCGGCAGCGCCCTCAGGGACATCGGGTGCGATCTTGAGGATATCCGGGAATCGGAATGGGACGCCGGTCTCGGAAACGGCGGCCTTGGAAGACTCGCCGCCTGCTTCCTGGATTCCATGGCCACCCTGGAGCTTCCCGCGTACGGCTACGGCATACGCTACGAATACGGAATTTTCTTCCAGCAGATCATCCAGGGATGGCAGGTTGAGACACCGGACAACTGGCTTCGCTACGGGAACCCCTGGGAATTCGAGCGCCCGGAGTACCTGTACCCCGTGAGGTTCTACGGGCGCGTGCGCCAGTACCATGACGATGCCGGCAGCTTCCGTAGCGAATGGGTCGACGCCGAGGAGATCATGGCAATGGCCTACGACACGCCCGTGCCGGGATTCCGCACCAACACCGTAAACACCCTCCGGCTCTGGGCCGCGAAATCGACCCGCGATTTCCAGCTCGACTACTTCAACCACGGCGATTACCACCGCGCCGTGGAGGACAAGTCCCGATCCGAGATAATCTCGAAGGTTCTCTACCCGAACGACAATGTCTTCGAGGGCAAGGAGCTGCGCCTCAAGCAGGAATATTTTTTCGTGTCCGCGACCATACAGGATATCATGCGCCGCTACCGAAAGGGGCATGATTCCTTCGACGCCTTTCCGGAAAAAACGGCCATCCAGCTCAACGACACCCATCCCGCCATAGCCATCCCCGAGCTGATGAGGATACTCATCGACGGGGAGGGAATGGAATGGGAACGCGCCTGGGAGATCACCGTGAAGATCTTCGCCTATACCAATCATACCGTGCTTCCCGAGGCCCTGGAGAAATGGCCCGTGGCCCTGATGGAGCACCTTCTTCCCCGCCACATGCAGATCATCTACGAGATAAACCGCCGATTTCTTGACGCCGTCGGGCAGGCCTTTCCCGGCGACGATGCACGCGTCGCGAGGATGTCAATCATCGAGGAGGGCGAGGAGAAGAGGGTCAGGATGGCCAATCTGGCGATCGTGGGAAGCCACTCGGTGAACGGCGTCGCGGCACTTCACTCCGAGATCATCAGGAACACGCTCTTCAGGGACTTCGCCGAGCTCTGGTCAGAGAAATTCAACAACAAGACCAACGGCGTGACGCAGCGGCGCTGGCTGAAGCTCTGCAACCCCGGCCTCTCCGCGCTCATCACGTCGCGGATCGGGGATGAGTGGACGCGCGATCTCTACGAATTAAAAAAACTCGCGCCCCTTGCCGGGGATGCAACCTTCCGCAAGGAATGGCTCGCGGTCAAGAAAACGAACAAGGAGCGCCTGGCGGAGTATATCATGCGCCTGAACGGCGTGCCGGTAGACACCGATTCCCTCTTCGACTGCCAGGTCAAGCGCATCCACGAGTACAAGCGCCAGCTCCTCCTGGCGCTCTATCTCGTCACCCTCTACAATAGAATACTGGCGAACCCGAAGGGCCCCTTCGTTCCCCGCACCGTGATCTTCGGGGGCAAGGCAGCTCCCGGCTATGCCATGGCAAAGCTGATCATCAAGCTCATCAACTCCGTCTCCGAAACGATCAACGGCGACCCCCGCGCGGGGAAACTCCTGAAGGTGGTCTTCCTGCGCAACTACTGCGTCTCCAGCGCGGAAAAGATCATTCCCGCCGCCGACCTCTCCGAACAGATCTCCACGGCGGGCTTCGAGGCCTCGGGCACGGGCAACATGAAATTCGCCCTGAACGGCGCGATCACCATCGGAACCATGGACGGCGCCAACGTCGAGATCCGCGAGGAGGTGGGCGATGACAACATATTCATTTTCGGGCTTTCCGCCGACGAGGTGGTGAAGATGAAGTCCGCGGGATACGACCCGGGGCATTTCTACCGGGCGAACCAGGAACTCCGCCAGGCCATCGACCTGATCGCGGCGGGTCGCTTTTCCCGAGACAGGCATGACCTCTTTCATCCCATCGTCGACTCCCTCCTCTCCGGGGGGGACCGCTACATGCTCATGGCCGATTACGGGTCCTACCTGGAGGCCCAGGACCGCGTCGATGCCGCGTACCGCGACCGTGAGGGATGGGCGCGCATGTCGATACTGAACGCCGCGATGATGGGGAAATTCTCGAGCGACCGCACCATCGCGCAGTACGCGGACGAGATATGGAACGTCACGCCCGTCCGCGTCACCATCAAAAGCGCCTGAACATCCCGCCCCCGGGGTCGCCCGGGGGACCCGGGTCACCCGGCTTTTATATTTATGAACGACCATTAATAAGCAATAATGTATTGACACATCTGTACGCCCCTGGATTCAATGACATGTACGCGTTCCAACGCGCCGGCGGTACATACCATGCTTGATTCCTTTTTTCATCCCCGTGGCGTCGCCGTCATCGGGGCGACGGAAAGCCCTCTCAAGGGCGGATTCCACATCGTGCGGAACGCCCTGGCGGGATACCGGGGCCCCCTCTACCCGGTCAACCCCCGTTACGGGGAGATCCTGGGGATTCCCTGCTATCCCGACATCGATTCCATACCGGAGAACTTCGACCTCGCCGTGTATTTCATACCGGCGCGCTTCCTCCCCGAGACGATACGGTCCTGCGCCCGCAAGGGGGTCAAGGGCATCATCATAGAGTCCGCCGGTTTCTCGGAAACGGGGCCCGAAGGCGTCCGCCTCCAGGAGGAATCGATCGCCGAGGCCCGCCGCCACGGGATACGGCTCTGGGGCCCGAACTGCATGGGCTACCTTGACGGCCACTCGCGGAACGTCTTCTCCTTCATGTACAGCGACGCCTGGACCACCCTCATGAAGCCGGGGAGCGTTTCCCTCATCGTCCAGAGCGGCATGCTCTCCGCGGGGTTCCTCATGATGGTCCTCGAGCGGGGCGGCATGGGCATCAGCAAGGTCTGTTCAATAGGCAACAAGTGCGATGTCCACGAAACGGAGCTCCTGGAATATCTCATCGATGACCCCAACACCGGCGTCATCGGCTGCTACCTCGAATCAATCATCGACGGACGTAAGTTCATGGACCTCGCGCGCGCTACGAATAAGCCCATCGTGGTGCTCAAGTCGGGGCGCAGCGATTCCGGCGCCCTGGCGGCGAAAAGCCACACGGGTAGCCTCTCCGGCTCCGCGACCGTGTACCACGGCGCCTTTCGCCAGGCGGGGATCGTCCAGGTCTACGACATGCACGAGCTCATGGACATGGTGCGCGGCTTCTCGATGACGCCCTCTTTCACGCCGAGGGACAGGACGGCGGTGGTGACCTTCTCCGGCGGTGCCGGTATCGTGACGGCGGATCTCCTCGAAGACCGGGGCTTCCGCCTCGCCGAACTCTCCCCGGAAACCATGGCGTCGCTGAAAGAGATATTCCCCCCCTGGATGGAGCCCTCCCATCCCGTGGACCTCTGGCCTGCCGTGGAGCAGAAGGGCCCCGCCGCCGTCTATACCGGTGCCGTCGAGGCAGTGATGAAGGACCCCTCGGTGGACTCGGTGATCATCGAGACCTTCGCCTGGGAATACGGAGAGCCCGATTACCTCGTCCGGATCGGCGAAATGAAGGAGCGGTACGGCAAGCCCGCGGTGCTCTGGCAGGTCGGACGAGCCGCGAATGCCGAGCGCGACCGCCGCGTCGCCGAGGAGGCGGGCGTCCCGGTTTTCGAGGAGATCAGCCGCTGCGTTGCCTTCCTGGATTCCCTGCGGCGACATTTCAGGAAGGTCGAAAAGCGCGGGGGGAAAAACGCCGCCCCGGCCTCAATCGCCGGCGCCTGAATTTTTTCCTTCCCGGAACCCGCCATAAACCCCCATTCCCCGTTTTTCCCTCATCCCGCGGGGCGAAACATTCGATACATACCATAGCGACATAACCGTTCCGGTATTCGTCCGATATCCCCGGGAGTTACGCCATGAAACACGCATGCCTTCTGTTAGTCCTGACCCTGCTTTTCATCCCCTATCGATCATCCGGCTTCGTCGAGAGCCGCCACCAGTGGTGGGAGATCAGGCTCAAGAAGATCCAGGAGGAAAAGGCGCGTCTTTCCTCACTGGAGGACGCGTATCCCCCGATACTCCAGCTCCTGGACAGGGAGGCTGCCAGGGCGCGGGAGATCATCGCGGTGCTTGAAGATGACATGCGCGATAACGGGTCACTGACTCACGAGGAGCGGGCATTCACCCGGAACGAGGTGGCCGCCGAGGCCGAGCGCGTGGTCCCTCCGCTCTTCGCCCTCTCGGTGTTGGAGCTCCTCGCGCGTGAACCGGGAAGCGCGGCGACCATGGCCGTGGCGAGAGAGGCCGTGGCGCAACGGCTTGAGCGGGCGATAGGCTCCGCCCTGGGGCGGGAAGATCCGGGTCTCGCAGGGCGGATCATGGCCGTGGAGCTTTCACCGGTCGACTGGAACAGGATATCCACAGAGATTGCCATGGGACGCCTCATGGCCGGCTGGAAGCCGGGGCAGGAAGCGGCGTGCCGCGAGGTCAGTCGCCGCCTCTGCGATGAGCTCACGATAAAAAATTTCGTCACCAACGAAAAGGAGCTGAGGCGCCGGGCCCTCCTGGTCGCAGCGGAGCATCTTCATGGTCGCGCTGTCCTCGGCGCTTTCGGCGGCACCGAAGCGGCCCTCGATTCAGCCTGGTCATGGAGAACGGCCCAGTCATCGATCGACCGGGGCCTGGCGGCGCATGTGCGATGGGCCGCGCTCATGGGAGAAGAGGCAATGCCCGCTCCGGATACCGCTCTTCGAGTTTACAAAACCCCCATTGATATGGACGCACTCTTGTTCAGCACACGGCACGGGGAATTCAAAGTGGAGGATGCGGTCATAGCGCCCCCCCCCGCGGGTGAACAAACCAATACTACCGGGCATGTTCCCGAGGTACCGCGAAACCTCCCCGCGCTGGCGGAAATCGACAGGATCCGGACCGCCGTGGTGCGTTCCCTGAACGGCAGGGAGGAAGCGACATTGATCGACGCCACCTCATCGCGCTTTGATTCAGTTATTCAGCGCCATACCGCTGCGGCACTGGACCTCCTTGTCCTCGAAGAGGGAAAGGCCCTTCGCCAGTCAAGGGAGGTATCCGGTAAAGACTCCCATGCTCCCGCCGGCATACGCGCCGCACGCGCAGTATTCGACAAGCGCCTCGCGCTTCTCCGCTCCTACCGTGACAGATCCCTCGCCTTCATCCGGCTCGTGTGGGAGTCGAAAAAGATCGAAAGCGGCGAGGTGCTGTCGCAGTATCGTCACAGGACCGCACGGTGCCGTGAATACGTTGCCTTAACCCTGGATCTCGTGAAAGGATGCGCGGGGCTCCCGGCCTTCGGTGACCCGTCACTCCACGGTCGTTACCGGGCCGTCATGGGGTCACTCGGACCCCTCTTCCAGTTCACCGGCTCATCCCACAATCTTGACCAGCGGTTCCTTCCCCACGTCGCCAGGTCCGACATCGCGAAAATCCGCGGGATAAAGGCGGAATCGATCGCCGTGATCAACTCGATGAGGAGTGAAATGCGCGACTGCTACGCGCGGTACGGCCGCGGCCTATCACGCACCGAGGGAAACAGGATGGAGGCGCGGAAGAAACTCGAAGAAAAAATCGCCCAGGTGGAAATCGACGCCCTGGCCGCGCACTCCTCGGAATGCGCGTCCCTCATCAGGGAACTGGACCACGCCGGCGACGCCCTGGCCCGGTACGCCCTTCTCTTTCAAACCTGCTGCCGCGCCGCGAGGGACGGCGATATTTCACCTGAGCTCGCGCACGCCGCGCGGGGCGGATCCCTCATTCCCCTCGTCAGTGGATTCGACGCTGAACGGATCTCGCGTGAATACGCGGCAAGGCGCTACCTTGTGAATGAAACCAGGGCAAGCCTGGCCCGGCTTGCCGCACTCATCCGCTACTACGAGAAAAACGGCACCATCCTGCGTGACCTTCCCGACGCGGGGGATATCGGGGCAATCGAACGGATGGCGGGAAAAATCGTCTCGGTGAGAATTGACGCATGGGAGATGAACGAGGCAAATATCGCCGAGGTTGACCGCAAGGCAGCGACGAAAATATCCGCGGTGATCCGCCGGCGGTCATATTCGCCGCAAAACGGCGCCAGTTCCTCATCCCCCGCCCCGCAGGACCGCGCGACGAAGGTACGATTGGAGGAGCCGGATATCACCCTGGCCATCCCCGAGGGATGGGAGGAGAGCGAGGTGGGAGGAATTGATTCGCTCCGCGGGGTGACGAGGATTTACCGCAATCCCGACATCGGGTCCCTCGTGCGCCTCGTGTCGATTCCCCTTCAAAAAGGCGGGCATGAACGCGCTGCGGAGGAATGGATACGGAAAACGGGAGCAACATTGGTGGAGAAAAAAAGGGGGCGCGCCGGCGGTATCGAATACCTCAGGATACTGGCCCGGGACAGGGACAGGAACATATCGGAAACATGCTGCGTGGAACGCGACGGCTACGCCCTGCTTATAAACGGCACGGCGCGCCGGAACCAGTACATGAAATTCAGCGTCCATTTCGCCAGGATAATCGAATCACTCGGCAGGGACCAGATGTGAGTCCCTCGGCCCATCCGGTCCTTCAAGGATGCCGCGCCAGCTGCCCTTCCGCGTCTCGTCGCGCAATCCCTTTTGAAGGAGAGAAAGGTAGCTCCTTCGCGGAATATACCGCGCGCCCAGGCTCTGCAGGTGCCCGGTATAGACCTGGCAGTCTACAAGGGAAAAGCCGAGGTGCCCGAGTCTTCTCGTAAGCGTGAGGAAGGCCGCCTTGGAGGCGTTGTCCACGCGCGTGAACATCGACTCACCGAAGAAAACGCTCCCCAGTGAAACTCCGTAGAGACCCCCCGCGAGTTCATCCTCCTGCCAGGCCTCCACGGAATGGGCCATGCCGATGTCGTGAAGACGGCCGTAGGCCTCCGCCATGTCATCGGTGATCCAGGTCCCCTGTTCACGCGCCCTGGGGCCTCGACAGCCCTCGATCACGTCTCGAAAAGCCGTGTCGCAGGTTATACGGAAGACATGCCGCTCCAGGATCTTCCGCATGCTCCTGGATACCCGGATCTCCCCGGGGAAAAGAACGAACCGGGGGTCTGGGGACCACCAGATTATCGGCTCATCGTCGGAATACCAGGGGAATATACCGCTGGAATAGGCCGCGATGAGCCGTTCCGTCGAGAGGTCACCTCCCACGGCGAGTACTCCCCCCGGCTCCGCCAGTTCCACGGGGGGAAAAACGATCTCTTCGGTAAGGGCGAATATGGGCATTGATACCGCAACCAACTCCCTGGCATGCGATCACCTTTGTGACCGGGAATATGATAATCATACCACTCCTTCCCGGCGCATCCAGTATTTTTTTCAATCATCGCATTATTTCCTGACAGCAACGCCCGGGCATGTTGCCGAGGGAAAGAATGCTTTACATGTTCATCCCCGGCGATATAGGTTGACTGATCCCTGCCCGGGCCGGCAAACGGCGAGGTGAACAGTGGCTTTCGAGCTGAAATTTCTGGTCTTCCAGTCCTTCATCGTATTGCCGTTCATAACCGGCTCCATGATGAGGCGCAGGGTCGGGGATCCCGCGGCGCTGTCAAAGCGCGTCCTGGGGATCAACCTGGCCATCATCGAGCCTCCCGTCATCCTCTGGAGCATCTGGGGGCTTACGATACGACGGGACCTGGCCTTACTTCCCGCGGCGGGTCTCATCCTGGTGACTGCGGGATTCCTTCTCGGGCTCGCCACACTGCCCCTCCTGGGGCTCAGGGGACCCGGAAAAAAAACCTATTTGATCAGTTCGTCCCTCGCAAACCATGGCTTCACCATGGGCGGTTTCATCTGCTACCTGTTTCTCGGCGAAACAGGGCTCGGCCTCGCGTCGATATTCCTTATCTACTTCATTCCCTATACCTTCATTGTCATTTTTTCCTACGCACGCTCCGGGAAGGGGGCCCTCTCCACGGCCGCTCTCCGGGAACAGATCATAAGCCCGCGCAACCTTCCCCTCCTCGCCTCCCTGACCGCCCTGGGGCTCCTCGCCGCAGGCGTGCCGCGTCCGGAGTTGCCGGTTCCCCTTGACGTCTTCATCATGGCTTCGATACTGCTCTACTATCTTACCCTCGGTCTCTCCTTCGAGATCAGGGACGTGCGGGCCGCCGGCACCGCGCACCCCATCCTGGGAATTATCAAGTTCATCATGCTTCCCGCCGCGACCTGGGCCATCCTGCAGGCGCTGCCCCTTGACCGGGAGGTGGCGCAAGTGATCCAGATCCAGTCATTCATGCCCGCGGCGATCTACTCCGTGGTCACCTCGGTGCTCTTTGAACTTGACGCGCGCCTTGCCTCCTCCCTCTTCGTGGTAAACACCCTTCTATTCGTGGTAACGGCGCTTCCGCTCCTTTTCCTGCTTCGCGCGATGGGAATTCTCTGATGGCCACTCTCCCACCCTTCTTCCCGCCTTGAAAATTTTACCCCCCAAAGCGGGGTGAATTCAATTTTCGAATTGACCGCCCTGGTTCATCTTCGTCACTATGCAATAACCTGGCTCAATCCCCATGAGGTCACCATGATCACGATTATCAAATACCTGATTGACCGGAAACTCCTCGTGAACCTGATGGTGTTTCTGCTGATTATCTCCGGGCTTATCAGCCTGCTCCGCTTAAACCGCGAGGCCTTTCCCGACGTCAACTTCGACATGGTCTCGATCACGACGATCTACCCCGGGGCGTCCCCGGAGGAGCTCGAACAGCTCGTCACCATTCCCCTGGAAAAGCGGCTCAAGGAAGTGGGGGATATCGACAAGGTAAGATCATACAACATCGAGAACGTATCGGTCATCGTGGTCTACATAGAAGACGAGGCGGCGGACAAAAAGCAGACCGTCCAGGACATCAAGGACGCGATCGCGCTCGAGGACAAGCTGCCCCAGACCGCGGAGAAACCGATGGTCCAGGAAATCAAGCTCGACAAAAAATTCATACTGGACATCGCCATATTCGGGAAAAAACCGGGAATATCCTACGCGGAGCTGAGGAAGGTGGCGGACCGGATGGAGGACTACCTCTACGAGATCGAGGGAGTCGCCGAGGTGGAACAGATCGGCTATCTTGACAGGGAGTATCTGGTTGAAGTCGATCCCTCGGCCCTGAAAAAATACCGCCTGGGCATGAACACGGTGATCAACACACTGCGCCAGAGGAACATGGACGTTCCCGGCGGCTCACTCAAGGTGGGAGACAGCGAGTACATTCTCAGGACAAAAGGACAGTATAACAACATCGAGGAGATACGGAACACGGCGATCATGGCCAACGACGCGGGCTTCGTCACGCGGATCAGGGACGTCGCCACGGTGAGCGACTCCTTCGAGGAAACCGACGTTCACGAGCGTTTCAACGGCCGCAAGGCGATCATTTTCAGGATATGGAAAAAGCGGGTCGCCGACGAAATCCGGCTTACCGGGGTCATCAATCGCTACATCGAAAATTCCCGGAGCATGCTCCCCGAGGACATCACCGTGGAGGTGTTCAACGACATCAGCCGCTACACCCGTGAACGGATATCCTCCCTTCTCGTCAACGCCGCCGTCGGCTTCCTGCTTCTCGCCGGGGTCATGTTTCTCCTCATGGGACCGCGCATCTCGGCCATCGTATCGGTTACCATACCCGTCTCCTTCATGGTGGCCTTTCTCGGCATGAAATCGGGCGGCATCACCCTCAACGTCATCAGCATGTTCGGGATGATGATGGTCCTGGGGATGATCGTCGACTTCGGCATCGTGGTATCGGAAAACAGCCATCGCTACATGGAGTACGGATTGCCGCGGCGCCAGGCCATCCTTAAGGGAGTATCCGAAGTGGTATGGCCCGTCACGGTCACTCTCCTCTGCATCACCGCCGCTTTTGCGCCCCTCCTTTTCCTCACGGGCATCATGGGGAAATTCATCAAGGCGATCCCGACGGTTCTTATCATCTGCCTCGTGGCCTCCTGGGCCGTCGCCATGTTCATCATGCCCACGTATCTCAATACCTTCGCAAAGGACGAAGGATCCGAATTCGACGACCTGAAAAGGGAAGACCCCCACTACGAGCACGGCTTCTTCGGAAAAGTACAGAAACGCTACAAGCGCCTTATCAACGCCGCCATACAGCGAAGATATCTCACCCTCCTCTGCCTCGTCATACTTCTCATCGCCTCACTTTCGCTCATCGCGTTCAGGCAGGTGAAATTCGTGTTTATGCCGGGAGGGGGAGCAGAGGCGATCGAGATACTGACGAAACTCCCCCAGGGCACAAACCTGGATGCGAACCTGAGAGAAGCGAGAAAGATCGAAGCAATCATCATGAAACTGCCGGAGAAGGAGCTGAACGCCCTCCACGTGAGCGTGGGCGAGGAGCGATCGAGCCCCCTTGATCCCAAACCGGGAGAAGGCACCCATAAATCGACATTTTCAATCTACCTCTCCAAGGAAAAAGACCGGGACAGAAGCGCCGAAGCAATTAATGAAGAATTGAGAAAACGGATCGAAAAACTGAGAAAAAAGGGCGTGATCCCGGACGCCATGGATATCCGCTCCCAGGTGGAAGAAAATGGCCCCCCGGTGGGGAAACCGGTCAATATTGAGATCCGCGGCAAGGATTTCGACGTGCTCATGAAAATCGCCAAGGAGTACGTCACCTATCTTAAAACAGTGCAGAACGTCTACGATATCACCATCGACTTCGAGGAGGGAAAACAGGAGTATCTTCACGTCATCAACGACGTCATGACGGCGCGCACCCATGTCTCAGCATTTGACGCGGCCATGGCCCTCAACTCCGCCTTCGAAGGCGCCGTGGCGACCAGCGTCCACGAGGGAAAAGACGATATCGACATACGGGTGCGGTTCCCCGAAAGCGCGCGCAAGAATCCCATGAGCCTCGATCGCGTCATGATAGGCAACCAGATGGGGGGCCTGATCCCCCTGAACCTCGTGACTGACATAAAGAAGCGCCCCGGTTACTCACAGATCAACCGGCTCAACTACAAACGGCTGGTACAGGTCCAGGCGAATCTCGACACGGAAAAGATCACCTCCCAGGAGGTCACCATGATGATGTCGGGCACGTTCACCGACATCGAGAAGCGCTATCCCGGCTATTCAGTAACCTACGGCGGGGAAACGGAGGACACGGAAAAAAGCATGGGCGAACTCAGGGTCCTTTTTCTCTTCGCCCTGATCGTCATTTATGTCGTCCTTGCGGTATTCACAGGCTCCCTTATCCTCCCCGTCGTCATCATGGTCGCAATACCTTTCGCGCTTGTCGGGATCATACTGGCCGTGTGGTCGCACCGGCAACCCCTCGGTTTTATGAGCGTCCTCGGATTTTTCAGCCTCGCCGGCGTCATCGTGAGCAACACCCTGGTCCTGGTCCAGTTCATCAACTACCAGCGTGACACGGGCCTATCGCTCAGGGAATCCCTCGTGGAGGCGGGGGTCATCCGTCTCCGCCCCATCCTGCTCACCTCGGGCACCACGGTGCTCGCGCTTATCCCCACGATTTACGGTCTCGGCGGGAAGGATTATTTCGTCGCCCCCCTCGGCCTTTCCTTCGGATACGGCCTGGTATTCGCGACCTTCATTACCCTGGTGCTCATTCCCTGTTTCTACCACATCGCCGAAGACATAAAGGGCGCCTTTGCGAAACTGATGTCCCGGGCGGGTTTTGCCATGGATGGAACACTGTACCGGGGCCGTGACACGTCCTCCGGGGTCACCGCCGGTGATGTTGAGGAACCCCAGCCCCCGGGAATACCTCCCACTCCGCGTCGCCGCCGGAGAAAGCAGTAGGCCGTACTTGCCGGAGGAATTATATCGGAGGATGGATGAAGGAAAACGACTGCGGTTCAATTGAGTATATCCCGGGTGATGAGCCACTCCGAAAGGAGGAAGCCTTCACGGAAGAAGAAGAAAAAATCCTGGATTACATCAATCAGAAGATCGCCGCGGGAAACTCCCTCGGTGAAATAATCGACTTTCTTTTTGAAACGATCCAGCCCCTTGTTCCCTGCGACCGTATCGGCGTTTCCTTCATCGAGGAGCAAGGCCTCCGCATGACCCTCTACTACGTGGCAGCGAATTACCAGCCCCTCCATCTCGAACGGGGCTACGGAGCCGACCTGGCCGGGAGTTCCCTGAATGAAATCTTCGAAAGCGGATCCATGAGAATACTCAACGATCTCGAATGCTATTATCGGGACCATCCCTCGAGCGAGTCGACAAGGCTTTTGATGCAGGAGGGAATTCTCTCCAGCGCGACCTGTCCACTCCGGGTGGAGGATAGGCCCGTGGGTCTTCTTTTCTTCAGCTCGAAACGAAGGCAGGCCTACTCGAGGAGGGAACTGGCAATGCACGCCGCGGTCTCCGAGCGTCTGAGCCAGGCCGTGGAAAAGGCCTACAGGATCGAGCAGCTTTCTGAATCGATCAATTCCTACATGGACATGCTCGGCTTCGTGACCCATGAGCTCAAGAGCCCTCTGGACTCGCTTATCATCATGGGGAACACCCTTCTCCAGGGATACTTCGGAGAGATCCCGGATCGCGTGGAAGAAACCATCAACCGCATGATCAAACGCGCGGACCAGCTGAGCGAGATGGTCCATCAGTACCTGAACCTCTCCCGGTTCGAAACGGGTTCGGTAAAAAAAATATTTCATGACGCCGATATCATAGGCGAAGCCGTTATTCCCGCTATCGAAACCATCGAACCCCAGATTCGCGAACAGGACATAACACTGGAAAAAAACTATCCCGAATCGGTGGGCACGGTCTTCTGCGATCCCTCCCTTATCAAGATTGTCATCACCAATCTCCTCAGCAACGCGGTGAAGTACGGCAACGCGGGGGGAACGATTCGAATCACCGTCATCCGGGAGGGGGGAAAGTTTATTTGCACGGTATGGAACGAAGGTCCCGGTTTCCCGGAGAGTGAAAAGAAGAAGCTTTTCAGAAAATTCTCGCGGCTTGAATCCAGCGAACTCATGAAACGAAAGGGAACGGGGATAGGCCTCTATACCAGCTGGAAGATCATTCGCCTTCACGACGGCAGGATAAAGGGAACGTCCGAAGAGGGGCAATGGGCTGAATTCACCTTCGAGATACCCGCGTAATCCTCTCCGGTGTTACAGTTCCTCCATGATGGCCTCCGCCATCAGTCGGTAACCCTCCACGTTCGGGTGCACGCCGTCGCCCTGTACCAGGCTCCTGAAATCAACCCCCCCGGATATCTTCCTTTTCCAGTAGCGGTGCACCCTCGCGATGGGCAGGTCCCTCTCCCTGGCTATTGTGTCAAGCCTGGAATAAAAAGCCTCGGCCATAAAATCCTCATCCCCATGCATGATCGGGACAGACGTGACGAGAAGTACCTCCGCGTCCGTGTCGGCGAGTATCCGGTCAACAATGGCCTCGATGGTGCGATGGTACCGCTCCGGGCTCACCCCCGTATAGGCGTCGTTAAGGCCGAATTGTATAAACACGAGATCCGGATCTTCTTCTAGCACCTCCCGTCGAAGACGCATCAGGCCTCCCTCGGCCGTGTCTCCGGGAATTCCCCTGTTGACGATGGTCACCTTTCCGGAGGGATATCGTGCCTCAAGCAGTTCCCGGAGAAAATCAAGATACCCTTTTCGTACCATCCATCCCTGTGTCAAGGAATCTCCAAGCGCCACTATCCTGATCGGGACCCCGTCCACCAGCCGATTCTTTGTTTTTACTAATGGCATATCCTGTTTTCCTGTAGTATTATGTGATTCTGGAAAAAATGATCATTTTTTAAAAAAAATAAAAAAATTAAAAAATTAAAATTCCAAAAATTAAAAATTTTTTTTTTATATAAAAAAATAAATATTTATACAAAAAACACCATTTATTACAAA
>CAZKPR010000057.1:0-20585 GCA_964554685.1 uncultured Leptospirales bacterium | reverse complement strand
GGCAGGTTCTCGCTCTTCTCGATTCAACCGACGCTGACCAGCGCCTCGCGAAGATAGCGGCACAGATGGAAAGCGCACGGCTCGAACTCGCCATAGCGGCGGAGGATCTGGAAAGCAAAAAAAGCATGTTTGCCGACAACCTGATTTCGGAGAAGGGCCTCGAAAGGGCCGAGTTCAACTACAAATCAGTCCTTCTCAAACAGCGGCAGATGCAGATCGACTACTCGATAGCGAGCAAGGCCAGGTCCGACACGCGCATCACCGCACCGGTTTCGGGGATCGTCATCGCAAAAAACGCCGAGGTAAATTCCCCGATACCCCAGCACGCGCCGCTCTTTATAATTGCCCCGACGTTGAAAAGGATGAAACTCACCATCAGTATCGATGAATCAGACATCGGCCTCATGAAGAAAGGTCAGAAGGTTACCTTTACGGTAAGCGCCTTCCCCGACAACACCTTCAGGGGCACGATTGACCAGGTCAGGATCACTCCCGTCATGAAGGGTGGGCTAGTGACCTATGAATCCATCGTCATGTGCGAAAACGATGAGCTGCTCCTCAAGCCGGGCATGACGGCAACCGCCACGATCGAGATATTCAAGAAGGAAAACGCTCTGCGGGTTCCGAACCAGGCGTTCCTGGTTTCCCCCAGCGGTATACCGAGGGAAACGGAGCCGGATGTCGTGTGGAAAAAATCATCGAAAGGGAAGGACGGACTGCCCGTCGTGAAAATCCCGGTGGAAATCGGACAGCGTGGCGACAATTACACCGAGATTAAGAAGAACCTGGTTAAAGGTGACAAGGTGTTGATACGATTCACCAGGGGGTCGGGCGATTGATGGACGACCGACTTATTGAGATCATCGATCTTGAAAAGACCTTTTACCTGAGCGAAGAGGTGCAGGTGAGGGCGTTACGCAACGTATCCCTCAATATCGGCAGAGGTGAATACATTGCAATCATGGGAGCCTCCGGTTCAGGTAAATCAACCTTCATGAACATTCTCGGCTTCCTTGACACTCCCACGGCGGGGAAATACTACCTCGACGGCATAGACGGGAGCACCCTTGACAGCGATCAGAAGGCTGAGATACGAAACAGCAAGATAGGCTTCGTATTCCAGGGATTCAACCTCCTGGCACGGACCACGGCCCTGGAGAACGTTGAGCTTCCGATGTTTTACAAGGGCGATCTCCCGCCAAATTCGCTCACCGCCAAGGCGAAGCATCATCTCGCGCAGGTGGGACTCGGGGGCAGGGAGGACCACCATCCCAACAAGCTTTCCGGAGGCGAGCAGCAGCGCGTAGCCATCGCTCGCGCGCTCATCAACGATCCCGCGATTATACTCGCCGATGAGCCAACAGGCAACCTGGACACGAAAAATACCCGGGAAATAATGGAGCTTTTCACGAGCCTCAACAAGGAGACGGGTATCACCATCATCATGGTGACCCACGAGCCCGATGTCGCGGCCTATACCGACAGGAAGGTGGTCTTCAGGGACGGCCAGATAATTGAAGACGCGGCCGTAAAACGGCAGCCGGCGAGGGCCAAGGCGTCCCGGCGATAACTCCGGCCGCTAATTATTAAGTATCCTGTTAGGCGACATAACAGATCCGCCGACACTAACCGCCAGTCCATCCGTTCCTTACCTGGAATTTTTCCATTCCTGGCCTATTGGTTTTTATATAAAAAATTAATCTTAAAAAAATAAAATTTTTTATATAAAATTTCAACTTTTCCATAAATAATTAAGACATAATCTGATGGTACCGATAATTAATTTGTAATTTGTCGTTATTCGAATACATTAATTAATATAACTTACCTGGTAAATATTTTCCATAGTGGAGTAGGAGTGGATAACATCCGCTCAGGAGACATGACGTGAAAGAAGTTCAGGCTATCAATCGTTTCAAGCGGTTCCTTCAGGTAGAGAAGGGTCTCTCGGAGAATTCGATCTATTCCTACACCTATGATCTGAAGAAGTTCAGCGATTTCCTGTCGTCGAACAACAAAGATATCATGAGCGCGACACAGGAAGACATTCAACAATTCCTTTATTTTGAAAAGACGAAGAAAAAAAATTCCTCCAGGACGCTTGCCCGGTCCCTCGCCGCCATACGGCAGTTTTATAATTTTGTCTCGGATAAAATTGAGGCGATCGACAACCCGACCATGCGGATAGAGTCTCCCCATGTCGAGAAGACGCTTCCCGATTTCCTGACCATACAGGAGATACACCTCCTGTTCAGCTCCATATCGGAGAGCGATCCCTACGAGCTGAGGGACAAGGCCATATTCGAGCTCCTCTACTCGTGCGGTCTCAGGATAAGCGAGGCCATAGAGATACTCCATGACCAGGTGGATTTCGAGAATTCTCTCGTGCGCGTCGTCGGGAAGGGCAACAAGGAAAGACTCGCCCCGATAGGTGAAGAGGCAAAGCGTCTTCTGAAAAAATATCTCAGGGATTCCCGGAATGAAATATGCGGGAAGCGTGAATCCGAATACCTTTTCATCAGCAAAAAGGGCTCGAAATTAAACAGAAAATCAGTCTGGCGCCTGCTCAAGAACTACGTCACGCGGACCCGGATCAAGAAGAACATCACGCCGCACACCCTGAGGCATTCATTCGCGACGCATCTTATCGAAAACGGCGCGGATCTGAGGTCAGTACAGGAGCTTCTCGGCCACATGGATATATCCACCACGCAGGTCTACACGCACCTTGCGAAGAAGAAGCTCCAGGAAATCCACAAGAAACACCATCCAAAGGGCTGACATGGGTGCACGAAGAGCCGTGAGATATTCCCCCGCAGCCCTCGCGCTCTGCATACTGCTTTTTTCATGCTCGCCCTATCACATGAGACGGCACGCGGGCAGTTCAGACGGCGTTGCCTCGGTACGCGTGCTCATCCTCGCGACAAGAGGGGAGGTGACGATTACTTCATCATCTCCCCTGAGCGTGCATAACACGGACAAAGAGAACGGCAAAGGATTCCGGAATGCGCAATCGATCACGATCCGTCCCGGCTCAATACACGCGCCGATAACCGTACTTCCAGGAAAGTCATACCTCGCGGTCAACGGCATAGCATACAGGGGCAACATGGTAGTGAGACCTGCCAGTGGATCGATCCAGGTGATCAACGTAGTCAGGATGGACGATTATTTAAAGAGCGTGGTTCCCGGCGAAATTCCGGCGAACTGGGAAAGGGAGGCGCTCAGGGCCCAGGCGGTCGCATCAAGAACATTCGCCTATCACAGGATTATCGCTGCCAGAAAAAAAACAACGGCCTATGATCTCGACGCAACGGTTCTCTCCCAGGTATACAGGGGCATTTCGGAAGAGAAGCCGTCGACCAGCCACGCCGTGGATGCAACGTCCGGCGAGGTCATACTTCATGGCGGCGATCCCATTCTTTCGTATTTCCATTCAACGTGCGGCGGGAAAACCGTTAACGACAGGTACGTGTGGAAGGCCAGCGACAAGCCCTACCTCGAAGGCGTGCGATGCGGGTTCTGCGGAGGTTCCACGCGATACAGCTGGGAATCGAAGCTGTCCCTTGACGACATAAGGACAAGGCTCGCATCGAAGCACGGCACAATCGGCGCGATCCGGTCAATATCCTTCTCGAAGAAGGATGATCGCGTTACCGAGGTCACCGTCCGTCATGGAGGAGGGGTCCTTGTGCTGAACGGGAACGACTTTCGCCTCCTTTTTCCCGGTGACACGATACAGAGCCTCTATTTTACATCCAAAAAAACGGGCGGAGGACTCATCCTCCAGGGGAAAGGCTGGGGACATGGCGTGGGCATGTGCCAGTGGGGAGCCAGGGGAATGGCCCAGAATGGATATAGCTATAAACGGATACTGAATCATTACTATTCAGGAGTGCGCGTCGGCACAATCGGCAGGGACCACGGTGCGTCAATGCTCTCCTCCGCCGAACATCATCATTGATCGATGCATGAAGATGATTATTCCCTCGACGACTTCGATTTCAGCATTCCCGCTGAATTAGTCGCCCAGCATCCCGCCGGCAGGCGCGAGGACGCCCGTCTCATGGTCCTTGAGCGGGCCACGGGCCATCGAACCCATTCATCATTTTCAAAACGCACCGAGTTCATTCTCCCAGGGGATGTTCTCGTGTTCAACGACGCGAGGGTAATGAACGCCCGGGTCCCCTGCCGCCGCGACACGGGCGGAGCCGTGGAATTGATGCTCCTGGAACGTGTCGGGACATTTCAATGGAAAGCGCTTTCAACCAGGACAAAAAGGTTGAAGCCGGGCGCCAGGCTTTACCCGCTGGCGGGGACCGATATCGAGTTTACAGTGATGAAGCGCGATGACGCCTCAATCGTGATAGAATCCAATGTCTCGCTTGACAGAGAAACCCTGGATCGTATTGGCCGCGTTCCACTCCCGCCGTATATCGAAAGAGAAGCGGACATGACGGATGCCGAACGTTACCAGACGGTGTTCGCGAGGTCAGATGGAGCCGTTGCCGCCCCAACGGCGGGACTTCATTTCACTCATGAACTGCTTGGCGCAATGGCTGACATGGGAATTGAGATGGCACATATTACGCTTTTCGTGTCATGGGGGACATTCCAGCCGGTTCGAACAAGAATAATATCAGAACACCGGATGCACGCGGAGCGGTATCACCTTGGAACGACGGCCGCAGATGCCGTCAATCGTGCACGGGCGGAAAACAGAAGGGTCATTGCCGTCGGCACGACGTCCCTCAGGGTCCTCGAAAGCACGTTTCTATCGGGTGTTAACCGAGCCGGGGAGGGCGAAACCGATATATTCATTTACCCGCCTAAAAGGGTAGCGTCAATCGATGCCCTGATCACTAATTTCCATACTCCACGCTCAACGCTGCTGATGCTCGTGTCGGCCTTCGCGGGACATGACCGTATAATGTCTGCGTACCGTGAAGCAATAGAAATGCGATACAGGTTTTTCTCATACGGCGATTCGATGTTCATCACATAGTGATTCAAATATTTTTCTATTGACATATCAGAGGGAAAAACAGTTATTCAATCATTCCCATGGCGTGACAGGGAACTGCGGCAGTATTTGTAAAACCTAAAAAAACGTCACGTTTTTAATGTATCAAACGTATAAATCATATGAAAACCGAAGAGTTCATGCACCTCCTCGATACAATGCTGAAACCCGAGTTGCAGGATTCATACGACAATTCCGGTCCCCAGGTACTGTTCCGCGGCGACGAGGTAGGGTCAGTCATGATCGCGCTTGATGCGGACAACAGGGTCATAGACGAAGCCATTAAGAATAAGTGTTCTCTGCTCATTACGCACCATCCCCTTTTATTCAAACCCCTGGCATCAATCGACTCCTCTGAAGCGATATCCACTCTCGTCGTGCGACTGATTGATGAGCGATTGAGCCTCTATTCTGCCCACACGAACCTTGACAGGCTGTACCGGGACCGCCTCGCCCGCCGTATCGGTCTCCTCGATATCGTGCCCCTGGGCGGTACGGAAGAAGCCGGCCATTCCGCCATGGATGATCACGGGGTTCGTGGCAGGCTTGAACGCCCCGCGGAACTTCACGAATTTGCCGATAGCATAAAAACAAGACTTGACATTGACCATCTCATTCTCGCGGGAAACCGCCCGGGTGTGATTCGTCATGTAGCGGTTCTCAACGGTGCGGGAGGCCGCAGGATTGAGGCTGTTATCGCATCGGGGATCGTGGATTGCGTCGTCACGGGGGATGTGGGATATCACCAGGCGCGGTATGCCGAACAGGCTGGGGTAGCCCTTGTCGATGCGGGGCACTACGGTACCGAAATCATTTTTCCCGCAATGCTGGCGGATGATCTTCGTGAATGCATACGGGAATACCACCCGGAAACCCGGGTGACGGTACATGTCTCAGTATCCGAAAAATCACCCTTTACGGTTTATTGATGCGCCATGAATAAGGACATAGAGATAATGATCATCCTCCAGAAACACTGGAGCGACATGCGCGCCGCCGAATCGGCAATTCAAAGGATCCATGATTCGATTCGGTCGATTAAAAATGAGATGGACAGCGCGCGGAAGGAAATTGAAAAATCGGACGCCATTCTGAAAACAAAGCGCATTGCCATCAAAAACCATGAAAACGATCTGAAAGAACGGGAAACAAAAATCGCGAGCCTTGAAAAACGAAAGGACATTATACGCACGGATAAGGAATTGAAGGCTGTCGAAAGGGAGATCGACGTGCTGCGCCTTGAAGCGGAGAATGCCGAAGAGTCAGCGTTATTGCTCATGGAGGAACTTGACCTGGCAGAAAAATATCATGCCGAGCTGGAAGCGGTTCTGGAAAAAATTGAAAGTCGGCTTGTCGAGGCGCAGGAACGCTCCGCGTCATCGCTGGCCGCGCATCAGGAAACGGCTCGCGTGAATCGCGAGTCCTTCGATTCATTCGTTCTTGATTTGTCCGGCAAGGTAAGATCGAAATTCGAGAAACTGATCGGATCTCGGGAGGGGGTCGGGATAGCTAGGGTCGAAGGTGAAATCTGCGCCTTCTGCAATTTCAAGATTCCGGCTCATCTTGCCATCGCGGCGGGCGATGACTCCGCAACGGTAAACTGCACGAATTGCGGAAGATATATCTATCGATAGGGTGCTCACATGCTGCTTAGTATTGACAGAGTTCTCAAGCTCCTGGCGGAAGGCAAGACTCTGGAAAAAATCGCCGAGCTCGCGGGATGTGGCGTTTCCGATGTCGTTGACGTCATCGAAGAAGCCATAGCCCTGCTGAATAAACTCGAGAAACACTCAACGCGCAGAAAAATAATCATCAAGAAAAACCCTTCGGAAGATGAGGGGAGTGATGGGGACAGCGCGGTCACTGGTGGAGCCACCGAAGAGTCCATACTCTTTGAGGGAGCCGACCTTACGACCATACCCCTGAACTCATCCCTCATGATGTATACCGACGGCGCTTCGAGCGGAAATCCCGGGCCATCCGGCATAGGGATCGTTATACTTGACCATGACGGACGACAGGTGGGGAAGGTCTCTTCCTACATTGGAAGGCGGACCAATAACTATGCTGAGTACTCGGCGCTGATTCGCGCCCTGAAAATTGCCATTTACTTCAAAACGACCGATTTGAAGATTCGAACCGATTCGGAATTGATTGTGAAACAGATGAGCGGCGAATACAAGGTAAAGAACGAGCAGATAAGGAAGCTTTACGACGAAGCAGCGCGTCTGGTGAAAAAAATCGACCGGTGCAAGATAGAACACATTCCCCGGACCCAGAACGAAAAGGCTGACTACCTCGCGCGCAGGGCCGTGCAGTAGTCCCATGGGAAAGCACCCGGACTGCATCAGGGCCGAAGACGCGGTCAATCTGCATTCAGATATTTTCGGGCTGCGCCCGCTCATAATCGATATCATCCATTCCCGGGGCCATGACACTCCCGAGGCCATCCGCCGGTTTATCGACCCGCGATATTCAGACATGCATGGCCCATTCGAAATGCACGGCATGCGGGAAGCGGTTACCAGGATTCGGAATGCCATTGACGCCGGGGAAAAAATTGGCATCTTTGCCGACTCAGACCTCGACGGGATAACTTCGCTGGCCCTTCTCAAGGAGTTATTGAATCGTTTTCGCATTGAACCCCACCTGCGGTACCTCACGGGAGAGGAGACGTACGGGATGACCGACGAGATAGTCGATGAGTTCCACCGTGCCGGGGTTGGATTAATCATCACTGTTGATGCAGGCACGCGAGACGTGCCGCAGATCGCTCGCGCAAGATCCCTGGGAATGGACGTCATCGTCACGGACCATCACGAGGAGGACAGTGTGCTTCCCGACGCGATAATCGTGAACCCGCGAATAGAACGCTGCTGCTACCCCTTCAAACATCTCGCGGGCGTCGGCGTCGCTTTCAAGCTTTGCCACGCTCTGCTGCTCAGCTATCTTCCTTCATATCAAAAGACATTCTGGATCGCGTGTCCCTCAGGGAACGGATTTGATTATGCGATCGTGAAAGATTACTCCATCCTCCGGATCGAGAATTCACTTTCCCGTGAAGAACTCATGCACGCTTTTTCGGAAGCGGGTGCTGATTCACGCGTCATCATACACAGCGATGAGGGGACCTTGACATCAGTGCGGGAAATGGGAATCACGGCCCATGACTTTTCCGACTTTATCGGAGTGATCCTCTCCCTGCCGGGGGCATCGTTCGACTCCATCTGCGAGCGTCTTTCAATGTATATAAAACTGCACGGGGAATCGATCGATACCCTTGCCGCTATTCTGCTGGAGGCCCAGATAATCGGTTCTGAAAAGGTACGTTCTTTCATCGATGCCGCCATGGGCCTCGTGGCGATAGGAAGCATCGCCGACGTGGTGCCCCTGGAAAAGGAGAACAGAGTACTTGTGAAAAAAGGCCTGGATGGCCTCAATGCCGTGAGTCATCCATCCATTTCACTCTTGTTGAACGGAAATCCCGCCACGGGGCGCAGCATCGGCTGGACGGTCGCGCCTCTGCTCAATACACCGGGGAGGGTCGGAAGGACAGAGCTTGCCGTGCAATTTTTCATTGAACGCGACAGGGTCGCCCTGAGGCGCATTGTGTCCGAAATCAGGGGCCTTAATGATGAGCGTCGTGAATTCATAGCGCAGTTCTGCAGCGGGGTCCTGGAAGATATACGAAACGGGAATATCGATGACTCGGGTGGCATCATTGATGTTCGTGCCGATGGAATTCCTGAAGGCTACGCGGGGCTCATCGCAAACAGGATTACCGATGCGACGGGGAAACCGGTCATTGTGTCGGTCATGCCCCCGAAAAAGGGCCTGGTTAAGGGATCAGGACGCTCAAGGGGGGGAACTCCCTTTTTCAGCATTGTCCAGGAACTGCGCGGGCGTTTCGATCGTATCGGCGGGCATGAGAATGCTTTTGGATTCACCGCGCTTCATGAGGACCTGGACGGGATTTTAGCCGAAATCTCAGCCATGGTTAAAGGAACGTCGATAAATAATCTGGAACAGATTTCGGGTGATTGCGCGATATCGGTTAAGGACATCGATGTGGGTCTCATCCGGCAGGTGGGACTCCTCGAGCCGTTCGGGAGCGGCAATCCAGAACCATTGTTTCGCTCTTCCGGCATCATTCCATTGAGTTTCAATGAATTCGGTTCACGTCACGGGAAGTATCATTTCAACGGCAACCAGGCTCTCACCGCCATCGGCTGGGGAATGGCTGACGCCATGAGGGACTATTTCGAGAGCGGTAATCCCCTCGATCTCTTGTACAGGCTGGAGAACAATACCTTTAACGGTACCATCCGTCCGAGAATGATCCTCAGCGAGATTGAATATTCATCGTCATGAAGAGTGTCAAATTCCCGTTAAATTTTAAAATTTCATTTGACGCCCCGCCAGAAGGGTTTTATACTAATGTGAAACAACGTAGGGAGTCCCTGTGCCATGGAAATCGTCATAAATGAGGAAAAGGACAGGGTCAATATTTCGGTTACCGGTGATATCGAGATGATGACCATCAAGACCTTCAAGGAAAAGCTCTTTGAAATCGGTCATGATATTGAAAAAGACATATACATTGACCTATCAAATGTTGATTATATTGATTCATCGGGAGTAGGGGTCCTCATAAGTCTCCTGAAGCTGCAGAAGAAAAAAGATAAAGCCCTCGTGATTTCCAAGGTCAGCCCGAAGGTGATGAACGTACTTAAGTTGAGTTCGCTCTCCGACGTGTTTGAAATGTAGAGAACCATGGAGTCCCTGAGAATTGGATGCGGATATGACGTCCATGCCTTCGTATCGGGGAGGGACCTCTTACTCGGCGGTACGCGAATCGACTATCGTTTCGGCCTTGCGGGCCACTCTGACGCAGACGTCCTCGTCCACGCGATAATCGATGCCCTTGCGGGCGCATCGGGTCTGCCGGATATCGGACGCCTGTTTCCCGATGATGACGATCGTTACCGGAACATCAGCAGCATTCGTCTCCTGGAAAACGTGAAGAATAAAATGGATGAGATCGGTGCGGTTATCATTAACATCGATTCCGTCGTTGTTTGCCAGGAGCCGAGAATCGCTCCGCACATTGAGGAAATGAGGCGTGTCATGTCCGGCGCGCTCGGGATCGACGGCTCCATGATAGGCATTAAGGGCACTTCAACGGAGGGACTCGGTTTCACCGGAAGGAGCGAGGGCATCGCCGCATATGCGGTTGCGCTGGTTCGTGCGGGATACAAGCCGGGATGACGTCAGGAACATGCAACACGGCAAATTATAACGACGAAGCCATAATAATCACAATGAGACATAATATATCTTATCGGAAGTTGAAGGAACGCTGGCGGGAACTCAGATTCTATCCGATCAGCCGTGCCGCAACCGCTCGAAGAAGCCTTCTATCAGATTGGTGAGGCGCACAAGCACCAGGGCGCTTATGGCAGTGTCAAGGTATGGGTGGAGTTTAATGCCCGTTCCGTTGAAAAGGCTTATAACGGCAACTTTATAACAGAGCACCAGGGAAAGCGCAATGATGATCAGGTCGCGGGTGACTCGTACGGGCCTGTTTTCAGAAATATCTTTGAGTGCGGTCATTGAAAAAATCGCCATGACGCACGATTCAAGTATAATGGCGATAATGAAAAGAACGAAGACATTTTGTATCAGCATCTCGAATTTCATACGCAACTCCCATGGACATAATCACAGTGGCTGACCTATCAGCGTAAATAATACACGCACAGGGCCGCAAAAAATGCAAGCTGATTTTTGCGGGAGAATAAAATAGTACGCCACGGCGGGTCATCCAGGATAGACCATGGTGATCCGTACTATGTCCCGTTATCCTGACAGTAACTCCTCATACTCGGCGGTCGTCATCAGCTCTGCGAATTCATCGACACGGCTGACATCGACCCTGAAAATCCAACCCCGTCCATGGGGGTCCCGGTTGAGGACTCCCGGATCATTCACGAGATCACTGTTTACTTCGACGATGATCCCCGTCACGGGCGACACCACGTCGAAAATATCAATATCCGATTCCACGCGGGCGATATTTTCGCCCCTTCGGACAGGGATGTCAATTTCGGGGAAATCTACAAAGCGTATGTCGCCGAGCCGTTCCAGCATCACGGCGGATACGCCGCAGCGACCGATGAATTCATCATCCATTTCAATCCATGAGTGGTCCCTGGTGAATCTGATTTCATCTGGAATCGGACGCAATGGCATCTCCTCATTGTCCCGGTGATTGTACAAAACGATTACAATCCATGTGGCCTGTTATCAAGCATAAAACACACGCCCGTGAAAACGGTTCGACTTTTTAGCGCTCTATGGCGAGGGGTGAAAAAGATTCTTGACTAAATTGCCATGATGCAGTACTAGTAAACAAATTAAACAGTACGACACAATACCAGACAGTGGAGTTGTGCGGAGAAAACCCCCGCGTTACCGACCTAGTACCTGACGACCTACCCCAATCCCGGATTATTAACAATGAACCCAGATAGAATAGAATCAGTTTCCGGCCACCCCTGCTAGCGTTTCTACAAGGGAAACCGGATGATTGGCGGCGCCACCGCGCTTACCAGAAACGGTGCATTGATCATACGTTGCGTTCGCGGGAAAGCCATGGTTCGTAACAGTAATGGCTTCCCATGAAAATATGATGTATGTTTCGAGGTGGAGTATGTCCAAACAGATCTATGCGGGAAATCTGTCCTATCAGATGACCGATGAAAATCTTCGCGAGATTTTCACGCAGCACGGCGAGGTCTCAAACGTTAAAATCATCAGATATCCGGATTCAGGAAAATCTAAGGGATTCGGCTTTGTCGAGATGGTAAACGACGACGAAGCGGACGCGGCCATTGAGAAGCTGAATGGGATGGACGTGCAGGGAAGATCGATTCGGGTTAATATCGCACGACCGAAGAAAAACGGGCAGGAATGAACGCCCTCGCCTGGAACCTGTTCCGGTTCACGCGACGCCTTCGGCGATTTTTCTAAGGAACAGAATCAAAGAATCGTCCCTGCAGCTCCGGACAAGCATCCGCAGCTGTTCGTCATCAAAGACGATGTGCTTCAATATTTTGCCCCGGTTTTCTGGATCAAGCTCCATGAACGCGGGGTCGTTCTTCAGAACGGTTCGCGCGCGGTGGAGGGCGGAAAGGGTCTCTTCGATATCTCCAGGGATGATACCCTCGATTTCCCGCCTTATCCGAGCCGCAAGGGCCGGAGAAATCCCGCTGGTCGATACCGCCACCACCAGACCTCCCCTGCTGAACCATGAGGGAACGAAGAATCCGCAATGATCGGGATCATCGACCGCATTAAGGAGCACGTTCAACTCGCCGGATTCGTTGAACACTCGCTCCGTAACCGATTCATCGTCGGTTGCGGAAAAAACAATAAAGGCGCCCTTGAGATCGCCTGGCGCGTATTCCCTGTGCACGATTTCAATTCGACCGGAATGCTGCACCTGCAGTTCGATGATGGCAGGATCAACATCCGGGGCGATAACCGTGACGCGCGCCCCCCTTTCAACGAGATCACTCACCTTGCGCGCAGCAACGCTGCCGCCGCCTATCACCACCGCATTCCTGTCTTCCACGGAGAGCATGAGGGGATAGAGTTTCATGTCGCGGCCAGCTCCTTCGGTACGGGGAAATCTTCACCCGTATCTGAAAGTTCCTTCTTCTTGTCAGGATCGAGGCCTATCTCGTCATCAGTGAGATAGCACTGGGGATCGGGGGCCCACGGGTCGCCATAGGTCCTGAACGCGCGGACACGCATGGAACCCGTGCAGAGAGATACGTAGCGGCAGAGGCGGCACCTTCCCTTGATATACTCGGCCTTGTGCTTCAACCCCTTCATGAGCTGATCGCGTTCATCGAGCCATATGTCTCCGAATGATCTTTCCCGAATGTTGCCGAAAGTGTAATCCTGCCAGAACTGGTCAGGGTGGACGTTCCCGAAAAAATCGATGTTGCCGATGCCGACGCCGGTGGAGTGGGCTCCCCCTCCGTTCCATGCCAGGAGGCGGCGGACCTCTTCCGCCCGCTCGGGGTCCCGGGACCCAAGGGCGCGGTATAGATACACCCCATCTGCATGGTTGTCCACAGTGAGGATGTTGATATCGAGTTTTCGTCTGAAAAAATCCGCGGTTCTTTCAAGTATGATGTCCATGGCCAGCCGGGATTCCGCATGTGTGAGGTCGTCGGCGTAGAGTTCACCCCCGCGACCGGAGTAGACGAGATGGTAGAAGCAGGCACGGTTGATGCCCTCATGCTCGATGAAATCGAAAATTCGGTGAAGGTCCGCGAAATTTCTTTTCGTGAGGGTAAGACGTAATCCCACTTTCTGTCCAACCGCGGCACAGTTTTCGAATCCCTTCATGGCGCTCCGGAACGCTCCTTTCACCCCCCGGAAAAGGTCATTTACCTCTTCCATGCCGTCAAGGCTGATACCGACATAGACCACGCCGGTATCCTTGATGCGCTGTGCCGTTGGTCGGTCTATGAGTGTTCCGTTGGTGGAGATGACAGGACGTATGTTCCTCTCCGATGCATGATGGATAAGCCTGAAAAGATCCTTTCTCATCATGGGTTCTCCACCGGAAAAAAGAAGTGAAGGGATCCTGAACGAGGAGAGATCATCGATGAGATCGAGGCCTTCGTCCGTTGTCAGTTCACCGGAATACACGCCGGCGTCGGAATCGGTATAGCAATGGACGCATCTGAGATTGCAAGTGCGCGTTGTGCTCCATACCACGATGGGACGCCTCTCCATCGCGAGGGGAACCGCATCATGAGGCTTGTTGCCGTGGCAGTCAGGGCCGGTTTTCGTCCCATACCGAAGGGGGTCGCCAATCGACGTGCCACCGCAGAAGAGCTTGCCAATATCGATCATATGCCTGCATCGGCCTCCCATTCTTCGAAGGATCGCGAGAAATATATCACCCTCTCCTTCTTGAATTCGCGAAGAGTCGGCAGTAACATGTAGTCGCCGATACCTGATGCCCGAGAAAGGGTGCCAACTATTTCCGCCAGCTCGTCCTGGCTCCTGGCGTGGATCATCGCGAAAAGAGGGTGGTCCCAGGTGCCCCTGCGGGCACGGCGGAGATAGAGATGAGAAACGGACTGGCTTTTGCGAAATGTGCCGACTATTTCATCAAGGGGTCTGCTGGAATCAGGCCGCCAGGCCGTCATGGCATTGGCCTTGAATCCGACTTCGCGATGACGAAGCACGGCTGAATATCGTCTCATGACGCCCTTTTCTCTCAGTTCCGCACCTATCCGCGCCACATTCCCGGCGTCGAGATATGAACGCTCCCGTTCAACCAGTCGCGAGAAAGGCTCCGGGTCAATGGGACAGTCCGCCTGGAGGATTCTCACGGCCTCAAACTCGTCACCAGAGACGCGTGCGTATTTCGCTGCCCCGGCCACAGGGGATGGAGCACCGGGGGCATGGATGGAGCCCCCGGATCCATCGGCCTGAACGGCGAAATGGACCCCGATTTTGTACATTTTTTCTACGGGAAGCACCAGGTATTCCCTGGCTCCCGCCCTCTTTGCCAGTATATTCACGTAGGCATCAAGCCGCTCCTGGTCTCCTGCGGCCAGGGTGAACCAGATGTTGAAATGATGATCACGCAGGTAATTATGGCTCACTCCGGGATGGGCGTTTATGAAGAACGCCGCAGACTCGACGGAGGGGGGATCGACGGCAAACGCGATGAGGGCTGAAGCGTAGCCGAGGCGTTCGGGGTTGAATATTCCTGAGATGCTCCGGATAACGCTTCGCTCCCTGAGGTCCCGAATTACATCCAGAAGATCATGTTCGTCAATCGCGAGATCGCGGGCCATGGCGTTAAACGGTCTGGTGCCCCGGGGGAAATCGCGCTGCACCCTGTCAAGGACCATAGCCTCCTTTTCGGTATAACGCATCATTTTCTCATGCCTGACGGAACGTACGTGCAATAGGGTTCGTCTGACAGGTAATCGCCCGTCTGGTGATAGGCCCTTGCCCTGCAGCCGGCGCAGACGGTCTTGTACTCGCACACCCCGCATTTCCCCTTCAGGTTCCCGAGATTCCGTAATTCGAGGAAGAGGGGTGAACGTTCCCATATTTCCACGAATGATTGTTCCCTCACGCTGCCCGCGTCAAGGGGCAGATATCCGCATGGTCTCACTTCCCCGCGGTGAGAGATGAAGCATACGCCGGTGCCGGCGAGGCAACCCCTCGTTACTGCGGCCATGCCGTCCTTCTCGAACGAGAGTTTCCTCCTCTCCTCCCGGGCCCTTTGCCTCATGATACGGTAGTAGTGAGGGGCACATGTTGCCTTCAATTCAAGGGAGGTGGTTCCCGATTTATCATAGAACCAGTTCAACAGCGATTCATATCGCTCGGGAGAGATCATTTCCGTGTCAGCGATCTCCACCCCGCATCCGACGGGAACAAGCATGAAAATATGAAGGGCCTTCGCGCGGAGCCGCTCAGCGAGGGACATGATCTCCTCGACCTGGTCTTCGTTCCGTCGGGTTATGGTTGTATTGATCTGGAATTCCACGCCTGCCCCGGAAAGGCGGGCTATCCCTTCCAGCGCCCGGTCGAAGGACCCCGGGATGCCACGAAAACCGTCGTGAGTGGGTGCTTCGGCGCCGTCCAGTGAAACACTGACACGCTGTATGCCGGAATCCCTGATTCGACCGGCGATGCCGCTATCGATCAGGGTGCCGTTCGTGGCCAGGGCGGTCCTCAGTCCCGCGTGTCGGGCATGGTCTGCGACATCAAAAATATCCGGGCGCACCAGGGGCTCTCCGCCGGTAAGAACGATAATGGGTGAGTAGCGTGAGGAGATTTCGTCAAGGACGCGCCGTATCTCTTCAAGTGTGAGCTCCCCTTCAAAGGGTCCCCGTTCGGCCTCGGCGCGGCAATGAATGCAGTTAAGGTTGCACGCCCTTGTCAGTTCCCAGAAGACAAGGCGCGGGATATTTTCCATGATCATATTTTAAAGAGTTCCTCGATGACCTGGATCTTCTGCTTGATCGCCTCCTTGGTATGATATCCCTGGAGCTGGAGTGACTTGTTTTCCTTGATCGCCATGATGGGATTGTGAAGAATCTTCGATATTATCTGCCGCGTAAGTTCCTCGACGAGGGTCATTTCCTCTTCGGTCACGTCGTTGCCCCGGCGTTTCCGATATTTTTCAATTTCACGTTCCCTGATCTTTTCAAAGCTCTGCTGCATCCGCACGATCATCGGGACCATTTCGAGTCCCTCGTACCATTCGAAGAGATCGGCGGCATCGGTATTGACGATCTGAAGCGCGGCCTCGACCTCGCCGAGCCTTGTCTTCATGTTCTCGTCCGCAATCGCCTTGAGGTCGTCGATATTGCAGAGGGTTATGCCATCCATATTCACGGCGTCAGGGTCCACATTGCGGGGGACGGCAATATCGATTACGCAGAGCGGGCGCCCTCCCCTTTCGGACACGATGGCGTTAAGGGCGGTAGAATCAAGAATATAGTCGTGGCACGCGACGGAGGTGATGATGATGTCGACCCGTGCCGCCTCGCCGGCTATCTCGGACATCGGTATGATGCGCGCGTTCACATTGATCCTTTCAACCACGGTCTCGGCGTTATGGAGTGACCGGTTCGCAACGATGATTGCCCCGATGCTGTCCTTTGTGAGATACTTCAGGATAAGCTCGCCCATTTCACCCGCCCCGACGAGAAGGGCGCTCCGGCCGGTGAGATCGCCGCCAAATATCTTCCTCGCCTGCTCAACGGCGATGTAAGCAATGGAAAGCGGGTTCTGGGCTATCCCGGTGCGGGTGCGGACCTTTTTCGCCGTGTTGAAGGCCTGGTGAAAAAGGCGGTTGAGCAGGATGCCGCTGTTCTTGTGCATGACGGAATCGCGATAGGCCTGCTTGATCTGGCCGAGTATCTCGTTTTCCCCGATCACCATCGAGTCGAGGGACGAGGCCACCGTGAGGAGATGCAGCACCACGTCACGTGAATTTTTGCGGTAGATATAGGGAGCAAAATCATCCCGTGATAATCCCGTGAATTCCTCGACGAGTTCAGTCAGCTTCTCCACCGCGTGGTGACGATCCCCCGCAGTGAAATATAATTCAACGCGGTTGCAGGTTGCCAGGTAGACAACCTCTTCGATACCGCATGAAGGGACCAGTGAATAGAAACGGGACAGGGTTTCCCTGTCAAACGTGAACTGCTCGCGTATCTCGATCGGGGCAGTCTTGTGGCTCATCCCAATAAGCACTATTTCAGATGTTTCGTCCTTCTTGTTCATCTTCAGGGTCACCTTGCAAAAACCGAGTCAAGGGAGTCGCTGAACGCAGCGGCGGTGAGTTCGATATCATCGTTTCCGTGGGCGGTTGACAGAAACCCGACCTCGTATCCCGAGGGAGATAAATATATCTTCCTCTTTAGCATCTCGGCATGGAAACGGCCAAAGGCGTTCATGTCGCATGATTTGACCTGTGCCAGGGTGCTCACCGATTTCTCCCCGGTGAAATATACCGAGAATACCGATTCAAGCCGCTGAAATAAAACCCTGCCTTTATAGCGTTCAAGCGCTGGTCGAAGGAGATCATCCATCAATTCGCCCTTGTTATGAAGCATTTCACAGGCGCCAATTTTGTCCAGTTTTTTTAATGTCTGTATTCCCGCAACCATGGCGAGAGGGTTGCCCGAGAGTGTCCCGGCCTGGTACACCGAGCCCTGTGGGGACACGTGTTCCATTATCGAGCGCCTTGAACCGTATGCTCCAACTGGAAGTCCGCCTCCGATAATCTTTCCCAGAGTGGTGATATCCGGCGTGATGCCGAAGTATTCCTGGGCTCCACCGGGTGCGAGGCGGAACCCGGTAATGACCTCGTCGAATATGAGAAGGGAACCGTTGCAGTCGCAGAGTTCCCTCGTGCCCGCGAGAAAGGATCTGTCGGGAAGCATGAGGCCATAGTTGCAGGGAACCGGCTCCATTATTACGGCGGCGATGGAGGCTCCTTCCTGATCGAATATTCTTGCCAGTGACTCGATATCATTGAATGGCGACACGATTGTGTCACGCGCATTGTTCTGTGTGATACCCGCCGAATCGGGAGTCCCGAAGGTCGCGAGACCGGAACCGGCCGCCACGAGAAGGTGATCGACGTGACCGTGATAGCACCCGTCAAACTTGACGATCTTATCTCTCCCGGTGACACCCCTGGCGAGGCGGATGGCGCTCATCGTGGCTTCAGTACCGGAATTTACGAAACGAAGCATGTCGATCGAGGGGAACCTGCGGGCGATAAGACGCGCGAGGGTGATTTCATGTGCGTTTGAGGTCCCGAAACTGGTGCCGTTTTTCGCAACGCGGCGGATCGCGCGTATCACATCCGGGTCGGCGTGGCCGAGCATGAGGGGGCCCCAGGACATGCAATAATCGATGTACTCGTTTTCGTCTTCATCGACCATGCGGGAACCGGTCCCGCGCTTGATGTACACCGGTTCACCTTCAACGGATTTGAATGACCGGACCGGTGAACTTACGCCTCCCGGCATAAGTTTGCGTGCCCTTCGGTAAAGACTGCGCGATTTATCGATGGTCATTGAAGCCACCCGTGCGTAAAAATGTCCCGCGTGTGGTAGGATAGAATCATGTCTGCGCCGGCCCTGAAAATGGATGTGATGATCTCCCGTGTCATTCTTTCCTCGTCGCAGTATCCCGCCGCGGCCATGGATTTTACCATCGCGTACTCGCCGCTTACGTTATAGGCGCAGAGGGGGGCGGAGATCCGGCACCTCACCCGGTATATCACGTCAAGGTAGGAGAGGGCCGGTTTCACCATTATTATATCGGCCCCTTCCAGGATATCCCTTTCGACCTCCATCTCCCCTTCCCTGGCATTGCGGAAATCCATCTGGTAGGTGCTGCGGTCACCGAACCTGGGGGCGGAACCGGCGGCCTCGCGAAAGGGACCGTAAAAGGCGGAAGAGTATTTAGCTGAATAGGCCATGATCGGCAGGTCGTCAAACCCGTTCCTGTCAAGGGCGGCACGAATGGCCCCCACCCTGCCGTCCATCATGTCCGATGGGGCAACCATGTCGGAACCAGATTCTGCATGGGAAAGGGCCGTCCTTGCCAGGAGCTCAAGGGTCGGGTCATTGAGTATCTTTCCCCCCTCCACAAGCCCGCAGTGGCCATGGTCGGTGTACTCGCAGAGGCAGACGTCGGTGATGACCATGACGCCGGGAAGGTGCTTCTTGATCTCCCGAAGCGCCCGCTGCACGATGCCGTTTCGATCGTAGGCGCCGCTTCCCACATCGTCCTTTTTAGATGGAATGCCGAAGAGCAGTATCTTGTCGATGCCGAGACGGTAATCGGATTCGATTTCCTTGAGCGCCATCGGGATGGTATGCCTGGATATCCCGGGCATGGAGAGAACGGGCTCGCTCGCTGACTTGCCTTCCATGATGAAATGCGGCATGATCAGTTTTTTCCGGTCCGGAACGGTTTCCGCCACAAGCTCTCGGACCTGGTGTGATGCCCTGTTCCTTCTGGGTCGATGGTGATTATGTTCCAAGGCTGATTGCATTCCCGGTATTTTGTGGATACACATGAGGTGGAGAGTAGCATTGACCGGCTTTATCGATCCATGATGCGTTCCCGCCTCTGCAGATATACTATCATAAAACAGCGGGATATTTTGCAAGAAAAATACTTGCTTGATTAATATATGCCCGGCCGGGTAACGTTACGCCAGCGGAGGATGCATGGGTTCAAGGCGATCAATACGAATTGGCTCACGGGGGAGCAGGCTTGCCGTTGTTCAGAGCACGCAGGTGCGAGATGCTCTCAAAAAACTGAATCCCGGCATTGATATCGAGATACAGGTTATCAGGACCACCGGCGATAAAATCCTGGATGCCCCGCTTTCAAAGATAGGCGACAAGGGACTCTTCACGAAAGAGATTGAAAAGGAGCTCCTCGGGGGAGCCATCGATCTGGCGGTTCATTCGATGAAGGACATGCCGACGGAGCTCCCCCATGGCTGTGTCATTGGAGCCATCACCGCGCGCATTGATCCGCGTGACGTGTTCATATCCAGGAACGGAAAGGCGCTGGCGGATCTGCGAGCGGGCGATATCGTCGCGACGGGGAGCCTGCGACGAAAGGCACAGCTCCTCGCCTTCAGGCCGGGCCTTGAAATCATCGATATACGCGGTAATGTGCAGTCGCGGTTGAAAAAAATGAGGGACGATTCACGCATCGAGGGAACGCTCCTCGCGTTTTCGGGCCTGGAACGCCTTGGAATGAGTGACACGGCCACCGAGATCATACCCGAATCGATCATCATTCCCGCCGTCGGACAGGCCTCCCTGGCTGTGGAGATACGTCGCGACGATCATGAAATCGCGGAAATCGTAAGGGCACTCGACGATCCTGACGCCCGGGAAGCGGTACTCTGCGAGAGGGCCTTCCTGACGGCTCTCGGGGGGGGATGTCAGGTACCCATCGCGGGGCT